>NZ_JBFADM010000038.1:0-82644 GCF_040641355.1 Streptomyces sp. NPDC020996
CCGGGGCCCCCTCTCGGCCCGGGGCGCCCCGGGCCGCCCGCGGGGGGGTGGGGGCGCCCCGCCCTCCCACCGGCGCCCCCCACGACCACAACGACCACAACGACCGGTCACGCAGCGGTTGCGTGCGCCCGCGGGTCAGTCGGCGATCGGCAGGTACACCCGGTTCCCGTTCGCCGCGAACTCCTTCGACTTCTGCAGCATCCCCTCAGCGACCTCCTCGGGCGACGCCCCCTCGGCCACGTCACCGCCGAACCGCTCCGCGATGCTCTGGCTGATCTTCATCGAGCAGAACTTCGGCCCGCACATCGAGCAGAAGTGGGCGGTCTTGGCGGGCTCCGCAGGCAGGGTCTCGTCGTGGAACTCCCTTGCCGTGTCCGGATCGAGGGCGAGGTTGAACTGGTCCTCCCACCGGAACTCGAAGCGGGCGTCGGACAGCGCGTCGTCCCACTCCTGCGCACCCGGGTGCCCCTTGGCGAGGTCGGCCGCGTGGGCGGCGATCTTGTAGGTGATGACGCCCGTCTTGACGTCGTCACGGTTGGGCAGGCCCAGGTGTTCCTTGGGGGTGACGTAGCAGAGCATGGCCGTGCCCCACCAGGCGATCATCGCGGCGCCGATGCCGGAGGTGATGTGGTCGTAGGCCGGCGCGATGTCCGTGGTCAGCGGGCCGAGCGTGTAGAAGGGGGCTTCGTCGCAGATCTCCTGCTGGAGGTCGATGTTCTCCTTGATCTTGTGCATCGGGACGTGTCCCGGGCCCTCGATCATGGTCTGGACGTGGAAGCGCTTCGCGATCCGGTTGAGTTCCCCGAGCGTGCGCAACTCCGCGAACTGCGCCTCGTCGTTGGCGTCCGCGATCGAGCCCGGCCGGAGGCCGTCACCCAGCGAGTACGTGACGTCATAGGCGGCGAGGATCTCGCAGAGTTCCTCGAAGTTCTCGTACAGGAAGCTCTCCTTGTGGTGCGCGAGGCACCACGCGGCCATGATCGAGCCGCCGCGCGAGACGATGCCGGTCTTGCGGTTCGCCGTCAGCGGCACGTACGGCAGGCGCACACCCGCGTGGACCGTCATGTAGTCGACGCCCTGCTCGGCCTGCTCGATGACGGTGTCCTTGTAGATCTCCCAGGTCAGTTCCTCGGCCTTGCCGTCGACCTTCTCCAGGGCCTGGTACAGCGGCACCGTGCCGATGGGGACGGGGGAGTTGCGCAGCACCCACTCGCGGGTGGTGTGGATGTTGCGGCCGGTGGAGAGGTCCATGACCGTGTCGGCGCCCCAGCGGGTCGCCCAGGTCATCTTCTCGACCTCCTCCTCGATGGAGGAGGTGACCGCGGAATTGCCGATGTTGGCGTTGACCTTCACCAGGAACCGCTTGCCGATGATCATCGGCTCGATCTCCGGGTGGTTGACGTTCGCGGGCAGCACCGCGCGCCCCGCGGCGATCTCCTCACGGACCACCTCGGCGGAGACGTTCTCCCGGATCGCCACGTACTCCATCTCCGGCGTGATCTCGCCCCGGCGCGCGTACGCGAGCTGGGTGACCGCCTTGCCGTCCCGGCCGCGGCGCGGCTGGCGCGGCCGCCCCGGGAAGACGGCGTCGAGATTGCGCAGTCCGCCGCGCGGCGAGGTGTGCTTGATCCCGTCGTCCTCGGGGCGTACGGGGCGGCCCGTGTACTCCTCCGTGTCGCCACGGGCGACGATCCAGCTCTCCCGCAGCGGCGGCAGGCCCCTGCGGACGTCGGTGTCGACGAGCGGATCGGTGTACGGGCCCGATGTGTCGTACAGCGTGACCGACTGCCCGTTGGTGAGATGCACCTGACGGACCGGCACCCGCAGATCGGGGCGCGAGCCCTCGACGTACGCCTTGTGCCAGCCGATGGATGTCCCGGCCTCCCCGTCGATCTGGTCGGAGGCAGGCGTGCGTGCGTCCTTGCTGGTCATGAGACCTACTCCCTACGCCGGCATTACCCGGTAACAGGTTCGGCGGTCGACGCAGCGGTTTCCGTCGGTCGACGTTCCGTGTGCAACATCACTCGACTCCGGTGACGTTCCACGTGAAACATCGCTGGGACGGAGGTCAGCGCCCTCTCAGCCCGGTGCTCCGAGCTCCCGCGTGTACAAAAGGTGACTCCACGCTAGCGTCAACTCGGGCGCGGTGAACAGAGGCCTCCTGCCGTCCTTGCGATGATCGGGCGGTGACCACGACACCGCAGTACCCGTTTCCGCCCCCCGATCCGCCACCTGGTCCGCCACCCGGTCCGTCACCCGATCCGCCGCATCGACACGACGGCGGTCATGGCCGTGGAGACGGCCCCGATCAGGGCCACGGCCAAGATCACGGTCATGGGCATGGGCATGGGCATGGGCACGATCAGGGGCAGAGGCAGGGGCAGGGGTACGGCCACGGGTCAGGGGTCGGAGGCGGACACGGTCACTCGCACAGCCACGGCCCCGCCGCGCCCGTCTCCCGGCACCTGCGCAAGGTCATCACCGCGATCCTGATCCCCTTCGCCGCGGCCGTGCTGGTCGGGCTCGCGGTGCTGTGGCCCGGCGGCGCACCGTCGCACGAACGCACCGGCGTCGGCTTCGACCGGCAGACCCAGCAGGCGACGGTCGTCAAGCTGGTGAGCGTGAGCTGCAAGTCGGTGAACGCCTCGGGCAGCACGCCGACCGGCGACACGTCGACCGCCGAGGGCTCCTCGGCTCAGCAGCAGGCGAACGGCACCTGCCACAAGGCCACCATCCGCGTCGACACCGGCAAGGACACGGGCCGGACGTTCACCGAGATCGTGCAGCCTGACCAGTCGCGGCAACTGCAGCAGGGGCAGAAGGTCGTGGTCGCCTACGAGCCCTCGGCGCCCAGGGAACTGCAGTACGCGGTCACCGACGTCGACCGCGGGTTCCCCATGGCCCTGCTCGCCGGCGTCTTCGCGCTGGCCGTCGTGGTGGTGGGCCGGATGCGGGGCGTCATGGCGCTGATCGCGCTGGCCGTGAGCTTCCTGGTGCTGACCCTCTTCATCCTTCCGGCGATCCTGGAGGGCTCGAATCCGCTGGTCGTGGCGGTGGTCGGGTCCAGCGCCATCATGCTGATCGCCCTGTACATGTGCCACGGCCTGTCGGCCCGTACGTCCGTGGCGGTCCTGGGCACACTGCTCTCGCTGCTGCTGATCGGCGTCCTGGGTTCGGTGTTCATCGGGTGGGCCGCGCTCACCGGCAACACGGACGACAACACCGGTCTGATCCACGGCCTGTATCCGTCGATCGACATGAGCGGTCTGCTGCTGGCCGGCGTCATCATCGGCTCCCTCGGTGTCCTCGACGACGTGACGGTCACGCAGACCTCGGCCGTGTGGGAACTGCACGAGGCCAACCCCTCGATGGGCTGGCGCGGGCTGTACCGCGCGGGCATCCGCATCGGCCGCGATCACATCGCGTCGGTCGTCAACACGCTCGTCCTCGCCTACGCGGGCGCCGCGCTGCCGTTGCTGCTGCTCTTCTCCATCGCGCAGAGCAGTGTGGGGACCGTCGCCAACAGCGAGCTGGTCGCGGAGGAGATCGTGCGCACGCTGGTGGGCTCGATCGGGCTGGTCGCCTCGGTCCCGGTCACCACGGCTCTCGCCGCCCTGGTCGTCTCCGCGGACCGTCGGGGACCGGAGGGGGCGACGGCCGGCGCCGCTCCGGTCCAGGGACGCTCCGGCACGGGGAGGGGCAGGCGCCGCAAGAACTGAGACCGGGCTCGGGGGCGGACTCGTGGGGCTCCCGGGCCGGCGGTGGCCGCCGAGAGGCGCGAGGTCCACGAGCCGGCCCGTAGGACGGGCGGCTGTCGCCCCCCACCCCCACCCCCGACACGCGGCCAGAAGAAGCGTTCCTGCAGAGCGCCCTGGCCCATGTCGGAGCGTTCCGCCGACTCGGTGCGCCCTGCCTCCGCCGTACCGCTTCAGCCCGCGCTCTGTTCCGCCAGGATGCGGTCCAGCGCCTCGTCGAGGTGGGCGTCGAAGTCTGCGAGCGAACCTTCCTGGCCGAGCGGCACCAGTTTGTCGGTGCGGTCGAGGAAGGCGATGAGCGGCGCCGTCGACGAACGGAACAGCGCCTGGTCCCGGCCGACCTGGAGCCGGATCAGGACGTCGCTCAGCGACTCCGGGTCGGCGGGCGAGATGCGCACATCGCCGTCACCGCAGGGCCGCCCCACCCCGTCGATCATCAGTTCCCGGCCGAACGCCCAGGTCACCGGGGCGTCACCCGGCAGATGGAAGGTCAGCCGCACGGCGTAGGGATCGTACGTCTCGTAACGCAGCTCCACCGGGATGCGGAAGGAGAGCTCCTCGGACACGAGAAAGCTCATCATGACCTCTGCCTGTACGGACTCGCGCATCGCCTACCCCGTCTTGTGACGCCGACTGGCCGGGAATGATCCCCTGACCCTGCAGGCATCTTGCTCAACGTGTACACCAGATCACAAGGAGTGAGTTTTCAGATACTGATAGACCGGCCCAGAGACCTCAGCAACCGGCCCACCTCGCTCTGCAGTTGCTGCGTGGCCGACTCCAGCTGATCGGCCTGATCGCACGGAATCGAGATGGCCATCGTCGCGGCGGTCGTGCCCACGGTGACCGGAATCGCCGCGCAGACCGTGCCGAGGGCGTACTCCTGCCGTTCCGTCACCGGCTGCCTGCGACCGATGCGTTCCAGCCTGCGGAGCAGGGCCTGGTTGTCGCGCACCGTGTACGGGGTGATGGTCTGCACGGGGTGACGCTCGAGATGGTCGCGACGGGCCTCCTCGTCCAACTGGGCGAGCAGGCACTGGCCGATCGCGTGCGCGTGCCCGGTCTCGCGGAAGTCGGCCCACTCCTCAACCGCCGGATTTTCCGGGCTGTCCGAGACGCCCAGGACCTCGATCTCACCGTCCTGGCAGACGGCGTAGTACACCGGGACGCCGATGGCGTCGTGACAGCGGGCCAGCGCCTCGGCGACCGTGCTGCGACGTTTCTGCTCGGCTCCGCTGCCGCCCAGCCGCTCGGCCGCCTCCCCGAGGAAGAACAGGCCTCTGTCACGACGCAGATAGCCCTCGTGCACCAGGGTGCGCAGCAGGTGGTAGGCCGTGGGCAGCGCCAGACCGGTCTCACGGGCCAGTTGCTTGGCGGGGGCTCCCTGCTCGTGCTCGGCGACGCGCTCCAGCAGGCGCAGCGCGCGCTGGACGGACCCGATGAGGGTGCCCGACTGCGACGGCGCATCGGACGCCGCGGGGTGCGGCGCGACGGGCACCGGCTGCGAGGAGTTCGGTGAGGGGGCCTGTGAGTGAGCCGGTGAGGGGGGCGAGGGAGTCCGTGGTGACCGAGACGTGGTCCGTGGGGGCTGCGTCGGCGTCCGTGGGGGCTGTGAGGGGGGTCGTCGAGGCTGTGTCGGTGTCCGCGGCAGCTGCGAGGGCGTTCGCGGCGGCGGATGTGCCGTCGGGCGATCCTGCCCGGCGGGGCCCGGCTGTTCCGGGGGCCAGACGCGGTGTGGGGTGGGGGTCACGGCCGACCGGTCAGGAGCCGGCGGTGCGTGGGGGTCGGTGAGTGCGGTGTCTGCCGTGGCCAAGGGTCACTCCCGAAGCGCGAGGGGGGAGCCCGTGCGGGGGAACACGGGGAGGGGATGTGCGCCGTTCGCGGGGTGGCCCCGCGTCGAGTTCCGGACTCTAACCGCCCGCCACCGCTTGCGGACCGCCTGCCGGGGAAACTTCCCTCGCGCGAGGGAACCGGTGATTCCTGTTACCGCTCACCGGCTCCCGAGGCCCTCACCAGTCGCCGCGCGACGAGGAACTCGACGTGAACTTGCGCACCACGTAGACCAGTCCGCCCACCAGCGCCACGAAGACCAGCACCTTGAACAACAGCCCGATGACGAAGCCCACGACGCTGGCTATCAGCCCGCCGAACACGACCAGGGCGATGACCGGCACCGCTACCCACTTCACCCACCACGGCAGTCCCGCGAAGATCTCTCCCATCGCCCCTGTCCTTGCCTCTCCGCCCACTGCCTCGAGCAGGGGGCGATCCGATGTCCTGCTCTCGATGCTAGGACGGACGGGGGCCCGGCGGGGGGCTCGCGCCCCTTGTCCTCCCCTGACTGATCCCCTAGGGAACCCCGAGACGACGGGTCGGGCCTCCGGAGGGTCAGCTCTCCGGAGGGTCAGCTCTCCGGAGGGGAGAACACCACGAGCACCCGCAGGTCCTCGCTGATGTGGTGGAACTTGTGGGCGACTCCGGCCGGCACGTACACCACGCTGCCGCGCGCCACCTCCGTGGTCTCCAGGCCGACGGTGATCGAGGCACGGCCGCTCACCACGAAGTAGACCTCGTCCTGACGGTGCGGCTGCTGTGGATCGTGCTCGCCCGCGTTGAGCGCGTACAGGCCGACCGACATGTTCCGCTCACGAAGAAACTGCAGGTAGGCGCCCTCGTTGGCGGCGCGCTCCGCCTCCAGTTCGTCCAGCCGGAATGCCTTCATCGCCCTTGCCGTCCTCATCACGCTGCTCGTATTCGATCCTGTCTGCCACGATCAGACACATGAAGAATTTCGTAGTCAAGACGATCGCCAACGCGGGTGCTCTGGCGGTCGCCGTCTGGCTGCTCGACAAGATCACCCTCACGGGGGACAGCACGGGCAAGAAGGCCGGCACCCTGATAGTGGTAGCGCTGCTCTTCGGCCTGGTGAACTGGCTGGTCAAGCCGGTGGTCAACCTCCTCAGCCTGCCCCTGCTCATCCTGACGCTGGGCCTGTTCACCCTGATCGTCAACGCTCTGATGCTGCTGCTGACCTCGTGGCTGGCCGACGGGCTCGACCTCAGCTTCCACGTCGAGGGCTTCTGGACCGCCGTCCTCGGCGGCCTGATCATCTCGATCGTCTCCTGGGCGCTCCACGTCGTCCTGCCCGACGAGGACTGAGCGTGCGATGACCTACCGCGTCTGCTTCGTCTGCACCGGCAACATCTGCCGCTCCCCGATGGCCGAGGCCGTCTTCCGTGCCCGCCTGGCCGAGGCCGGACTCGACGGCCTGGTCGAGGCCGAGAGCGCCGGGACCGGCGGCTGGCACGTGGGCGAGGGCGCCGACCCGCGCGCCGCCGCCGTCCTCGAGGACAACGGTTACGCGAACGCCCACACCGCCCGTCAGTTCCAGCCGTCCTGGTTCGACCGGCTCGACCTCGTCGTCGCCCTCGACTCCGGCCACCTCACGGCCCTGCGCCGCCTCGCGTCCACTCCCGAGGACGCGGCGAAGGTCCGGCTGCTGCGCGCGTACGCCCACCCCTCGCCCGGCCTTCAGCCCTCGACGAGTGAATCGCCCGCGCCTTCCGACCCTTCCGACGAGGCCGGCGACGACCTCGACGTGCCCGACCCGTACTACGGGGGCAGGGACGACTTCGAAGAGTGCCTGGAGATGGTGGAGACGGCGTGCGAAGGCCTGCTCGCCGCGGTGCGCGAGCACCTGGAAGGACGGGCGGCATGAACGGCTCCGGCACGGGCGCGGCCGGCGGCGGAGAGGGCACGCGCGCGGTGCGGGCCGGGCTGCCCGAGCCGGTGAAGTACGAGCCGACCCTGCCCGGTCCGGTGTTCGCCGCCCACTTCCATCTGCCGGGCGACCCGACCGGCCCGTACACCTACGGCCGTGACGAGAACCCGACCTGGACGTTGCTGGAGCGTGCCGTCGGCGAGTTGGAGGCGCCCGGCCAGGACGGGGTGGAGACGCTCGTGTTCGCCTCCGGGATGGCGGCGATCTCGTCGGTGCTGTTCTCCCAGCTGCGCGCCGGGGACACGGTGGTGCTGCCCAGCGACGGCTACCAGGCGCTGCCCCTGGTGCGCGCCCAGCTGGAGGCGTACGGCATCGAGGTACGCACCGCGCCGACCGGGAACGACGCCCAGCTCGACGTCCTCGACGGCGCGCGGCTGGTGTGGCTCGAGACCCCCTCCAATCCCGGGCTCGACGTGTGCGACGTCCGGCGCCTGGCCGAGGCCGCACACGCGCGTGGCGCCCTGGTCGCGGTCGACAACACGCTCGCGACGCCGCTGGGGCAGCGCCCGCTGGAGCTCGGCGCCGACTTCTCGGTGGCCAGCGGCACCAAGCAGCTCACCGGGCACGGGGACGTGCTGCTGGGTTACGTCGTCGGCCGCGACGCCGGGGCCATGACCGCGGTCCGGCGCTGGCGCAAGATCGTCGGCGCGATCCCGGGGCCCATGGAGACCTGGCTCGCGCACCGTTCGCTCGCCACGCTCCAGTTGCGGGTGGACCGGCAGTGCGCCACGGCCCTGGCGGTCGCCGAGGCCCTGCGGGAGCAGCCGGAGGTGAGCGGGCTGCGCTATCCCGGGCTGCCCGGCGATCCCTCGCACGCCGTCGCCTCCCGTCAGATGCGCCGCTACGGGTGCGTGGTCTCCTTCACGCTGCCCACGCGTGCGCGGGCCGAGCGGTTCCTTCAGGCGCTCCGGCTCGTGGACGAGGCGACGAGCTTCGGTGGGGTGCGGTCCACGGCCGAGCGGCGCGGGCGCTGGGGCGGGGACGCGGTACCGGAGGGGTTCGTCCGCCTGTCGGTCGGGGCCGAGGACCCGGAGGATCTGGTGGCGGACGTGCTTCGCGCGGTGCGGGAATCGGCGACGTGAACGCGGTCCCGGACGCCCCACGGCATCCCGGCGGCATCCGCTGCGGACGGCGGACGGTCCGAGCCTCCCCCCTCGTGGCTCGGACCGCCCTCGGTTCCGCGCGCGAAGAACCGCGCGTACAAGGCTAGTTGACTCTGTGTCAGTGTCCAATCACCGTAGCGACACAGACCTATCGACATATTTATAGTTGGGCCCTGCCTCGGGGCCGGGAGAAGGGCAGGGAAAGAGGAGGACAGGCCATGGATCTGGCCCTGCTGCGCACCTTCGTGACCGTGCACCGGGCCGGCTCCTTCACCCGCGCCGCCGCGCTGCTCGGTCTGTCGCAGCCGGCCGTGACCTCGCAGATCCGCACCCTGGAACGGCAGTTGGGCCGTCCCCTGTTCCTGCGGCAGGCCCGCGGAGTGACGCCGACGACCATCGGCGACGAACTCGCACACAAGGCGGCTCCGCATCTCGACGCTCTGGTCGAGATCGCCGAGACCGGGCTCGACGACGAGTCCTCCTTGCGCAGCCTGCACCTCGCCGGGCCGCCCGAGTTCACCGCCGAACGCGCGCTGCCCGCCCTCACGGAACTGACCGGGGAGGACGGCCAGGGATTCGCGCTGCGCTCCTCCTTCGGCACCGCCGAGGAAGTCCTGGAAGGGCTGGCCGCCGGGCATCACGATCTGGCCATCAGCACGGCCCGCCCACGCGGGGCGCTGCTCACGGCGACTGCGCTGTGCGACGAGGAGCACGTCCTGGTCGCCGCCCCGGGCCGGGCAGGGCAGGCAGGCGCCGAGGCAGCCCGCCACGCCGGGGCGCCCGCGTTGAAGGACATCCCCGTGATCGAGGTGCACGAGTCACTGCCCTTCGTCTCCCGCTACTGGGCCTCCGTCTTCGACTCCCGTCCCACCGCTCCCGGCACGATCATCGTCCCCGATCTGCGCGCGGTCCTCGCCTGCGCCGTCGCGGGCGCGGGGCTGGCAGTGCTGCCCCGCTATCTGTGCGAGGCGGCTCTGGAACGCGGTGACGTCATCGCCCTGCACGAACCGGCCGTGCCTCCGCTGCGGACCTACTTCCTGGTGGTCCGGACGGGCACGCTGGCGATGCCGCACATCGCACGGGCCCACGAGTGGCTGGTGCGGGCCGCGGCGGACTGGTGCTGAGCCGAGCCGCTGCGGTCGTCACCGGGAGGGCTCGCCCGGTGACGATATGCGATGTTTCACGTGGAACGATACGGGCCACATTCCTCCCATGACCGTCCGACCCGTGGTCAAGCGCACCGCCCGTGCCGTCCTGCTGGACGGTGACGACCTGGTCCTGATCAAGCGCACCAAGCCCGGCGTGGATCCCTACTGGGTCACTCCCGGTGGCGGGGTGGAGCCCGGGGACACGACCGTTGTCGACGCCCTGCACCGCGAGGTGTACGAGGAACTCGGCGCCAAGATCACCGACGTGGTGCCCTGCTTCGTCGACACCGTCGAGCACATCGGCGAGGACGGCGGCGCGACCGGCGTGAAGGTGCAGCACTTCTTCGTCTGCCGCCTGGAGTCCATGGACACCTCCCTGCGGCACGGCCCGGAGGTGGACGAGCCCGCCGGAGAGTACGAGATCGTCCGCGTACCGTTCACCCGCGTCGGGATCGCCTCCGTCCATCTCGTCCCGCTGTCGCTGCGCCACTATCTGGACGGCAACATCGAGGGCGTACGCGCCATGCACGCTCCTGACCTCGGCTGACGTACCGCCCGCGATCTCGGCCTCCGCCGCCCCGCTGAACACCTCGCCGGATCCACCGGCCCGGTGAACGGCGGGAAAGTGGTGGACGCCGAGGGGGCCCGTCGGACAGCCTGGCCCGCGTGCCGACTCCTTCCCTCCCCGCTCTGCCCATCCGCCGGCTGACGCTCCGCGACCTCACCTCCTGCGCCGACCTGTCCGAGGATCGGGGGTGGCCTCGCGAGGAGCACAAGTGGGGCCTCCTCCTCACCGCCGGGAAGGCGTACGGCATCGACGACCCCGGCGGGGGTCTCGTCACCGCCTGCGTCATCACCGAGTACGGGCCGCAGGACCGGCCCGAGCTGGGCGCCGTCGGCATGGTGCTGGTGGCCCGACGGCATGCCCGCCAGGGCGTGGGCCGTCGGCTGATGAGGCACGTCGTCACCACCATGGGCACCACCCCGCTGACCCTGCACGCGACCCCGAACGGCCGCCCGTTGTACGAGGAACTCGGCTTCAAGGTCACCGGCCGGGCCGAGATGCTGTGCGGGCGCTTCACGCCCGGCGGGCCGGTGCCCGAGGTCACCACCCGCGCCGCCACCGCCGAGGACCTCACCGCGATCCTGCGGCTCGACGCAGAGGTGTTCGGCGTCGACCGCACGCACCTCATCACGCGTCTGCCGGCCTTCGCCGACCAGATCCGGTTGGCCGAGGAGAACGGACGGCTCATCGGGTACGCGGCCGCCTGGCCCAACATGGACACCCATGTCGTCGGACCGCTGATCGCCCGTGACACCGAGACGGCTGCGGCACTCATCGCCTCCCTCGCCGCGCACACCGACCGCCCCCTGCGCACCGACATCGACGTACGGCACAAGGCACTGCTGGCATGGGTGAGGGCACGGGGGCTGGCGTCCGTCGCCTTCAACGCGGTCATGACCCACGGCATCCGGGACCTGCCCGGTGACTGGACCCGGCGCTTCGCTCCACTGACGGTGGCTGCGGGCTGAGCCGTGCCCGGCCCTCCGTCAGCGCACCCGCATAGGGTGCTGCCCATGGGAGACCTTGCGATACGGCCCGCCACGGCGGACGACGTGCCCGCGATCGTCGCGATGCTGGCCGACGACCCTCTGGGCGCCCGGCGTGAGTCGCCGGACGACCTGAGCCCGTACCTGGCGGCCCTCGGCCGCCTCACGTCCGACCCGCACCAGCATCTGGTCGTCGCCGAACGCGAGGGCCGGGTCGTCGGCACCCTCCAGCTCACGATCGTTCCGGGACTGTCCCGGCGCGGCGCCACCCGGTCGATCATCGAAGCGGTGCGCATCCATGCCGACGAGCGGGGCAGCGGACTGGGCACCCGGCTCATCGAGTGGGCGATCGACCGGTCCCGCCGCCTGGACTGTCAGTTGGTGCAGCTGACGTCGGACAGGACACGCACCGACGCCCACCGCTTCTACGAGCGACTGGGATTCGAGCCCTCCCATCTGGGCTTCAAGCTCCAGCTCTGAACCCGCGCCGAAACGGACGGGGCGTCTTGTTTCACGTGAAACAGGACGCCCCCTCACGTGCCGCGCCCGGTCCCCGGAGCGGATCACCCGTCAGCTGATGCCCCGCCACCCGTCCGGGTCCACTCCGCCGGGCACGGAAGCCTCCTCGTCGTACGGCCGGCGCGTGAACACGAACGACCCGAGGTCCAGATGATCCACGGTCCCGTCCGGGCGCCGCACAGGCTTGAGGAGTTCACCGGCGTAGTAGCCGTCGAGCCCGGTCCAGGTCCCGTCACCGTTCGCCCGGAAGCGTGAGCGGCGGCCTTTCTCGGACAGCGGTTCCAGCGAGGCACCCCCGTCGGCCGTCAGCCGCAGGGCGAACGCCTGCGTCCCCCAGTACCAGGGTCTCGCCAGCTCCAGCGCCGCCGGGTCGACCTCCGACAACGGCCGCCACGGTTCCGGAATGCGCGGCTCGGCCTCCGCGACGATGGCCACGAGATCGGCGCCGACCTCCGACAGATGCGGGCCGGACGTGCAGTTGGCCAGCACCACCGCCGCGACGTCGTCCTCCACGCTGATGGTGAGGTTCGCCAGGAAGCCCGGCAGCGACCCGGAGTGACCGACGAGCAGCCGGCCGTCCCGGTGCTGGATCTGCAACCCGAGCCCGTAGGCGGCACCGTCCGCCACGTCCGCGGGTTCCGGCGGGGCCGCGGGTGTCCGCATCTCCCGTACGGTCTCCTCGCTCAGCACCCGGTCGTCGCCGCGGGCCAGGAAGACGGCGAACCGCGCCAGGTCACCGGTGGTGGACCACAGTTGTCCCGCGGGCGCCATCCTTCCGAGGTTCTCGGAAGGCTCCGGCAGCAGGGCGTCGGCCCAGGGATGGACGGCCCAGCCCCCCGCGTGCGGAGACCTCGGTTGCACGGTCGTACGGTCCAGTCCCAGGGGCTGGAGCACTTCGCTCCGTAGCACCTCCTCCCACGGAGCCCCCCGCAGCTTCTCGACGAGCGTGCCCAGCACGGTGTAGCCGGGATTGGAGTAGTGGAAGCGGCGGCCCACCGGATGCAGCAGGGGCTGTTCGCCGAGGACGTCGGCGAGTTCGGGACGCAGCGACCCCGGGGTGCGCTCCCACCACGGGGCGGGCGACTCCGCGGCCAGCCCGCCGGTGTGGGCGAGGAGATCCGCGATCGTGGCCTCCCCCGCCCCCGTGCCGGGCAGGTGCTTCTCCAGCGGATCGCCGAGGTCGAGCAGGCCCTCGTCCCGCAGCCGCAGCACCAGAACGGCCGTGAAGGTCTTCGTGATCGAGCCGATGCGGTACTGCACGTCCTCGTCGGGACCGTGCCCCTCCACCGAGGTCCGCGCGCCGTGCCATACGGCTCTCCCGCCCCGGACCACCGCCGCGACCAGTGAGGGCGCGCGCCCCTCGGCCTGGGCCACGGCGATCCGGTGCACAAGTGCCCGGCGCGTGCCGGGGAGCAGGTCGAACTCAGGTGTCGTCATGCCCCCAGTCCATCCCGCGGGACACTCGGCCGTCGAGCTCATTGATTCCGGGCGCCGTCGTGGCGCTGGCGGATCAGGTCTGCGCCATGTCCACGAACCGCGAGTAGTGGCCCTGGAAGGCGACCGTGATCGTCGCCGTGGGGCCGTTACGGTGCTTGGCCACGATCAGGTCGGCCTCGCCCGCGCGCGGCGACTCCTTCTCGTAGGCGTCCTCACGGTGCAGCAGGATCACCATGTCGGCGTCCTGCTCGATGGATCCGGACTCACGCAGGTCGGAGACCATCGGCTTCTTGTCGGTGCGCTGCTCGGGACCACGGTTGAGCTGCGAGAGCGCGATCACCGGGATCTCCAGCTCCTTGGCGAGCAGCTTGAGGTTACGGGACATGTCCGAGACCTCCTGCTGACGGCTCTCGGCGCGCTTGGAGCCGCCGGACTGCATCAGCTGGAGGTAGTCGATGACGACGAGCCTGATGTCGTTGCGCTGCTTCAGGCGGCGGCACTTGGCGCGGATCTCCATCATCGACAGGTTCGGCGAGTCGTCGATGAAGAGCGGGGCCGCGGAGACGTCGGGCATGCGGCGGGCCAGACGGGTCCAGTCCTCGTCGGTCATCGTGCCGGAGCGCATGTGGTGCAGGGCGACGCGGGCCTCGGCGGACAGCAGTCGCATCGCGATCTCGTTGCGGCCCATCTCGAGGGAGAAGATGACGCTCGGCAGGTTGTGCTTGATCGACGCGGCCCGCGCGAAGTCCAGCGCGAGGGTGGACTTGCCCATGGCGGGACGGGCGGCGATGACGATCATCTGGCCCGGGTGCAGGCCGTTGGTGAGCGAGTCGAAGTCGGTGAAGCCCGTGGGCACGCCGGTCATCTCGCCGCTGCGGGAGCCGATCGCCTCGATCTCGTCGAGCGCGCCCTCCATGATGTCGCCGAGCGGGAGGTAGTCCTCGCTGGTGCGCTGCTCGGTGACCGCGTAGATCTCGGCCTGGGCGCGGTTGACGATCTCGTCGACGTCGTCGTCGGCCGCGTATCCCATCTGGGTGATGCGGGTGCCCGCCTCGACCAGGCGGCGCAGCACGGCACGCTCGTGGACGATCTCCGCGTAGTACTCGGCGTTCGCCGCGGTCGGCACCGTCTGGACGAGGGTGTGCAGGTAGGAGGCGCCGCCGACCTTGTTGATCTCGCCGCGCTTGGTGAGCTCGGCGGCGATCGTGATCGGGTCGGCCGGCTCGCCCTTGGCATAGATGTCGAGGATCGCCTGGAAGATCGTCTCGTGGGCGGGCTTGTAGAAGTCGTGGCCCTTGAGGATCTCGACGACGTCCGCGATGGCGTCCTTCGACAGGAGCATGCCGCCGAGGACGGACTGCTCGGCGTCCAGGTCCTGGGGCGGGACCCGCTCGAAGGACGCACCTCCACCGTCCCACACGCCGTTGTCCCGGCCGCGGTCGTGCTGCTCGTCCCGGCCTCGTCCCCCGTCACCACGCCGGCGGGAGGCGGGCAGACGATCGCTGGGACCGCTGTCGGCCCACGGATCGTCCAAGGGCTCGGAAATGCTCACCGAGCCACCTCCTCCCGTCCGCGGAGCGGACCTCGCCGTGCTCCTCATTTCTACGGCACGGCACTGACAACTGAAGCGCCCAACTCCGGTTCTGAGACGTCGGTTTTGTGTCGGTATCACGGCCGACGCAGGGAGTGGGCGCCGGACCACGGTAGGCCCGCGGGCACCGTCAGCCAATCTGGTTATCCACAGGGCATGTGGACGACGGCCCGGATGCTGTGGAGAACTCCGCGAAACCTGTGCACGACCCGGTGGACAGGCCTGTGAACAAGGTTCCGACTCTCTCCCCACCAGAGAGCTGACCTGCACGTTTCCCGTCCACCGGCTGTGCAGAACAAAAAGTTCTCCGCTTGGGCCGAGATCGCTGCGAACGGTGTACGAAAGAGCACACGCCGAGATGACGAGTAAGGGACGCAAGGGCTTTACATCTCTTACCTGTGGACGATTAGATTGGTGCTCATGACACAGGCTCCCGCGCCCTCCCGCACCACCCGGCGACTCCACGACCGAGAGATCGTCGCGCTGGCCGTGCCCGCCTTCGGCGCGCTGGTGGCCGAGCCGCTGTTCGTCCTGGCCGACAGCGCGATCGTGGGGCACCTGGGAACCGCCCAACTCGCCGGTCTCGGTGTCGCCTCGGCCCTGCTCACGACAGCGGTGAGCGTCTTCGTCTTCCTCGCCTACGCCACCACCGCGGCCGTCGCCCGGCGGGTCGGCGCCGGCGATCTCAACGCCGCGATCCGCCAGGGCATGGACGGCATCTGGCTGGCGCTCCTGATCGGCGTCACCGTGATCGCCGTCGTCCTGCCCACGGCACCAGTCCTGGTGGACGTCTTCGGCGCCTCCGACACTGCGGCCCCCTATGCGACGACCTATCTGCGCATATCCGCCCTCGGCATCCCGGCCATGCTCGTCGTGCTCGCCGCGACCGGCGTCCTGCGTGGCCTGCAGGACACGAAGACGCCGTTGTACGTCGCCGTCGCGGGCTTCGTCGCGAACGCCGTGCTCAACGCGGGCCTCGTCTACGGCGCCGGCCTGGGAATCGCGGGCTCTGCGTGGGGGACCGTCATCGCCCAGTGCGGGATGGCCGCGGTCTATCTCACGGTGGTCGTCCGCGGGGCCCGCGGCCACGGCGCCTCGCTGCGGCCCGACGCCGCGGGGATCAGGGCCTGCGCACAGGCCGGTGCCCCGCTACTGGTGCGGACGCTGTCCCTGCGGGCGATCCTGATGATCGCCACCGCTGTGGCCGCCCGGCTCGGTGACGCCGACATCGCGGCCCACCAGATCATCCTGTCCCTGTGGAGCCTGCTCGCCTTCGCCCTCGATGCCATCGCCATAGCCGGGCAGGCCATCATCGGGCGCTACCTCGGAGCCGACGACACCCGAGGAGCACGCCAGGCATGCCGCCGGATGGTGGAGTGGGGCATCGCGGTCGGTGTCGTCCTGGGCGTGCTGGTCGTGATCGCTCGACCGGTGTTCCTGCCCTTGTTCACCAGCGACTCCGTCGTGAAGGACGCGGCTCTCCCCGCCCTGGTGATCGTCGCTCTCTCGCAGCCGGTCTGCGGTGTCGTCTTCGTGCTGGACGGCGTCCTGATGGGCGCCGGCGACGGCCCGTATCTGGCGTGGGCCATGCTGCTCACCCTGGCGGTCTTCACACCGGCGGCCCTGCTCGTGCCGACCGCGGGCGGCGGACTGACCGCCCTGTGGGCCGCCATGACGCTGATGATGACGGTACGGATGCTGACCCTGTGGCTCCGCGCCCGGTCGGGCCGCTGGCTCGTGACCGGGGCGACACGCTGAACGTTTCACGTGAAACGTGCCCAGTCGTCCGCATCTGCGGGACGCGATCCGCGGGACGTGTATGCGGGACGCGGGCGGGACACAGGCAGGACATGGCCGGAACGCGGGCTGCATGCGGAAGGGGCCGCACCCAGCGGCAGCGGGACGCAGGGTCCCAGCGGCAGCGGATGCGGCCCCTTCCGGCTGTCCAGCCGGACGCGGCACTCAGGCCGCGACCACCTCGATGCTGACCTTGGCGGCAACCTCGGGGTGCAGACGCACGGACGTCTCGTGGGCGCCCAGGGTCTTGATCGGCGCACCGAGCTCGATACGGCGCTTGTCGACCTCGGGGCCACCGGCAGCCTTGATCGCCGAGGCGATGTCGGCCGGGGTGACGGAGCCGAAGAGACGACCGGCGTCGCCGGAGCGGACCGCCAGACGGACCTTCACGCCCTCGAGCTGGGCCTTGACCTGGTTGGCCTGCTCGATGGTCTGGATCTCGTGGATCTTGCGAGCACGACGGATCTGCTCGACGTCCTTCTCGCCGCCCTTGGTCCAGCGGATCGCGAGCTTCCGCGGGACCAGGTAGTTGCGAGCGTAACCGTCCTTGACGTCGACGACGTCGCCCGCGGCACCGAGGCCGGAGACCTCGTGGGTGAGGATGATCTTCATCAGTAGGTCACCCTTTCTTTAGCGCGCGGTGGACGTGTAGGGCAGCAGCGCCATCTCACGGCTGTTCTTGACGGCCGTGGCGACGTCACGCTGGTGCTGCGTGCAGTTGCCGGTCACGCGGCGGGCACGGATCTTGCCGCGGTCGGAAATGAACTTCCGCAGCATGTTCGTGTCCTTGTAGTCCACGTACGTGACCTTGTCCTTGCAGAAAGCGCAGACCTTCTTCTTCGGCTTGCGCACAGGCGGCTTCGCCATGGTGTTTCTCCTGTGTGATCAAGAAGTGTGGGTACGACCCGCCCCTCGGCCGGAGGCCTAGAAGGGGGGCTCGTCCGAGTAGCCGCCACCGCCGCCGCCGGAGTTTCCACCCCAGCCGCCGCCCTGGTTGCCGCCGGCGGGAGCGCCGGTCGCCCACGGGTCGTCGGCGGGAGCTCCGCCGCCCTGCTGGCCGCCACCGGGGCCACCGCCCCAGCCGCCGCCACCCTGGCCGCCACCGCCACCGCCGCCGTAACCACCCTGGCCACCGCGGCCGGTGGTCTTGGTGACCTTGGCCGTGGCGTTGCGCAGGCTGGCGCCGACTTCCTCGACGTCCAGTTCGTAGACCGTGCGCTTGACGCCCTCACGGTCCTCGTAGGACCGCTGCTTCAGCCGGCCCTGCACGATGACGCGCATGCCTCGCTGGAGCGACTCGGCGACGTTCTCCGCCGCCTGACGCCAGACGGAGCAGGTCAGGAAGAGGCTCTCGCCGTCCTTCCACTCGTTCGTCTGGCGGTCGAAGGTGCGGGGAGTGGACGCGACACGGAACTTCGCGACCGCCGCACCGGAGGGGGTGAAGCGCAGCTCGGGGTCGTCGACAAGATTGCCGACGACCGTGATGACGGTCTCGCCTGCCATGGGGGAACCTCTCGGCGGGTTTGCTGCTGGCTGCTTGGTGCTGCTACTCGAATCCCGGGATCAGCTGAGCGGAAGGGCTCAGTGGGTCTCGGGACGGAGGACCTTGGTCCGGAGGACCGACTCGTTCAGGTTCATCTGGCGGTCGAGCTCCTTGACGACCGCAGGCTCGGCCTGCAGGTCGATGACCGAGTAGATGCCCTCGGGCTTCTTCTTGATCTCGTACGCGAGCCGACGACGGCCCCAGGTGTCGACCTTCTCCACCTTTCCGTTGCCCTCACGGACGACGGAGAGGAAGTTCTCGATCAGCGGGGAGACAGCGCGCTCCTCGAGATCGGGGTCGAGGATGACCATCACCTCGTAGTGACGCATGTGGAACCCACCTCCTTTGGACTCAGCGGCCACGGTCGTTCCGTGGCAGGAGGGTTGTGATGCGTACGCAACGGTATAGGCCGCCACTGACAATCGGGGCCCTTCGCGAAAGACCCTGCCGTGACATGGGCAGACACCGTGCAGAAGGTACAGAGTACCTGCAGGGCGGCTTCCGGTTGAAATCCGGCCTCCGGGACCGTCACTCTGTACACATCGGGTGTGTATGGCGCTACGGTGCGCCGTCTTCCGCAGGAGGTGCCCACATGGCACAGGCAATGCGACCCAACACCGTCGGAGGCCTCTTCGCCACGGACGGCAAGCCCCATCCGCTCCAGGACACCCTGCTCGCGGTGACCGGGGTGCTCGGAGTGCTCGCGTTCGTGACGGGCTTCTTCGGCAGTCTGCACCTGCTCAGCTCGTGGACCGGCCTGGTCGGCGTCCTCACGGGCGCGTACGGGCAGTGGATCTCGGTGACGACCCGCGAGCGCTTCGGGTTCGTTCTGGGACTCGGTGCCTCCGCGGTCGGGTTCTTCCTCGGCATGGCGCACGGCGGCCTCTTCGGCGGGGTCGTCGGCTGACGCCGCGGACACCGTCCACAGGACGTCGCACAGCACCCTGCGGGCCGCCCCGGCGGCCCGCAGGCCCGGCGCGGCTTCCGTATGCCCAGTCGGGGCGCTCGTAAGGCGCAGTAGGCTTCGCGCGAGAGCCGGAGCCCCTGTACCCATGGGGACACACCAGCCCGAGGAGCGCCCCGAATGAGCCTGACCCTGAGGACGATCAGTCGCGAGCAGCATCTGGCGTACATCCAGAGCCTGCCGTCGGCGAGCCACATGCAGGTTCCGGCCTGGGCTGACGTCAAGGCGGAGTGGCGCTCGGAGAATCTCGGCTGGTTCGACGGGAAGACCGGCGAACTGGTCGGCGTCGGCCTCGTCCTCTACCGGCAGCTGCCGAAGATCAAGCGCTACCTCGCCTATCTGCCCGAGGGCCCGGTCATCAACTGGTTCGCGCCGAATCTCACCGACTGGCTGGAACCGATGCTCGCGCACCTCAAGCAGCAGGGCGCGTTCTCGGTGAAGATGGGCCCGCCGGTGATCATCCGGCGCTGGGAGGCCAACTCCATCAAGGCCGGCATCCAGGACCCGGACGTGAAGCGTCTGCGCGACGTCGAGGCCGACTTCATCGAGCCGCGCGCCTTCGAGGTCGCCGACAAGCTGCGCCGGATGGGCTGGCAGCAGGGCGAGGACGGCGGCGCCGGCTTCGGCGACGTCCAGCCCCGCTACGTCTACCAGGTGCCGCTGGCCAACCGCTCCCTGGAAGAGGTCCACAAGAACTTCAACCAGCTGTGGCGCCGCAACATCAAGAAGGCCGAGAAGGCCGGCGTCGAGGTCGTCCAGGGTGGTTACCAGGACCTGGAGGAGTGGCAGCGGCTGTACGAGATCACGGCCGTGCGCGACCACTTCCGGCCCCGCCCGCTGTCGTACTTCCAGCGCATGTGGACGGCCCTCAACACCGAGGACCCCAACCGCATGCGGCTGTACTTCGCCCGGCACAACGGCGTGAACCTGTCGGCCGCGACGATGCTGATCGTCGGCGGGCACGTCTGGTACTCCTACGGCGCCTCCGACAACATCGGCCGTGAGGTCCGGCCCTCGAACGCGATGCAGTGGCGGATGCTGCGGGACGCCTACGCGCTGGGCGCGACCGTCTACGACCTGCGGGGCATCTCCGACTCGCTGGACGAGTCCGACCACCTCTTCGGCCTGATCCAGTTCAAGGTGGGCACGGGCGGACAGGCCGCCGAGTACCTCGGCGAGTGGGACTTCCCGCTGAACAAGCTGCTCCACAAGGCGCTCGACATCTACATGTCGCGCCGCTGACGTCACGTTCAGTGATTCCATACCTCTGACACACCGCAGCCACGAGAAAGGTTCCAGGTCCGGCCATGGCGCTCACGCTCTACGTCGACACCGCGCGCTGGCGGGCGCACCACAAGCACGTGCAGGAGCAGTTCCCGGGGCTCGTCCCGGTCTGCAAGGGCAACGGCTACGGCTTCGGGCACGAGCGGCTGGCGGAGGAGGCGACGCGGCTGGGCGCGGACATCCTCGCCGTCGGCACGACGTACGAGGCCGCGCGCATCAAGGACTTCTTCAGCGGGGACCTGCTGGTGCTGACGCCGTACCGGCGCGGCGAGGAGCCCGTGCCGCTGCCCGACCGGGTGGTGCGCTCGGTGTCGTCCGTCGACGGCGTGTACGGCCTGGTGGGGGCCCGCGTGGTGATCGAGGTGATGTCCTCGATGAAGCGCCATGGTGTGAGCGAGCAGGACCTGCCGCAGCTGCACTCCGCCATAGAGAACGTCCGCCTCGAGGGCTTCGCCATCCACCTGCCGCTGGACCGGACCGACGGCTCGGACGCCGTCGAGGAGGTCATCGGCTGGATGGACCGCCTGCGGGCGGCCCGGCTGCCGCTGCACACGATGTTCGTCAGCCACCTGAAGGCGGAGGAGCTGACGCGGCTGCAGCAGCAGTTCCCGCAGACCCGCTTCCGCGCCCGGATCGGCACGCGGCTGTGGCTGGGCGACCACGAGGCCACGGAGTACCGCGGAGCGGTCCTGGACGTCACCCGTGTCGCCAAGGGCGACCGCTTCGGCTACCGGCAGCAGAAGGCGGCCTCGGACGGCTTCCTGGTGGTCGTGGCGGGCGGTACGTCGCACGGGGTGGGTCTGGAGGCCCCCAAGGCGCTGCACGGCGTCATGCCGCGTGCCAAGGGCGTCGCCCGGGCCGGCCTGGCGACGGTCAACCGGAACCTTTCCCCGTTCGTCTGGGGCGGCAAGCAGCGCTGGTTCGCCGAGCCGCCGCACATGCAGGTCTCCATCCTGTTCGTGCCCGCGGACGCCCCCGAGCCGAAGGTGGGTGACGAGCTGGTGGCCCATCTGCGGCACACCACCACGCAGTACGACCGGCTCGTGGACGTCTGAGCGGCACGCCGCCCGCACGGCGAAGGCCGGACCCGGAACTCCTCCGGGTCCGGCCTTCGCCGTGCTCCGCCTTGCCTGCGGCCCGCTCGCTCAGAGCCCGTCCGTCGGGGACGCCGCCCCTCGGGAGCCCCACTCCACGTGCGGCCCGTCGATGGAGGGGACGTGCCCGCGGCGGGCGCGGGCCGCGACGCCGAGGACGAAGACGTCCTCCGCTCCGTCGAGCACGCCCCCCGAGGGGTCGTCGTCACCGGCGCGGCGCACCGGGTCCCGTTCCGGCATGAGGATGTCGCGGACCACCACGACGCACAGGTACAGGGTGCCCAGCAGGTGGACGGCGATGGCCCAGTGGTAGCCCTCCTGGGGCAGGCCCTTGTGGGCATCGCCGCTGGTCGTGTAGGCGAGGTACATCCAGATGCCCAGGTAGTACACGACCTCGCAGGCCTGCCAGATCAGGAAGTCCCGCCATTTCGGCCGCGCCAGCACGGCGAGCGGCACCAGCCACAGGACGTACTGCGGGGAGTAGACCTTGTTGGTGAGGATGAACGCCGCGACGATCAGGAACGCGAGCTGGGCGAAGCGCGGCCGGCGGGGCGCCGTCATGGTGAGCACCGCGATGCCCACGCCGCACAGCAGCACCAGCGCCGTGGCCAGGTTGTTGACCGTGTCGGTGGTCAGCGGGTCGGTCGAGTTCTGGGCCATGATCAGCCAGAAGGACCCGAAGTCCACGCCCCGGTCATGGCTGAACCGGTAGAACTGCACCCAGCCGTCCCAGGCGAACAGCATCACCGGCAGGTTCACCACGAGCCAGGAGACGACCGCCCCGCCCAGGCCCCGGCCGAACTCCCGCCACCTGCCCGCCCGCCAGCACAGCAGGAACAGCGGCCACAGCAGGAACACGGGGTACAGCTTGGCGGCCGTGGCGAGCCCCAGGAGGACGCCGAAAGCCAGGGAGCGGCCCCGCGACCACATGAGCATCGCCGCCGCCGTCAGGGCGACCGCCAGCAGGTCCCAGTTGATGGTGGCGGTCAGCACGAAGGCGGGAGCCAGGGCGAGCAGCAGGCCGTCCCACGGCCGCCGGGCGTGCGTACGGGTCACGCTGACGGCGATGACGGCCGCGCAGACCATCAGCATCCCGGCGTTGACCATCCAGTACCACTGCTCCTGGTCCTGGATGCTGCCGCTGCCCGGCGTGAGCCACGCGGCAACCTCCATGAACACGCCGGTCAGCACCGGGTACTCGAGGTACGGCATGTCGCCGGAGAGCTTGTCGAAGTACGGCACAAGCCCTTCGGCGAAGCCCCGCCCCTGGTACAGGTGCGGGATGTCCGAGTAGCAGGCCTTCGTGTACTGGGAGCTGGCGCCGTAGAACCAGGCACCGTTGTAGCAGGGCGCCTTCTGGATCAGGCCGAGGGCGAACATGCCGATCGCGACCAGCACGACGACCCGGACGGGCGTCCACCAGGACGTCCCGAGCAGGGCGCGCCGCCCGAGGGGGCCGCCGATCAGCTCGCTGCCGGAGCGGGCGACCTCGTCCTCCCTGGTCGGCAGCACCGGGTCCGGCTCGTGCGCGCTCGCTTGCGTCGATTCTGCACTGGGCATGCCGCACATCCTGCCGTACGTGCCTGGGAATACGCCGAGGGCCGCCGCACCTGTTCAGGTGCGGCGGCCCTGTTTTGCGTTTCACGTGAAACATGTGCTCGTTTCACGTGAAACATCCGTGCTGGGCGTTTTGGCGGTGGCCCGGTCCGTCAACCGAAGATGCCGCCGTTGCCGTTGCCTCTGTTGTTGCCGGTTCCGGAGGTGTCCGTGGGCGTCGGCGACGAGGTCACGCCTCCGTCCGTGCCACCGGTGTTCGTCCCGCCGGTGTCGTTGCACTGCCAGCCGAACTTGCAGGAGTCGCTCGGCGACGGTGACGGGCTCGTCAGCGTCTCGCTCGGCGTCGGGCTCGGCGTCGGGCTGGCCTCCGGCGTGTCGCTGACCGTCGGCGTGGGCGTCGGGCTCGGAACGTCGTTGACCACCTCGCCGATGGGCTCGGGCGTCGGGAAGGCCTTCGCCGGCGTGCCCTTCAGCGCCTCCGCCATGTAGTCGTGCCAGATCTCGGCCGGGAACGAGGCACCGTGGATCTTCTCCTGGCCGCCGGTTCCGTACATCTTCTCGAAGGTGCGGTTCTTCTTGGTCTCGTCGTCGTCGTACCGGAACATCGTGATCGACGTCGACAGCTGCGGGGTGTAGCCCACGAACCAGGCCGACTTGTTGCCGTCGGTGGTACCGGTCTTGCCGGCGACCTCGCGGCCGGGCAGCTGGGCGTTGGTACCCGTGCCCTTTTCGACCACGGTCTTCAGGACGTCCGTGACGTTGTCTGCGACCGCCGCGGTGAACGCCTGCTTGCTCTGGACCTTGTGGTTGTAGACGGTGCCGTCGCTGCTGGTGACCTTCTGCACGGAGTACGGGTCACGCTGCTCGCCGCTGGCGGCGAAGGTGGCGTACGCCCCCGCCATCCGGATCGCGCTCGGGTCGGAGATACCGATCGAGAACGACGGGAAGCTGGTGCCGGTCAGGCTGTCCGCCTTGATGCCGGCGTCGACGGCCGCCTCCTTCACCTTGTCCAGCCCGACGTCCATACCGAGCTGCACGAAGGCGGAGTTCACCGACTCCCGCATCGCCTCACGAAGGTCGATCCGGTAGTCGGGCGGGCTGCCGAGCGACTGGTTGCCGTCGTTGGTCTGCAGCCACTCCTCGCCCTTCTCGTTCTTCCAGACCGTCCCGTCGTAATCCTTGATCTTCAGCTTGTTCTTGCCGCTGTACAGACTCTTGGGGGAGACCTGGGTGCGCTCGTCCTGCGCCTGCTCGGTCCCGAGGTCGGGGTCCCGCACACCCCACTTCATGGCTGCGGCGAGCACGAACGGCTTGAAGGTCGAACCGACCTGGGCGCCGGTGACGTCGGCGTTGTTGGTGAAGTGCTTGGTGGCGTCCTCACCGCCGTAGATGGCCTTGATCGCCCCGGTGTCCGGGTCCACGGACGCCCCGCCGAACTGGACGTGGGTGTCCGTGTCCGGGCGAAGCTTGGGCTTGATGTTGGCCTTCCGGACGTTCTTGACCGCCGTCTCGAGCGCCTTGACCTTCTTCTTGTCGAAGGTCGTGTAGATCGAGTAGCCGCCCTGCTGCAGGTCGTCGGCGGTGATGTCCGTGTTGTTGATGATGTAGGCCTTGGCGAGGTCGACGAGGTAGCCGACCTGGCCGCTGAGGGCGGTGTTCGACCGCGGGTTCTGCACCTTGGGAAGCTTGGTGTACTTCGCCCGCGTCGCGGCGTCGAGGTGTTTGTACTCGACCATCTTGTCGAGTGTGTCCTGCATCTGGACCAAGGCGCGCCTGCTGTTGGCCTGGGGCGTGGCGGCCGGGTCGATGGACGTCGCGCCCGCCGGGTCGTAGTACGTGGCGCCCTTCAGCATCGCCGCCAGGAAGGCGCATTCGCCCTCGTTCAGGTCGACGGCGTCCTTGTTGAAGTACGCCCGCGCGGCGGCCTGGATCCCGTAGGCGTTGCGCCCGTAGTACGCGGAGTTCAGGTAGCCGGCCATGATGGCGTCCTTCTTCACCTCGGCGCCCACCTTGATCGAGACGAAGATCTCCTTGAACTTCCGGGAGAGGGTCTGCGACTGGTCGTTCAGCATCGCGTTCTTCACGTACTGCTGAGTGATGGTGGAGCCGCCCTGCGTCTCACCGCCCCTGGCCATGTTGAACACGGCGCGGGCGATGCCCTTGGGGTCGATGCCGCTGTCGGTGTAGAAGGTCTTGTTCTCCTGGGAGATGACGGCGAACCGCATCGCCTCGGGAATCTGCGAGAGGTTGACGATCTGGCGGTTGGTCTCGCCACCGGTGGCGACCATCTCGGAGCCGTCGGACCAGTAGTAGACGTTGTTCTGCGCCGTGGCCGTCTTGGCGACGTCGGGGATGCCCACGAGGGCGTAACCCACGCCGGCGACCGCCACCATGCCGCCGAAGAAGGCGATGAAGAGGCCGGTCACCAGCTTCCAGGACGGCATCCAGCGCGCCGCGCCGTACTTGCCCGCGCGCGGGTAGTCGATCAGACGCTTCTTGTCGGGGACGGCGGCGCGCCCGCGGCCTCGTCCCGGCGGCCCGCTCGGGCCACCGGGTGCCCCGCGCCGGCCCGCGCGGCCGGGTTCGGGCGCTCTGCGGCGGCCGCCCCCGTTTCTCTGTACCGCGCGCCGGGCCTCGGCGCGGCCTCCGTACGACCGCTCCTCGCCTCCCGGCCCGTAGGGATCCGACCCGTACGCGTCGGAAGGAGACCCGGTGGCGCCTCGCGGTGCCGCACGGCGGCCGGAGGACGAGCCGGACTGGCCACGTCGGGCCGCGGCACGTCCGCCTCCCTGCGGCTGCGGCGGTTTGCGACGGTGCTCGCTCATCGAACGACTACTCCTCGGGCAGGCGCACCCTTGCGCGCCTGTCAACGGCGGCTGGTTTCCGGTCCCCCCGAAGTACGGATGTGGTCGGTCGCTCATTCACCCGTACTGCACCGAGGACGATGACGCCCCCTCGCGTCACTCGGTTCCCGGTGGTGTGCATGGCGCACAGACTACGCACCGCCAAAACCCACCGAGCACAGAAGTTCACCTCAAAACAGGCAACTTGCCCCGGATGAATAAGTGATGTGACCCCGTTCACCGTTTCCCCACTTGTCGCATCCGGGCGGCCGTTCTATCGTCGTGATGTATCGGGTCGATACATCAGCGCGAGATAAGACGAGGGGGCGAGAGGATGAGCCGACGTTCCGGCATCCTCGAGTTCGCCGTACTCGGCCTGCTCCGCGAATCCCCGATGCACGGCTATGAGCTGCGCAAACGGCTCAATACGTCACTGGGAGTGTTCCGGGCGTTCAGCTACGGGACGCTGTACCCCTGCCTCAAGACGCTGGTCGCGAACGGCTGGTTGATCGAGGAGCCGGGGACCACCACCGAGGACGCCCTCGCCGCTCCGCTCGCGGGACGTCGCGCCAAGATCGTCTACCGGTTGACGGCGGAAGGTAAGGAGCACTTCGAGGAACTGCTCTCGCAGACCGGCCCCGACGCCTACGAGGACGAGCACTTCGCCGCCCGTTTCGCCTTCTTCGGGCAGACGTCGCGCGACGTACGCATGCGCGTGCTCGAGGGCCGCCGCAGCCGGCTGGAGGAGCGGCTGGAGAGGATGCGCGCCTCCCTGGCGCGCACCCGGGAGCGCCTCGACGACTACACACTCGAGCTCCAGCGCCACGGGATGGAGTCCGTGGAGCGCGAAGTGCGCTGGCTGAACGAGCTCATCGAGAGCGAGCGGGCCGGGCGGGACCTCAGCGGTTCCGCGTCCGGGGGGTCCGCTCAGCAGGACACCACATCTGGAGCGCCGGGCGGCCTGCCCCGGCCCGGGGACACCCCCGGGCCGGATACGCCCGGCGACACCGCCACGTGACGGTCCACTCAGGACCTCACTCGTACACACAGGGAGCAACCGGAATGGGTTCGGTTCGCGTAGCCATCGTCGGCGTGGGCAACTGCGCCGCGTCGCTGGTGCAGGGAGTCGAGTACTACAAGGACGCCGACCCGGCGTCCAAGGTCCCCGGCCTGATGCACGTGCAGTTCGGTGACTACCACGTCCGTGACGTCGAGTTCGTCGCCGCGTTCGACGTCGACGCGAAGAAGGTCGGCCTCGACCTCGCGGACGCGATCGGCGCGTCGGAGAACAACACCATCAAGATCTGCGACGTGCCGCACACCGGCGTCACGGTCCAGCGCGGCCACACCCTCGACGGCCTCGGCAAGTACTACCGCCTCACCATCGAGGAGTCCGACGCCGAGCCGGTCGACGTCGTGCAGATCCTCAAGGACAAGCAGGTCGACGTTCTGGTCTGCTACCTGCCCGTGGGCTCCGAGGACGCGGCGAAGTTCTACGCCCAGTGCGCCATCGACGCCAAGGTCGCCTTCGTCAACGCCCTTCCGGTCTTCATCGCCGGCACCAAGGAATGGGCGGACAAGTTCACCGAGGCGGGCGTGCCGATCGTCGGCGACGACATCAAGTCCCAGGTCGGCGCCACCATCACGCACCGCGTCATGGCGAAGCTGTTCGAGGACCGCGGTGTGATCCTGGACCGCACGATGCAGCTGAACGTCGGCGGCAACATGGACTTCAAGAACATGCTCGAGCGCGAGCGCCTGGAGTCCAAGAAGATCTCCAAGACGCAGGCCGTCACCTCCCAGATCCCCGACCGGGACCTCGGTGAGAAGAACGTCCACATCGGCCCGTCCGACTACGTCGCCTGGCTCGACGACCGCAAGTGGGCGTACGTCCGCCTCGAGGGCCGCGCCTTCGGTGACGTCCCGCTGAACCTCGAGTACAAGCTCGAGGTCTGGGACTCCCCGAACTCCGCCGGCGTCATCATCGACGCCCTGCGCGCCGCGAAGATCGCCAAGGACCGCGGCATCGGCGGCCCGATCCTGTCCGCGTCCTCGTACTTCATGAAGTCCCCGCCGGTCCAGTACTTCGACGACGAGGCCCGCGAGAACGTCGAGAAGTTCATCCGCGGCGAGGTCGACCGCTGAGCACGCACTGAGACCGCTCCTGCCAGGGCCTGAGGGTCCCCGGGTCGTAAGCCCCGGGGACCCTCCGTGTGTGAGGCTGTGCTCCATGGCCGTCGTCCGTGACCTGCGCACCCTTCTGCGCTTCAGGAACTTCCGGCGCCTGCTCGCCGTGCGACTGCTGTCGCAGGGCGCCGACGGCGTCTACCAGGTCGCGCTCGCCGCCTACGTGGTCTTCTCGCCGGAGAGACAGACCTCGGCCGCCGCGATCGCCTCCGCGATGGCGGTCCTGCTGCTTCCCTACTCCCTGGTGGGCCCCTTCGCCGGCGTCCTGCTGGACCGCTGGCGCCGACGGCAGGTCTTCCTCCACGGCAACCTGATCCGCGCGGTGATGGCGTCGGCGACTGCACTGCTGATGGTCGGCCACGCCCCGGACTGGCTGTTCTACGTCTCCGCCCTGTGCGTCACCGGCGTCAACCGCTTCATCCTGGCGGGCCTGTCCGCCGCACTGCCGCGCGTCGTCGACGAGGAACGCCTCGTGGTGGCCAACTCCCTCTCCCCGACCGCCGGTACGCTCGCCGCGACCGCGGGCGGCGGACTCGCCTTCCTGGTACGGCTGGCATTCGCGCACAGCGACGCCGCCGTGGTGCTGCTGGGGGCGTCCCTGTACCTGTGCGCGGCCCTCGCGTCGCTGCGTATCGCACCGGACGAGCTGGGACCGGAACCAGAGCTGGTGCGGCCCCGGCTGCTGACGGCGCTCGGCGGCAGCGCCCGTGACCTGGTGGCGGGTGTGCGTCATCTCGCCGCCCCGCCGCGCCGGGAGGCCGCCTGGGCGCTGATGACCATGACGCTCATGCGCTTCTGCTACGGCGCGCTGCTGGTCATGCTGCTGATGCTGTGCCGGTACGCCTTCACCTCCACCACCGAAAGCGGACTCGCCCTGCTGGGGCTGGCGCTGGGGGTGTCCGGCGCCGGTTTCTTCGCGGCGGCCGTCGTGACACCGTGGGCCGCGGGACGTCTCGGGCCGGGCTGGTGGATCGTCACCTGCGCCGCGGCCGCCGCGCTTCTGGAGCCCGCCCTCGGCCTCCCGTTCGCCAGAACTCCCATGCTGGCAGCGGCGTTCGTCCTGGGACTGACGACTCAGAGCGCGAAGATCGCCACGGACACGATCGTGCAGTCCTCGGTCGACGACGCCTTCCGGGGCCGCGTCTTCTCCGTCTACGACGTGCTGTTCAACGTGGCCTTCGTCGGCGCGGCGGGAACGGCCGCCCTGGTTCTGCCGCCTGACGGCCGCTCGGCTTTCCTGGTCGTCATGGTCGCCGTGACGTACGGATCGGTTGCTGCCGCTATGGCCCGCTATGAGCGCCGGTAAGTGTCACATCAAAGCCACAGAGTTCTTATCGGCTACAGCGTTGTCAGTGGGGGCCGGTAGCTTACGTGGGTCTTACTCGCGTCTTACGCGACACGTACCCATGCTTTCAGGGGGACCCCCAAGTGACTACTCCGCCTCAGGGCCAGAACCCGTTCGCCCAGGGCCAGCAGCCCTACGACCAGCCTCAGGGCCAGGCCCCGTACCCGCCCCAGGGCGGCTACCCGCAGCAGCCGGGCCAGCCCGGGTTCCCCCAGCCCGGTGCCGCGCCCTACGCCCCGGTGCCGCCGCAGCCCAGCCGCAAGATCGGCTTCAAGACGATCAAGAACATCGTCATCGTCGTCGCCGTTCTCGGCGTGGCCATCGGCGGTTACATAGCCAGCCGCGACGACGCCAACACGGCCGCCGTCGGCGACTGCATGCACCGCGGCAGCACCGACGACAACAACCCGGACCTCGAGGTCGTCGAGTGCAGCTCGGCGAAGGCCCAGTACGTCGTGCTCGCAAAGATCGAGGGCACGTACTCCGCGCTCACGGCCGAGAGCAAGTGCACGGAGAAGGCCAAGGACTTCCAGTACTCGTACACCGAGTCCGGCGACGGCACTGACTTCCTGCTCTGCCTGAAGGACTACAAGAAGTAACCCGGATGCGCGGAGGGGCGGTGTTTCACGTGAAACACCACCCCTTTGACGTTCCGGCGTCATGTTTCACGTGAAACATGACCCGTCCCTCACCTCAGCCCTGCTCGGCCCACCATTCCTTGAGGGCCGCCACCGCCGCGTCGTGCTCCATCGGACCGTTCTCCAGGCGGAGCTCCAGCAGGTGTTTGTAGGCGCGGCCGACAGCGGGGCCGGGGCCGACGCCCAGGACCTCCATGATCTGGTTACCGTCGAGGTCCGGGCGGATCGCGTCGAGCTCTTCCTGCTCCTGAAGGTGGGCGATGCGCTCCTCCAGTCCGTCGTAGGCGCGGGAGAGCGCCGCGGCCTTCCGCTTGTTGCGCGTCGTACAGTCCGAGCGGGTCAGCTTGTGGAGCCGGTCGAGGAGCGGGCCGGCGTCACGGACGTAACGGCGAACCGCGGAGTCCGTCCACTCGCCCGTGCCGTATCCGTGGAAACGCAGGTGGAGTTCGACCAGGCGCGAGACGTCCTTGACCAGCTCGTTGGAGTACTTGAGGGCCGTCATCCGCTTCTTGGTCATCTTGGCGCCGACCACTTCGTGGTGGTGGAAGGAGACCCGGCCGTCCTTCTCGAACCGGCGCGTGCGCGGCTTGCCGATGTCATGCAGGAGGGCGGCCAGGCGGAGTGCCAGGTCGGGTCCATTCCGCTCCAGCGCGATCGCCTGCTCCAGGACGATCAGGGTGTGCTCGTAGACGTCCTTGTGGCGATGATGTTCGTCGCTCTCCAGACGCAGCGCCGGCAGCTCGGGCAGCACGTGGTCGGCGAGGCCGGTGTCCACCAGCAGCGTCAGCCCCTTGCGCGGGTGCGCCGACAGGATCAGCTTGTTCAGCTCCTCCCGCACCCGCTCGGCCGAGACGATCTCGATGCGGCCGGCCATCTCCTTCATGGCCGCCACCACCTCGGGAGCCACCTCGAAGTCGAGCTGTGCGGCGAAACGCGCGGCCCGCATCATGCGCAGCGGGTCGTCCGAGAAGGACGCCTCGGGCGTGCCCGGGGTGCGCAGCGCCCGCGCGGCAAGGTCGTCGCGCCCGCCGTACGGGTCGATGAAGCGCCGTTCCGGCAGCGCGAGGGCCATCGCGTTCACGGTGAAGTCGCGCCGGACGAGGTCCTCGTCGATGGAGTCGCCGTACGACACCTCGGGCTTGCGCGAGGTGCGGTCGTAGGCCTCCGACCGGTAGGTCGTCACCTCGATCTGATAGCCGTCCTTCTGGGCCCCCACCGTCCCGAAGGCGATGCCGACCTCCCACACGGCGTCCGCCCACGGCCGGACGATCTTCAGGACGTCCTCGGGGCGGGCGTCGGTCGTGAAATCCAGGTCGTTGCCGAGCCGGCCGAGCAGCGCGTCCCTGACCGAACCGCCGACCAGGGCGAGCGAGAACCCGGCCTCCTGGAAACGGCGGGCGAGGTCGTCGGCTACAGGGGCGACCCGCAGTGGTTCGCTCATCGCGGGCAGCTCCTGGTTCACGGCGCTGGCAGAGTCTTCGTTGGCGTTCGGCACAACAGAAGAGGGTACGTGGCCCGGGCGTCCGCGAGCGCCCCTATTCGACGCGCACGGACATTCCATCTGATATCAGCCCAAGAAGTGCATGAAAGGGTGGAATGCTGCTCTACCCGCTCTTGTCCTTATATACGTGTCGGCCGACCCCCTGCTTCCCGATCTTGTGGAGTGGTCCGCGGCACTTCCCCTCAGCGGGCATCGTTACCATGCGTGGACGCACATTCCGACGACCACTGACGACGACAAGGGACGGGCGAGCGCGTGGCCGAGGCGGCAGACTTCCAGGGGATGAGTTCCTCACCTGCCCGCCGGTGGCTGCGGCGCACCGGATCCCTGCTCGCGGGGGCGCCTCTCCTCGCCGGGCTCCTGCAGTTGCCGTCGCCCGCCGCCGCACACGCCGCCGGACCGACCTCGGCGGTGCAGGCTTCCGGCTCCGGCGCGGTGGCCGTCGCCCTCGACTCGCTCAGCCCCAGCCTTCCCCAGGACGGGGACACGCTGACCGTGACCGGCACGGTCACCAACAGCGGCAAGCAGGCCGTCACCGGCGCCCATGTGGGCCTGCGCGTGGGCCCGAAGCTCCGCACCCGCTCGGCCATCGAGAACACCGCCCAGAACAGCGGCGAAGTCCCGGTACCGGCCGGCCAGGAGGTGGGCGGCAAGTACGTGGAGAAGTTCGCCGAACTCGCCCCCGGTGTCGCCGAGCACTTCAGCATCTCCGTACCGGTCGACAAACTGGACCTGGGCTCCGACGGCGTCTACGAGTTCACGGTCTCGCTGTCCGGGCGGACCTCCGCACAGCCCTGGGAGCAGGTCCTCGGCGTCCGGCGGACCTTCCTGCCCTGGAAGCCGGACGAGGCCGCCGCCAAGACCAGGACGACGTTCCTGTGGCCGCTCGTGTCCACCGTCCACATGACCGCGGAGACGGGGTCGAACGAACAGCAGACGCCGGTCTTCCTCAACGACGATCTGGCCGCGGAGATCTCGCCCGGAGGCCGCCTCGACGAGATGCTGTCGCTGGGCGCCGGCCTCGACGTCACCTGGGTGGTCGACCCCGACCTGCTGGCCTCCGTCGACGCGATGACCCGCAGCTACAAGGTCCAGACCGGCAGCGGTACCCCCAGGGCCGGCACGCACCAGGCGGTCGCCAAGCAGTGGCTCGCCGAACTGCAGAAGGCCGTGGCCGGCAAGGAGGTCGTCGCACTGCCCTTCGGGGATCCCGACCTGGCCTCCCTCGCACACAACGGCACGAGCGTCACCGGCTCGCTCAGCCACCTCAAGGAGGCGACCGACGTCGTCGCCAACACCGTGGAGCCGATCCTCCACGTGAAGCCGAACACGGACTTCGCCTGGCCCATGGACGGCGCGGTCGACCCGTCGATCGTCAAGGTGGCCACCTCCGCCGGCGCCGACAAGATCATCGCCCGCAGCGACAGCCTCCAGGAGACCGGCGGCCTGCCGTACACGCCGTCCGCGGCCCGCCCCATCGGGGGCGGCGCCACCGCGGTGGTCGCCGACGCCCGGCTGTCCACGGCGTTCCAGGGCGACCTGACGAAGGCCTCCGGCACCACGCTGGCCACGCAGCGGTTCCTGGCCCTGAGCCTGGCCCTCAACGCCCAGTCGAACAAGACGCGCAGCGTCGTCGTCGCCCCGCAGCGCATGCCGACCGTGCGTCAGGCCCACGCGATGGCCGAAGCGCTGAGCGCACTCCAGAGCGGCACCTGGTCGGAGTCCCAGGAACTCGCCGCGGCCGCCGCCGCCAAGCCGGATCCGGGCGCCACGACGAGAATTCCCTCCAGGTCCGACTACCCCTCGACGCTGCGCCGACAGGAGCTGCCGCGGTCCGCGTTCCTGCAGACCGCGACCACACAGGACAAGCTCGACAACTTCAAGGTGATCCTCACCGACCAGTCCCGGGTGGTCACCCCCTTCGGACGGGCGATGAACCGGGAGATGTCCACGTCGTGGCGCGGCCGCGCCCGCGCCGCGGAGAGCTTCCGCGGCAGCGTGGAGTCCCATCTCGACGACCTGACCGGCCAGGTCAAGCTGATCGACAAGTCCGACACCAAACTCTCCGGACACAGCGCCACGATCCCCGTGACCGTGCAGAACAACCTGGTGCAGGGCGTCGGACACCTGGTGCTGCGCCTCAGCTCGACGAGCCCCACCCGCCTGCAGATCGACGGCGACGCCTTCGACGAGCAGCCCGTCGCGGTGTCCGGCGGGCACAGCCAGACGGTGAAGTTCACCACCTCGGCCAGGGCCAACGGCCAGGCCACGGTGATCGCCCAGCTGTACACGGAGGACGGCCAGGCGTACGGCGCACCCGTCAGGTTCGAGGTCAAGGTCACCGAGTTCACGGCCACTGTGATGCTCGTCATCGGCGGCGGCTTCCTCCTGCTCGTCCTCGCCGGCTTCCGCATGTACACCCAGCGCAAGCGCGCCGCCGCCCGCGGGGCCGAGGACGACGGTCCCGACGAGGCGGCGCCGACGGCTGACGGCCCGGAGAACCCCGGAACCCCGGAGGACCGTCTTGACAAGGAAACCGGCACCGGCGCCCGGGCGGACGGCCCGGACCAGCCGAGTGACCGGACACCGGACACCGCGGCGGAAAGCACAGACCCGTCCGGCACGGGTGAGAGAGTGGACCGTTGAGGATGTCGTGGCCGGTGGGCCCGGGACGATGAGGTGGGGTAACCATGAACGCGCCGTACGACGGTGACCGCGGCCAGGCTGCGGGCAGCCCGGGTCACCCCGAGGGCCCGCCGCCCGAACACGGCCAGGTACCGTCGCAGTCCCCCGGCGACATGTACCTCCAGGACGCCTACGACCAGGACCCGTACCGCGAGCAGAGGCTGTCCGCGCAGGACCCCGTCGCCGAGGCGCTCTACGACCGCGCCGCGCACCCTCCGCCGCCCGCGGGCACGCACGAGCCGCAGCAGCCGCTGTACTCGCAGCCGCCCAGGTCGGCGCACGCCCCCGACCCGCGGGTGTGGGCGCAGACCCCGGCCCCCGAGCCGGACGGCCCCAGCCGGCACCTGCCCTACGGCGACGATCCGCGGACGACGCAGTACGTGGGCGTCGACGACCTGGTCACCCAGGCCGGCGAGGAGCGCCACCAGCCGGATGCCTTCGCCCATCTCTTCCGCGACCAGCAGCAGGACGGCGGGCCCCGGCTTCCGGTAGACGCCCGGGCGGTGCCGGGCCCGGCCGCGCCCCCGCGCGGGCCGGAGCCGGCCGTGGCGGTCCCGGTGCCGGCGGACGACCGGACCATGAACCTCGGCACCGCCACCGAGCCCCCCGCACCGGCTCCCGCGCCCGCGCCCGCCGCCAAGAAGGGCGGCCGCGCGTCGGGCCTGCTGAAGTCGAGCGCCGTGATGGCGGCGGGCACGATGGTCTCCCGCCTGACGGGCTTCATCCGCTCCGCGCTGATCGTCTCCGCCCTCGGCGTCGGCCTGCTCGGCGACACCTTCCAGGTCGCCTACCAGCTGCCCACGATGATCTACATCCTGACCGTCGGCGGCGGCCTCAACTCCGTGTTCGTGCCGCAGCTGGTGCGCGCCATGAAGGAGGACGAGGACGGCGGCGAGGCATACGCCAACCGCCTGCTGACACTCGTGATGGTGGCGCTGGGCCTGCTCACCGCCGCGGCGATCTTCGCCGCGCCGCTTCTGATCCGTCTGCTGTCCGACTCGGTCGCCAGCGACCCGGCGGCCAACGAGGTCGGCGTCACCTTCGTCCAGTACTTCCTGCCCTCGATCTTCTTCATGGGCATCCATGTGGTCATGGGGCAGATCCTCAACGCGCGCGGCAAGTTCGGCGCGATGATGTGGACCCCGGTCCTGAACAACATCGTCATCATCGTGACGCTCGGCGCGTTCATCTGGGTGTACGGCACCTCGGCGGACTCCGGCATGGAGGTCACGAACATCCCGCCGGAGGGCCAGCGCCTCCTCGGCATCGGCGTGCTGCTCGGCCTCGTGGTCCAGGCCCTGGCCATGATCCCGTACCTGCGCGAGACCGGCTTCCGGGTGCGGCTGCGCTTCGACTGGAAGGGCCACGGCCTCGGCAAGGCGGCCACGCTCGCCAAGTGGACGGTCCTTTTCGTCCTCGCCAACCAGGCGGGCGCCCTCGTCGTCTCCCAGCTGTCCACGGCGGCCGGCAAGGCGTCGCCGGTCGACGGCACCGGCTTCGCCGCCTACGCCAACGCCCAGCTGATCTGGGGCCTGCCGCAGGCCATCATCACCGTCTCCCTGATGGCCGCCCTGCTGCCGCGCATCTCCCGCTCGGCGGCCGAGGGCGACGCCGGCGCCGTCCGTGACGACATCTCCCAGGGCCTGCGGACGACGGCGGTCGCCATCGTGCCGGTCGCCTTCGGCTTCCTCGCGCTCGGTATCCCGATGTGCACGCTGATCTTCGGCTCCTCGGGCACCAGGGAGGCCACCAACATGGGATTCATGCTGATGGCCTTCGCCCTCGGCCTGATTCCGTACTCCGTGCAGTACGTCGTCCTGCGCGCCTTCTACGCCTACGAAGACACCCGGACGCCCTTCTACAACACGGTCATCGTCGCCGCGGTCAACGCGGGCGCCTCGGTGGTCTGCTACTTCGTGCTGCCGGCGCGCTGGGCCGTGGTCGGGATGTCGGCCTCGTACGGCGTGGCGTACGCCATCGGCGTCGGCGTCGCCTGGAACCGGCTGCGCAAGCGCCTCGGCGGCGACCTGGACGGCGCCCGCGTCCTGCGGACGTACGCGCGGCTGTGCATCGCCTCGGTGCCCGCGGCGCTGCTCAGCGGCGCGGCCTGCTACGCCATCGGCCACACGCTCGGCCAGGGCGTGGCCGGTTCGTTCGCGGCGCTGCTGGTCGGCGGGGCGGTCCTGCTCGGCATCTTCTTCCTTGCGGCGCGGCGGATGCGCATCGAGGAACTGAACTCACTGGTCGGCATGGTGCGCGGGCGTCTGGGCCGCTGAGGCGGGGGTACGCGCACAACCATCGTCCGCCGTCGTGTGTCGTGCATACAGGCGGACTGTGGGCACAATTGGTTTCGGCGTCGGACGGCGCGCACGGACGTCGGTCGGCGCGCATGGGATGGGGAGGCAGGAACGACGGTGGCGGAACGGAGCACGGCTGCCGTCGACGTGGCAGACAACAGTGGCGATGAGCCGCTGACCGCACAGGCGGACCAGTCCACGGCCGACGGGGTGGCCCAGAACCGGGAGTGGGACACGGACATCGACGAGGCACAGGGGAGCAGGGGGACCGACGGTCCCGGCAAGGTCTCACCGCCGGAGCTGCACAGCGGTCACAAGCTGGCCAGACGGTACCGGCTGGAGGAGTGCGTCACCCGTCTGGACGGATTCAGCAGTTGGCGTGCGGTGGACGAGAAACTGCGCCGTGCCGTGGGCGTCCACATCCTGCCCGCGGACCACTCGCGGGCCCGCGCCGTCCTCGCCGCCGCCCGCTCCTCCGCGCTGCTCGGCGATCCCCGCTTCGTCCAAGTACTGGACGCCGTCGAGGAGAACGACCTCGTCTACGTCGTCCACGAGTGGCTGCCCGACGCCGTCGAACTGACCACGCTGCTCGCGTCCGGCCCGCTGGAGCCGCACGACGCCTACCAGATGGTCAGCCAGATCGCCTCCGCCATGGCCGCCGCCCACCGTGAAGGCCTCGCCCATCTCCGGCTGAATCCCAACGCGGTCCTGCGCACCTCCAGTGGCCAGTGGCGCATCCGCGGCCTCGCCGTGAACGCCGCGCTGCGGGGCATCAGCTCCGAGAGCCCGCAGCGCGCCGACACCGAGGCCGTCGGCGCGCTTCTGTATGCGGCGCTCACCCAGCGCTGGCCGTACGAGAGCGACGCCTACGGCCTGTCGGGGCTGCCCAAGGACGTTGGACTGATCGCGCCCGACCAGGTGCGGGCCGGTGTCCACCGCGGCCTGTCCGAACTGGCCATGCGCGCACTCGTCAACGACGGCGCGACCGCCTCCCGTCACGAGTCGCCGTGCACCACGCCGGAGGAACTGGTGAAGGCGATCGGCGAGATGCCGCGCATCCGCCCGCCGGAGCCGGCGTTCACCGCGCCGCCGGAGTACCAGCGCACGACGTACCAGCAGGGCTCTTACGGCCGCCCGGCGCCGCACCCCGGCGTCACCCAGCCGGTGCCGGCCCCGCCCGCCCCGCTGCAGAGCCGTACCGGCAAGGCGCTGAAGTGGGCCGTCTCGGCCCTCCTCATCGCCGCCCTGGGCCTGGGCAGCTGGCAGCTCGCGGACGCCCTCATGGACCACGGCGACAAGTCCGACGACACGAACAAGACCCAGACGACGGACGGCAACGACAAGAACGGCAAGACGAAGCCGCTCAAGCCGATCGCCGTTCGGGGCGCACAGGAGTACGTGGCCGCGGGCGAGGCCCAGCACCCTGCCGACGTCGCCAAGACCTACGACGGCGACACGTCCACCGGATGGCGTACCAACAGCTTCAAGGACGGCCCGAAGATAGTGATCAAGCCGGGCGTCGGCATCGTCTATGACCTCGGTTCCGACCACAAGGTGGCGACCGCGACGCTTTCACTCCGGTACGGCGGCGATCACACGACGGTCGAGCTGTACGCGACCAACTCCCCGGATTCGTCCACCCCGCTCAGCTCGATGACCAAGCTAGGCTCCGTCACGACGACCGGCACCTCCGCAAGCGTGACTGTCGCCAAGCCGAAGACGAGCCGATACGTACTGGTCTGGCTCACGGCGATGCCGTACTCCGGTGATGACTCCGCCAACTTCAGCTACGCCGGTTACAAGCAGGCCATCACCGAAGTGAAGTTCACCGGCTGAGAAGTACGTGCAGGGGAAGGGGGGCCGATGGCAGATGGAAGCGCATACGGCGACGCAAGCGATCAGGACCTCCTCGCCCGTCACGTGGCAGGCGATCCCGACGCCTTCGGTGAGCTCGTGCGGCGTCATCGGGACCGTCTGTGGGCCGTGGCGCTGCGGACGCTGGGCGACCGTGAGGAAGCCGCCGACGCCGTTCAGGACGCCCTCGTCTCCGCCTACCGGGCCGCGCACACGTTCCGCGGGCAGTCGGCCGTCACGACCTGGCTGCACCGGATCACGGTGAACGCCTGCCTCGACCGTGCCCGCAAGGCCGCCTCACGCAAGACGTCGCCCGTCGACGACCCCGAGCGGCTGGAGCAGCTGCTGGAGCCCCACGAGGAGGCGTCCGCCCCTGCGGAACGCAACGATCTCCACCGCCAGCTGCTGGAAGCGCTCGGCACTCTGTCGCCCGACCAGCGTGCCGCCCTCGTCCTCGTCGACATGCAGGGCTACCCGGTCGCCGAGGCCGCCCGCATGCTCGACGTCCCCACCGGCACGGTGAAGAGCCGCTGCGCGCGAGGCAGGGCGAGACTCCTGCCCCTGCTCACCCATCTGCGGGCGGAAAGCGCCGACGACGGCGACGAACGCGGACAGAGGCGGAACCGGACGCCCGGGACATCCGTCCCACCCGCAGCGGGACCGCCGGCCGGTGTCCGCGACCCGGGGCCGGACGCCGAGCCGAGTGATTCAGCTGCTGTGAAGGGCGGAGGTGGGCGAGCGTGACTTCCACGCAGGACAGTGCCGGGCACCCGGACATCGCCGAGATCTCCGACCTCGCCGAAGGACTACTCCCGCCGGCCAGGACCACGGAGGTACGGCGGCATCTGGACGACTGCGAGCTGTGTACCGACGTCTACGCGTCGCTGGAGGAGATCCGGGGCCTGCTCGGCTCCCTCCCCGGCCCGCCGCGCATGCCCGCCGACGTCGCCGGGCGTATCGACGCGGCCCTCGCGGCCGAGGCTCTGCTGAGCGCGACGACGCCCGGCACCTCCGGCTCCCAGCAGCCGGCGACCGGCTCCGGCTCACTGTCCGACGTGGACGACGGCACGCGTGTTTCACGTGAAACATCGCCCACGACCGACCGCCCCACGCGTCGCGCCCGCGTCTCGACCACCGGCCCGGGCCGCAAGGACCGCATGGACCGCATGGACCGCAAGCGGAGCGGCCGTCGCAGGGCCGCCGTCCTCGGTACGGTCTTCGCGGTCGCCGCTCTGGGACTCGGCTCAGTCCTCGTCACGACGCTGGACGACGACGCGTCGACCGGTACGCAGGCCGACGGTCGGCAGACCACCGCGGCGGACACCTTTTCCCAGAGCAAGCTGGAGAAGCACGTCTCCGACCTCCTGGCGAAGGAGCGGGGCTCGGACACCGGCTCCAGCGCCCCGCACAGCCATGGTGTGCAGGATGGTTCCGGTATCGCGTCGCCCAGGCTCCTCCGGACGCCGACGGTCCCGGACTGCGTCCGGAAGGGCATCGGTCGCACCGACCCGGCGCTGGCCACCGAGGAAGGCACCTACAAGGGCGTCGACGCCTTGCTCGTGGTGCTGCCCGACTCGTCCGACAGCACGAAGGTGACCGCGTACATCGTGGACTCGACGTGTGTGACCCACCCGTCGTCCGCCAAGGCCGACGTTCTGCTGGTGCAGTCCTATACCCGGTCGTCCGACTGACGCTTCGTCTCCCGCCCGCGTGGCATCCCGTACGGTGCATGGTTCCGTGTGCCCGGACACAGCGGGAATGCGCGCCCCTTAGGATCCGTTGGGTGGGGTGAGAGCGAGCCAGCGGCTCTCCCACCGGTCCGACGACGCAGTCCAGAGACGAGGAAACAAGCCGTGAGCGACGTCCGTAACGTGATCATCATCGGCTCCGGGCCCGCCGGCTACACGGCGGCGCTCTACACCGCGCGCGCGTCGTTGAAGCCGCTGGTGTTCGAGGGCGCCGTCACCGCCGGCGGCGCCCTGATGAACACCACCGAGGTGGAGAACTTCCCCGGTTTCCGGGACGGCATCATGGGCCCCGAGCTCATGGACAACATGCGCGCCCAGGCCGAGCGCTTCGGTGCCGAGCTCATCCCCGACGACGTCGTCTCCGTCGACCTCACCGGTGAGATCAAGACCGTCACGGACACCTCCGGAACCGTGCACCGGGCGAAGGCCGTCATCGTCACCACCGGCTCGCAGCACCGCAAGCTCGGCCTGCCGAACGAGGACGCCCTCTCCGGACGCGGCGTCTCCTGGTGTGCCACCTGTGACGGGTTCTTCTTCAAGGACCAGGACATCGCCGTGATCGGCGGTGGCGACACCGCGATGGAGGAGGCCACCTTCCTCTCCCGCTTCGCCAAGTCCGTGACGATCGTCCACCGCCGGGACACCCTGCGCGCCTCCAAGGCGATGCAGGAGCGCGCCTTCGCCGACCCGAAGATCAAGTTCGTGTGGGACAGCGAGGTCGCCGAGATCCACGGCGACCCGAAGCTCGCGAGCCTGAAGCTGCGCAACGTCAAGACGGGCGAGCTGTCCGACCTGGCGGTCACCGGCCTGTTCATCGCGATCGGCCACGACCCGCGCACCGAACTCTTCAAGGGCCAGCTCGACCTCGACGAGGAGGGCTACCTCAAGGTCGCCTCCCCCTCGACCCGCACCAACTTGTCCGGTGTCTTCGGCGCCGGCGACGTGGTCGACCACACCTACCGGCAGGCGATCACCGCCGCCGGCACGGGTTGCTCCGCCGCCCTCGACGCCGAGCGTTACCTCGCCGCCCTCGCGGACGAGGAGAAGGCCGAGCCCGAGAAGACCTCTGTCTGACCCCTGTCCGCCCCACGCACCAACCAGTTAAGGAGCCCGCCGTGGCCGGCACCCTGAAGAACGTGACCGACGACTCCTTCGACGAGGACGTCCTCAAGAGCGACAAGCCCGTCCTGGTGGACTTCTGGGCCGCCTGGTGCGGTCCGTGCCGCCAGATCGCGCCGTCCCTCGAGGCGATCGCCGCGGAATACGGCGACAAGATCGAGATCGTCAAGCTCAACATCGACGAGAACCCGGAAACGGCGGCAAAGTACGGCGTCATGTCGATCCCGACGCTGAACGTCTACGAGAACGGCGAGGTCGCCAAGACCATCGTCGGCGCCAAGCCGAAGGCCGCGATCGTCCGCGACCTCGAGGACTTCATCGCCGACTAGTCGGGCGCGCCGCCGAGCGGTCGGCGGCGCATGTTTCACGTGAAACACGAATGGGCCAGCCCGGACGGGCTGGCCCATTCGCATGACAGCGGCCGCGTGTCACAAGGGACGCAGCGCCGGTTCCTTCTGCACGGCTCCCAAGAGCCGGTCCAAGGCCATCTCCACGTCTTCCTTCCAGGAGAGCGTCGTTCGCAGCTCCAGCCGCATCCGTGGATAGGTGGGATGCTGCCTGACCGTCTTGAAGCCCACGGCCAGAAGATGGTCGGCCGGCAGCACGCAGGCCGGTTCCTTCCAGTGGGCGTCGCCGAACGCCTCGATCGCCTTGAAGCCTCGTCGCAGAAGGTCCTTGGCGACCGTCTGCACCATCACGCGTCCCAGGCCCTGCCCCTGATAGCCCGGCATGATGAAGCCGGTCATCAACTGCACCGCATCCGGCGAGACGGGGCTCGTGGGAAACGCCGTGGAGCGGGGGACGTAAGCGGGAGGGGCGTAGAGCACGAAGCCCACCGGCACGTCATCGACGTACACCACCCGGCCGCACGATCCCCAGTCCAGGAGCACGGCTGAGATCCAGGACTCCTTCTCCAGCGCGGCCGTACCTGCTCTTACCGCTGCTTCGCCGCTGACTGGGTCCAACTCCCAGAAGACGCACGAGCGGCAGCGCTGGGGAAGATCCTGAAGGTTGTCCAGCGTGAGCGGTACGAGCCGACGCCCCATGAAGGCTGTTCCTCGCTTCCTTCGCCCGCCCCGTCACGGGCGGCTGTCAAAGCACTCCGTTCCCTGAGCGGACTGCCGGCGAAACCGCCGACCGCGCCCAGGCCCAGCCCCGCGCTGACCGGTCCGGTGCGGCTCATCGTTCGTACGGTCCAGGCATCTCGCAGAGGGACTGCCACGTGGATGCGCCATACCCGAACGCATCGTATCCACGATGCCATTGCGTCAATACCGACCGAAAGCAAAGAGCGGGCCGTGTTCCGGTACACACCGGACACGGCCCGCCCCCTCGGCTGACCGGTCGAGCCCATCGGGCCGACCACCGGCTCAGCCCTCGTTCTCCTCACCGTCGTCCTCGGCGAGACTGGCCTGGAGGGCCAGCTTCTCTCCCGGAGCAAGCGTGCCGAGGATCCTCTCGAGGTCCTCCGGGGAGGCGAACTCGACAGTGATCTTGCCTTTCTTCTGGCCCAGTTCGACCTTCACACGCGTCTCGAAACGGTCCGAGAGCCGCGTCGCCAGGTCGGTCAGCGCCGGAGAGACGCGGGCGCCTGCCCGCGGGCCCTTGGGACGCCGGGCCGCCTGCGGGCGCGACCCCATCAGGGTCACGATCTCCTCGACGGCCCGCACCGACAGCCCCTCGGCCACGACCCGGTAGGCCAGCCGCTCCTGCTCCTCCGGGTCCTCAACGGACAGCAGCGCCCGAGCGTGTCCGGCGGACAGCACGCCGGCTGCCACCCGGTTCTGGACCTTGGGCGACAGCTTCAGCAGACGGAGCGTGTTGGAGACCTGCGGACGGGACCGGCCGATACGGTCCGCCAGCTGGTCGTGCGTGCAGTTGAAGTCCTTCAGCAACTGGTCGTAGGCGGCGGCCTCTTCCAGCGGGTTCAGCTGCGCGCGGTGCAGGTTCTCCAAGAGCGCGTCCAGCAGCAGCTTCTCGTCGTCCGTGGCCCGCACGATCGCCGGGATCGCCTCCAGGCCCGCCTCACGGCAGGCCCGCCAGCGCCGCTCGCCCATGATGAGCTCGTAGCGGCCGGGACCTAGCTGCCGTACGACGACCGGCTGGAGGAGGCCGACCTCCTTGATGGAGGTGACGAGTTCGTGCAGCGCGTCCTCGTCGAAGACCTCACGCGGCTGACGCGGGTTCGGGCTGATGGAGTCGAGGGGGATCTCCGCAAAGTGAGCGCCCACGGGCGGTGCGGGCCGCTCCGTGGTGCCGCCGACCGACGGTTCCTCGGTTTCACGTGAAACAGGCGGCAGCGTGGCCACCTTCGCCGCGGCGACACCGCGGTCGGTCGTCAGCACCGGAACAGCCGCCTGAGAGGGGGAACCGGCACCCCCCACCGCCGCCGGAACCGGCGTCTTCTCCGTCGGGGCAGCAGGGATCAGTGCGCCGAGACCACGGCCCAAACCCCTCCGTCGCTCGCTCACTGAATCCCCTCCACCATGTTCGGATCACTCTGGGCACCGATATGGGCGTGCGTCGCGTCGTAGCTGACACCGACACCCTTCAGCGCGATTTCTCGTGCTGCCTCAAGATAGGACAGGGCACCGCTGGACCCCGGATCGTAGGTCAGCACGGTCTGTCCGTAGCTCGGCGCCTCGGAGATGCGGACCGAGCGCGGGATGCTCGTCCGCAGCACCTCGTCGCCGAAGTGGCTGCGCACCTCCTCCGCGACCTGGGACGCGAGCCGCGTCCGGCCGTCGTACATGGTGAGCAGAATCGTCGATACGTGCAGTGCGGGGTTGAGGTGCCCCCGGACCAGGTCGACGTTACGCAGCAGCTGCCCCAGACCCTCCAGTGCGTAGTACTCGCACTGGATCGGGATGAGGACTTCCTGCCCGGCGACCAGGGCGTTGACCGTCAGCAGGCCGAGCGACGGCGGGCAGTCGATCAGGATGTAGTCCAGCGGCTGCTCATAGGCCTGAATCGCCCGCAGCAGCCGGCTCTCGCGGGCCACCAGCGACACCAGCTCGATCTCCGCACCGGCGAGATCGATCGTGGCGGGAGCGCAGAAGAGACCCTCGACGTCCGGGACGGGCTGGACGACCTCCGCGAGTGGCTTGCTCTCGATGAGGACGTCGTAGATGGACGGGACGTCGGCGTGATGGTCGATCCCAAGCGCCGTGGAGGCGTTGCCCTGCGGGTCGAGGTCGATCACCAGTACACGGGCACCGTGCAGCGCCAGGGAGGCGGCAAGGTTGACGGTCGTCGTGGTCTTGCCCACGCCGCCCTTCTGATTGGCGACCACCATGACTCGGGTCTGCTCAGGCCGCGGCAGGCCCTCGCCGGCGCGGCCCAGAGCCTCCACCGCCAGTTGGGCAGCACGACCGATCGGAGTGTCGTCCATCGGAGGCGGCGTTTCACGTGAAACATCCTCCCCCCTCGACTCGCTACGGGGACCGGGGACCGGATCGGTCATCGGTCCCGCGATGTTGGCGTCGGACCGCAAGGATTCACTCTCCTCGACTTCAGGCTCGCAATGAACAGAGCCTCCCATGCCTTCGGGGTCACGAACCAGTGAGGCCTTGTCTTCTGTGGAGAAATCCACCTCTGTGGACAACTCCGTGCCCCCCGGGGAGGACGCTGCGTCGTGGGAAACCGGTGCCTCGTCGAGTGAACCCAGAGGCTTTCGGTCGCGGGGTTCGGCCGCGGCGCGACCGCGGCTGATGATGCCGTGGAGCAGTGAGCGACGTTTCACGTGAAACACGATGCACAGCGGCTCGGGTCCCATCCGGGCGACACTCCGACACACACGGGTGGCGCAGCTTGTGTGGAGTACGGCGGAACGTCAGGAACGCTCAGCGACGCCGGCGCGCACGTCCGGTCCGCGCCGCCTTCGCGCGCTTCGCCGCGAAGCGCACGCCGCCGGGGCTCTCCCCGACCTCCACCCGGACCACCGTGGACATCGGATTCACGATGCCTTCGCCGACATGCAGGATGGACGTCTCCACCGCACCCAGCTTGCTCAGCGCCGCGGCAGCCGCCTTCAGCTCTTCCTCGGCGGTGTCGCCCTTGAGCGCGAGCATCTCCCCGTAGGGACGCAGCAGCGGAATGCCCCAGGTGGCCAGACGGTCCAGCGGGGCGACCGCTCGTGCCGTCACCACATGGACCGGCGTCAGCTTCCCCATGACCTCCTCGGCGCGCCCCCGCATCACCGTGACATGGTCCAGGCCCAGCAGCTCCACCACCTCGGTGAGGAAGTTCGTCCGCCGCAGCAGAGGTTCCAACAGGGTGATCTTCAGATCCTCCCGGACCAGCGCCAGGGGGATGCCGGGCAGACCGGCGCCCGAGCCGACATCGCACACGGTGACACCCTCGGGAACCACCTCCGAGAGCACCGCGCAGTTCAGCAGGTGCCGCTCCCAGAGCCGGGGCACCTCACGCGGACCGATCAGACCACGCTGCACACCCGTCTCGGCGAGCAGCTCCGCGTACCGGACCGCATCCGCGAACCGATCGCCGAACACTTCGCGCGCCTGCTCGGGCGCAGGGGGAAGCTCCGCTGCCTCCGTCACGGGGACCGTCCTTCCGTACCGCATCGGCGCACCGGGCGCCGACCACCAGAACTATCAGGCTGACAAAGACCGGCCCCGCCTGCGCTACAGACGGGGCCGGAGGAACGTGGGGACCGATCAGGCGGGAAGCACGACGACGAAGCGCTGCGGCTCCTCGCCCTCGGACTCGCTGCGCAGGCCCGCGGCCTTGACCGCGTCGTGCACGACCTTGCGCTCGAACGGCGTCATCGGCTTCAGCTTCACCGGCTCGCCGGTGCTCCTGACCTCGGCGGCGGCCTTCGCCCCCAGCTCGGACAGCTCGGCGCGCTTCTTGGCCCGGTAGCCCGCGATGTCCAGCATCAGCCGGCTGCGGTCCCCGGTCTCCCGGTGCACCGCCAGGCGCGTGAGCTCCTGGAGGGCCTCCAGCACCTCACCGTCACGGCCGACGAGCTTCTGCAGATCGCGGCTGCCGGTGTCGCTGATGATCGAGACAGCGGCGCGGTCGGCCTCGACATCCATGTCGATGTCGCCGTCGAGATCGGCGATGTCCAGCAGACCCTCGAGGTAGTCCGCCGCGATCTCGCCCTCCTGCTCCAGGCGGGTCAGGGTGTCTGCACCCTCGGCAGCGGCGGAGGTGGTGCCTTCCGTCACGGGATGGACTCCTTCTTACTTCTTGGACGGGGACTTGGGCCGCTGCGGGCCCTTGCGCTGTCCGGACTGGGCCTTGCTGCGGGTACCGCTGCCGGGCTTTGCGGCGCCCTTCTCGGCAGCGGCGGGCTTGGCGTCCTCGGGCTCCTCGGACTTGCTCAGCGACGTCTTCGGCTCGGACTCGCCAGCTGCCTTGACAGCGCCGGACTGGCGCTGGGCCTTCGTCTGACGCTTGGGCTGCTGGCGCTTCACGGCGGCGGCACCGCCGCCCGTCGTCGGCGTACCGCCGTCCTGCACCTCTACGGCGACGGCGCCCTCGCTCTTGACCACGGTGCCGTCGGCCTGCGCCGCCAGACCCGCCTTGCTCAGGCCGTTGATGAACTTGCGCTCGAACTCGTTGCGGTCCCGGCCCTTGGCCACGATCGCCTTGACGATGGTGCGCTCGCTGCGCCGGCGGACCTTGCCGTGGTGCGTGACGTGCTTGGTCAGGCGCTCCAGGTAGGCGGCCTGGGCCTTCGAACCCGGGGTCGGGTTGTTGTGGATCACGTACATCTGCTGGCCCATGGTCCACACGTTGGTGGTCAGCCAGTAGACGAGAACACCGACCGGGAAGTTGATGCCGAAGACGGCGAACATGACCGGGAAGACGTACATCAGCATCTTCTGCTGCTGCATGAACGGCGTCTTCACCGTGGTGTCGACGTTCTTCGTCATCAGCTGGCGCTGCGTGTAGAACTGCGACGCCGACATCATCACGATCATGATCGCGGTGACCACGCGGACATCGGCCAGCGAGGCGCCGAGCTGGGCGACCTTCTCGGCGCTGTCCGTGAACTTCGCGGCCAGCGGGGCACCGAAGATGTGCGCCTTACGGGCGCTGGCGAGCAGCGGCTCGTTGATGACGCCGATCGTCTTGCCCGTCGCGATGCCGTTGAGCACGTGGTACAGGGCGAAGAAGAACGGGGACTGCGCGAGGATGGGAAGGCACGAGGAGAGCGGGTTGGTACCCGTCTCCTTGTACAGCTTCATCATCTCTTCGGACTGGCGCTGCTTGTCGTTCTTGTAGCGCTCCTGGATCTTCTTCATCTCGGGCTGGAGCGTCTGCATCGCCCGAGTCGCCTTGATCTGCTTCACGAAGAGCGGGATCAGGCAGATGCGGATCAGGATCACCAGAGACACGATCGACAGGCCCCAGGCCCACCCGGTGTCGGCGCCGAAGATCGCGCCGTACACCTTGTGGAACTGGACGATGACCCAGGAGACAGGTGTCGTGATGAAGCTGAAGAGGCTGGCAATCGTGTCCACTAATCATGCTCCTTGGGCATGGGACGAAGTCTCTGCGGCCGGGCTCGAAGAGGAACGCACTTCGCTGCTCGAAGACAGATTCTCCACGGTGGCCGTTTCGGCGGCGGAGGACCCGCCCCTGCGTGCACGCCAGGCGTCACGCAGCATCTCGTGCCACCGCGGGCGCTTACGCGGCGGAACATGGTCCACACCGCCCAGCGACCACGGATTGCACCGCAGGATGCGCCAGGCGGTGAGCGCCGTGCCCTTGATCGCGCCGTGCCGGTCGATGGCCGTGTACCCGTAGTGCGAGCACGACGGGTAGTACTTGCACACCGGTCCGAGCAACGGACTGATGGTCCACTGGTACAGCTTGATCAGAGCCAGCAGCGGGTACTTCATCGCGCGCCCCCTCCCAGCAGCCGCTCCACGGCGGCATCCAGGTCTCGGGCCAGCTGTGCATGGTCGGCGTCGCCCGCACCGGGCAGCGCTCGTACGACTACCAGGCTACCGGGGGGAAACAGGGCGACTCGGTCACGCATCAGATGACGCAGTCTGCGCTTCACCTTGTTGCGCACGACCGCGCCGCCCACGGCCTTGCTCACGACGAAACCCGCACGTGTCGGGGGAGCGTTCTCCCCCGGCACGTGCGGGTCCGTGGCACCGCTACGAAGGTGGACGACGAGGGTCGGGCGGCCAGCCCGGCGTCCTCGCCGTACCGCGGTCGCGAAGTCCTCGCGCCGCCTCAGCCGGTTCTCGGTGGGCAGCACGACGTCATGACCTGACCGGGATCAGGCGGACAGACGGGCGCGACCCTTGCTGCGGCGGGACGCGAGAATCGCGCGGCCGGCACGGGTGCGCATACGCAGCCGGAAGCCGTGGGTCTTCGCGCGACGACGGTTGTTCGGCTGGAAGGTGCGCTTGCTCACTCGGGGGCTCCAGAAGTAAATCGCGGTGGTGGCGTGGTGCCGTCCTGGCTGTCACCGTGCGCCCACGAGTAGCTCGCAGTGACGCCCGAGTGCACCGCTTACCGATCACCCAAAGCGATCTGTGCCCATCGGAGGCAGGCGGCAGCAGCCATCGACAACTCGACCTGGTTACGGTACGCGCGGCTGCGCCATCCGGTCAAACCAGAGCCCACCGAGGCACACTGTCCACAGCCTGGGGACAACAACTTGAACCGCACCCGCCGCCCTGACTACCGTGGCTGAACTCCGATTCGTTCCCTTGTCCCCTCTGATCCGGCTGATCCGGCTCCACCCCCGTTGAATCCCGACCCGTCCCACGACCACACGTTCGTGGGACCCGTGAGAGAGCGTGCCCTGTGGCTGACGTACCTGCCGATCTTGCCGCAGTGTGGCCACGAGTACTGGAGCAGCTCCTCGGGGAGGGCCGCGGGCAGGGCGTCGAGACCAAGGACGAGCACTGGATCCGCCGCTGCCAGCCCCTGGCGCTGGTCGCGGACACCGCCCTGCTCGCCGTACCGAACGAATTCGCGAAGGGCGTACTCGAGGGCCGCCTCGCCCCCGTCGTCAGCGAGACCCTGAGCCGCGAGTGCGGCCGCCCCATCCGCATCGCCATCACCGTCGACGACTCCGCGGGCGAGCCCCCCGCCCCGCCCGCGCGCCCCCAGCCGCGCTACGAGGAACCCGAGCTCCCCGCCACGCAGTACGAGGGCTACGGCCGCCACCGCGCCGACGACCATCGCGCCGGCCGCCCCGACCAGCACCACGGCACCTCCGGCGACCGGCTGCCCACGGCCCGGCCCGCCTATCCGGGCGAGTACCAGCGCCCCGAACCCGGCAGCTGGCCCCGCCCCGCCCAGGACGAGTACGGCTGGCAGCAGCAGCGCCTCGGCTTCCCCGACCGCGACCCCTATGCCTCCCCCTCGCAGGACACGTACGCGTCATCGCCGCAGGACTCCTACGGCCGCCCGCCCCAGGACTACCGCCCGCAGTCCATGGAGCGCCCCGCCTACGACGGCCAGCGCCCGGACTACGACCAGGCGCGGCCCGACTACGACCAGCGCGACGCCCGCCGGGACCGGCCCGAGTCGCCGTCCGCCGGCGGACCGGCGCACCGCGGCGGCCCGGCAGGTCCCGCCGGCTCCGGCGGGCCGGCCAACGGCTTGCCCGGCTCGCCCGGCTCCTCCGGCCCGCTCGCCTCGCAGCCCGCGCCGGCCACCGGCTCCGGCGAGCCGACCGCCCGCCTGAACCCCAAGTACCTCTTCGACACCTTCGTCATCGGCGCATCCAACCGCTTCGCGCACGCGGCCGCGGTCGCCGTCGCCGAGGCACCCGCGAAGGCGTACAACCCCCTCTTCATCTACGGCGAGTCCGGGCTGGGCAAGACCCACCTGCTGCACGCCATCGGGCACTACGCGCGCAGCCTCTACCCCGGCACGCGCGTGCGGTACGTGAGCTCGGAGGAGTTCACCAACGAGTTCATCAACTCCATCCGCGACGGCAAGGGCGACAGCTTCCGCAAGCGCTACCGCGAGATGGACATCCTGCTCGTCGACGACATCCAGTTCCTCGCGGACAAGGAGTCGACGCAGGAGGAGTTCTTCCACACCTTCAACACCCTCCACAACGCCAACAAGCAGATCGTGCTGTCCAGCGACCGGCCGCCCAAGCAGCTGGTCACGCTGGAGGACCGGCTGCGGAACCGCTTCGAGTGGGGTCTGATCACCGACGTCCAGCCGCCCGAGCTGGAGACGCGCATCGCGATCCTGCGCAAGAAGGCGGTCCAGGAGCAGCTCAACGCCCCGCCGGAGGTGCTGGAGTTCATCGCCTCGCGGATCTCCCGCAACATCCGCGAGCTGGAGGGCGCGCTGATCCGGGTGACGGCGTTCGCTTCGCTCAACCGGCAGCCGGTCGACCTCGGCCTGACCGAGATCGTCCTCAAGGACCTCATCCCCGGCGGCGAGGACTCGGCGCCCGAGATCACCTCGACGGCCATCATGAGCGCGACCGCGGACTACTTCGGCCTCACCGTCGAGGACCTGTGCGGCACCTCGCGCGGGCGCGCGCTGGTGACGGCCCGCCAGATCGCCATGTACCTGTGCCGCGAGCTGACGGACCTGTCGCTGCCGAAGATCGGCGCGCTGTTCGGCGGCCGCGACCACACGACGGTGATGCACGCCGACCGCAAGATCCGCAATCTGATGGCGGAGCGGCGCTCCATCTACAACCAGGTCACCGAGCTGACCAACCGCATCAAGAACGGCTGACGCGGCCGGCCGTACGGCCGCCGAGGGCGCCCAGGACCGAGGTTCCTGGGCGCCCTTCGCCGTTCCCCCGGGGGTCCGGGGAGCGTGCACGACCGGCCGGTCCGGGGAGCGTGCACGACCGACCGGTCCGGGGAGCGTGCACGACCGACCGGTCCGGGGAGCGTGCACGACCGACCGGTCCGGGGAGCGTGCATGGCGGGCCGGTCCGGGGGAGTGTCCGGCCGTCCGGGGAGCGTGCCCAGCCGGTCCGAGGGGAGTGTTGTCCGACCGTCCGAGGGGTGTGTTCGGCCGGTTCAGGAGCGGAGTGCCCGCCGGTCCGGGGCCGCACGTGTGACCACCCGCTGTTCGATTACCTGCCGGGTTACGGCCTCCCTCCACAGATCGGCCGACTTTCTGCCGTCCACATCCTGGGGACTGCGAAGTTGTCCAGATTGTTTCCACAGGGGCACCTGCCGGTGGATCATCGAAGCAGCTCAGGTGGCTGTGGATCCGTGGACGAAGGATCTCCACAGGCTGTGGACGGAGCGGTGCTCCACAACCTGTGCACAGAGTTGTCCACCGGCAACCCACAGGCCCGGACCGGTTGTCCCCAGCGCGGGACGAGTTCTCCACATGCCTGTCCACTGTTCGGCAACCCGGGACGCCCCGTCACCGGGCGGAGTGAAAGGCGTCACATGAAGGTGCCGGATTCGGCTGTGGGCAACGTGGGTAAAACTGGGGACGGTGCTGGGGAGAACTGCCCCCGGCCTGTGCATGGGATGTGCAGAACTTTCCGTTCTCCACAGAGACGGCCGGTTGTCCACCGGTGTCGCCCACAGGGCCCGTGGACAAAATCTCCGGTCTGAGCTGGGCAGACGGGGTTATCCACCGTTTCCACAGGCCCTACTACTACTCCCGACCATAGAGAGCCGGGAATTCGTTTCGAAGCGGGTCCTGTGCACAACTCGCCGTCCGGCCACCGGCTGCCCCTCGTCACGACTTGACCCCGAGCGGCACCTACTGTCAGTGCCGTGCGTCAGACTGTTCCCGGTGTCCTTGCCCTCACCGGGGCCCGGCCACACCGAGACAGACCACGAAGCCAGGCAGGCCGAGAAGCGCCGGCAACAGCAGGAGGCGGCAACAGTGAAGATCCGGGTGGAACGCGACGTACTCGCGGAGGCAGTGGCCTGGGCGGCCCGCAGCCTCCCGGCCCGTCCGCCGGCGCCTGTCCTCGCCGGCCTTCTGCTGAAGGCCGAGGACGGTCAGCTCAGCCTCTCCAGCTTCGACTACGAGGTCTCCGCACGCGTGAGCGTGGAGACGGAGGTCGAGGAGGAGGGCACGGTCCTCGTCTCCGGCCGCCTGCTCGCGGACATCTGCCGCGCGCTGCCGAACCGGCCGGTGGAGATCTCCACAGACGGTGTACGGGCGACGGTGGTCTGCGGGTCCTCGCGGTTCACCCTGCACACACTGCCTGTGGAGGAGTACCCGGCGCTGCCGCAGATGCCGAACGCGACGGGCACCGTCCCCGGTGAGGTCTTCGCCTCCGCGGCCGCGCAGGTCGCCATCGCCGCCGGCCGCGACGACACGCTGCCCGTGCTCACCGGTGTGCGCATCGAGATCGAGGGCGACACCGTCACCCTGGCCTCCACCGACCGCTACCGCTTCGCGGTCCGTGAGTTCCTGTGGAAGCCGGAGAACCCGGACGCCTCCGCGGTGGCCCTGGTGCCCGCCAAGACGCTCCTGGACACCGCCAAGGCGCTCACGAGCGGCGACAGCGTGACGCTGGCGCTGTCCGGCTCGGGCGCGGGCGAGGGCCTGATCGGTTTCGAGGGCGCCGGACGGCGGACGACGACGCGTCTGCTGGAGGGCGACCTGCCGAAGTACCGGACGCTGTTCCCGACGGAGTTCAACAGCATCGCCGTCATCGAGACCGCCCCGTTCGTCGAGGCCGTCAAGCGTGTGGCCCTGGTCGCCGAGCGCAACACCCCGGTGCGGCTCAGCTTCGAGCAGGGTGTGCTGATCCTGGAGGCGGGCTCCAGCGACGACGCACAGGCTGTGGAACGCGTGGACGCGCACCTGGAGGGCGACGACATCTCCATCGCCTTCAACCCGACGTTCCTGCTGGACGGCCTGAGCGCCATCGACTCGCCGGTGGCCCAGCTGTCGTTCACCACGTCGACCAAGCCGGCGCTGCTGAGCGGCAAGCCGGCGGTGGACGCGGAGGCGGACGAGGCCTACAAGTACCTGATCATGCCGGTGCGCCTCAGCGGCTGACCGCGTCCTTGCGTCCTTCGGGAAATCCGCAGGTCGGGGCGTACGTTTGAGCGCGTATGCCCACAGGTGTGCGTGAGCGTCCGGGTTTAGGCTGTTCGGGCTCGGACGCGGGTACGAACGTGCCCCACATGCCACACGCAACCTAAGGAACACCTGATGGAGCTCGGTCTCGTCGGCCTCGGCAAGATGGGCGGCAACATGCGCGAGCGGATACGCCGCGCGGGCCACACCGTCGTCGGATACGACCGCAACCCGGACCTCGCCGATGTCCACAGCCTGCGCGAACTTGTGGACAAGCTGGCGGGTCCGCGCGTGGTCTGGGTGATGGTCCCGGCCGGCGCGCCCACCCAGTCGACCATCGACGAGCTCGCCGAGCTGCTGGAGCCGGGTGACGTCGTCGTGGACGGCGGCAACTCGCGCTGGACGGACGACGAGCGGCACGCCGGGGAGCTGGCCGCGAAGGGCATCGGCTTCGTCGACTGCGGCGTCTCCGGCGGCGTCTGGGGCCTGGAGAACGGCTACGCGCTGATGTACGGCGGCGACGCCGAGCACGTCGCCAGGGTGCAGCCCGTCTTCGACGCGCTCAAGCCCGAGGGCGACCTCGGCGCCGTACACGCCGGCAAGGTCGGTGCGGGGCACTTCGCGAAGATGGTCCACAACGGCATCGAGTACGCGATGATGCAGGCCTACGCCGAGGGCTGGGAGCTGCTGGAGAAGGTCGACTCGGTCACGGACGTGCGCGAGGTGTTCCGCTCCTGGCAGGAGGGCACGGTGATCCGTTCCTGGCTGCTGGATCTCGCGGTGAACGCGCTCGACGAGGACGAGCACCTGGACGGGCTGAAGGGTGTCGCCCAGGACTCCGGTGAGGGACGCTGGACGGTGGAGGCCGCGATCGACCACGCGGTTCCGCTGCCGGCGATCACCGCGTCGCTGTTCGCGCGGTTCTCCTCCCGGCAGGAGGACTCGCCCCAGATGAAGATGGTCGCCGCGCTGCGGAATCAGTTCGGCGGGCACGCGGTCGAGAAGAAGTAGTCCACACCCTGGGGACGCGGGCCGCCCGGCGTCCCCGGAGGTGGCCCGGTCGTCCACAGCCCGGGGAAAAGTCAGCACGGCGGCGGCTCCCAGCGGGGCCGCCCACCACCACGTCCGGGGAGGTCGGCGAACGACCATGCACGTCACGCACCTGTCGCTGGCCGACTTCCGCTCGTACGCCCGGGCCGAGGTGCCGCTGGACCCGGGCGTGACCGCGTTCGTCGGTCCGAACGGGCAGGGCAAGACGAACCTGGTCGAGGCGGTCGGCTACCTCGCCACCCTCGGCAGCCACCGGGTGTCGTCCGACGCCCCGCTGGTGCGCGTGGGCGCCGACCGGGCGGTGATCCGGGCGCAGGTCAGGCAGGGTGAACGGCAGCAGCTGGTGGAGCTGGAGCTGAACCCGGGCCGCGCCAACCGAGCCCGCGTCAACAGATCCTCGCAGGTCAGGCCGCGGGACGTGCTGGGCATCGTGCGGACCGTGCTGTTCGCGCCGGAGGACCTCGCGCTGGTCAAGGGCGATCCCTCCGAGCGGCGGCGCTTCCTCGACGAGCTGATCACCGCCCGCTCCCCGCGGATGGCCGGGGTGCGCTCCGACTACGAGCGGGTGCTCAAGCAGCGCAACACCCTGCTGAAGTCGGCCGCGCTGGCCCGGCGGCACGGCGGCCGCTCCATGGACTTGTCGACCCTCGACATCTGGGACCAGCACCTGGCGCGTGCGGGTGCGGAGCTGCTGGCCCGGCGGCTCGACCTGATCGGGGCGCTGCAGCCGCTCGCGGACAAGGCGTACGAGCAGCTGGCGCCGGGCGGTGGCCCGGTCGTGCTGGAGTACCGGCCGTCGGCCCCCGGTGAGGCGCACACGCGGGAAGAGCTCTTCGCGCAGCTGACGGAGGCGCTGGCCCAGGCGCGCAAGCAGGAGATCGAGCGGGGGGTGACCCTGGTGGGGCCGCACCGGGACGACCTGCTGCTCAAGCTCGGTCAGCTGCCGGCCAAGGGATACGCCTCGCACGGTGAGTCGTGGTCGTTCGCGCTGGCGTTGCGGCTGGCGTCGTACGACCTGCTGCGGGCCGAGGGCAACGAGCCGGTGCTGGTGCTCGACGACGTGTTCGCCGAGCTGGACGCCCGTCGCCGGGAGCGGCTGGCGGAGCTGGTGGCACCCGGTGAGCAGGTGCTGGTGACGGCGGCGGTGGACGACGACGTGCCGCACGTGCTGGCGGGGGCGCGGTTCGCGGTGTCGGGCGGGACGGTGGAGCGGGTATGAGCACCGGGCAGGAGCCCCAGCCGGAGAAGCGGCCGGAGCCGTCCGGTGTGGATCTGGCGCGGGTGGCGTTGCGGGCGGCGCGGGAGCAGGCACGCGCCCGGGGGGACGCAGCGCGGCAGAAGAAGCAGGCGCGGCGGGGCGGTCTGCGTTCGGGCGCCCGTGCCGACGGCCGGGATCCGATGGCGCTGGGCGCCGCGATCAACCGTCTGATCACCGAGCGCGGGTGGGAGGCGCCGGCCGCGGTGGGCGGGGTGATGGGGCGCTGGCCGCAGATCGTGGGTGCGGACGTCGCCAAGCACTGTGTGCCGGAGCGGTACGACGAGGACGAGCGGGTCCTGGTCGTGCGGTGCGACTCCACGGCGTGGGCGACGAACCTGCGGCTGCTGGCCCCGACGCTGGTGGCGCGTCTGAACGAGGATCTCGGGCACGGCAGGGTGCGGGTGATCAAGGTGCTGGGGCCCGGCGGACCCGCCCGCCGCTATGGTCCGCTGCGCGCTCCGGGCAGTACGGGACCGGGTGACACCTACGGGTGACGGACTTCACAACGGACTGCACAGCGGGGGCCGGCGGGTGCCCGGTCGCGGGGCCGGACGCGTTCGCGAACCGGTCCGCGCCTCCGTGCTGACTTCCACGTAGCCATGGGTTGACGGCCGGAAGCGCTGAGTGCCGTTGTGAGCGTCTTGGAGCCCCGCTCCGTATATGGGGACCCGGCCAAGACCGGTTGAGGGCGCCACATGCGGACTCAGGTACCGGCAAACCCCCATCACTGTCGGCGCTACCGGTAGACTGGAAGACAATCCCGCCCCAGCCGTGGGGACCGTCCGGGAAAAGCTGAGCAACGCTGATCTAGGGCTTACCAACGCAACATGCCGCAGCCGCTCCGGCGACCCTCCCCCAGCGGGGGAACCCCCAGGAGCCCGGCTCGTGCTGTGCCAGAAAGGGCGCTTCGTGGCCGATTCCGGCAACCCCAACGAGAACATCCCGTCCACCGACGCCGGCGAGCACGACGCGGTGACCTCGTCGAACGGCGAGGTCACCGCCTCGTACGACGCCAGCGCCATCACCGTCCTCGAGGGTCTGGACGCGGTCCGCAAGCGACCCGGTATGTACATCGGCTCCACCGGCGAGCGCGGACTGCACCACCTCGTGTACGAGGTCGTCGACAACTCGGTCGACGAGGCGCTGGCCGGTTACGCGGACACCATCGATGTGACGATCCTCGCCGACGGCGGCGTGCGCGTCGTCGACAACGGCCGTGGCATCCCGGTGGGCATCGTCCCGTCGGAGGGCAAGCCGGCCGTCGAGGTCGTGCTGACCGTGCTGCACGCGGGCGGCAAGTTCGGCGGCGGCGGTTACGCGGTGTCCGGCGGTCTGCACGGCGTGGGCGTCTCCGTCGTGAACGCGTTGTCCTCGAAGGTCGCCGTCGAGGTGAGGACCGACGGGTACCGGTGGACGCAGGACTACAAGATGGGCGTCCCGACGGCGCCGCTCGCGCGGCAGGAGGCCACGGAGGAGACCGGCACGTCGGTCACCTTCTGGGCGGACGCGGACATCTTCGAGACGACCGAGTACTCCTTCGAGACGCTGTCGCGGCGCTTCCAGGAGATGGCGTTCCTCAACAAGGGCCTGACGATCAGGCTGACCGACGAGCGTGAGTCGGCGAAGGCCGTCACGGGCGCGGACGAGGCCGGCGCGGACGTCAAGGACGAGGTCAAGTCGGTCACGTACCACTACGAGGGCGGCATCTCGGACTTCGTGCGCTACCTCAACTCCCGCAAGGGCGAGGTGGTGCACCCGACCATCATCGACCTGGACGCGGAGGACAAGGACAAGCACCTGTCCCTCGAGGTCGCGATGCAGTGGAACAGCGGCTACAGCGAGGGCGTGTACTCCTTCGCGAACATCATCCACACGCACGAGGGCGGCACGCACGAAGAGGGCTTCCGCGCCGCGCTGACCAACCTGATCAACAAGTACGCGCGCGACAAGAAGCTGCTGCGGGAGAAGGACGACAACCTCACCGGCGACGACATCCGCGAGGGCCTGACGGCGATCATCTCGGTCAAGCTGAGCGAGCCGCAGTTCGAGGGCCAGACGAAGACGAAGCTGGGCAACACGGAGGCGAAGACCTTCGTGCAGAAGGCGGTCTACGAGCACCTCAACGACTGGCTGGACCGCAACCCGAACGAGGCCGCGGACATCGTCCGCAAGGGCATCCAGGCGGCCACCGCGCGCGTGGCGGCCCGCAAGGCGCGCGACCTGACCCGCCGCAAGGGCCTGCTGGAGTCGGCGTCCCTGCCGGGCAAGCTGGCCGACTGCCAGTCGAACGACCCGGCGAAGTGCGAGATCTTCATCGTCGAGGGTGACTCCGCCGGCGGCTCGGCCAAGTCCGGCCGCAACCCGCAGTACCAGGCGATCCTCCCGATCCGCGGCAAGATCCTCAACGTCGAGAAGGCCAGGATCGACAAGATCCTGCAGAACCAGGAGATCCAGGCGCTGATCTCCGCCTTCGGCACGGGCGTGCACGAGGACTTCGACATCGAGAAGCTCCGCTATCACAAGATCATCCTCATGGCGGACGCCGACGTCGACGGCCAGCACATCAGCACCCTGCTGCTGACCTTCCTGTTCCGCTTCATGCGGCCGCTGGTCGAGGCCGGGCACGTGTACCTCTCCCGTCCCCCGCTCTACAAGATCAAGTGGGGCCGGGACGACATCGAGTACGCGTACTCCGACCGCGAGCGCGACGCGCTGATCGAGATGGGCCGGCAGCGCGGCAAGCGGGTCCGCGAGGACTCGATCCAGCGCTTCAAGGGCCTCGGCGAGATGAACGCCGAGGAACTGCGCGTGACGACGATGGACCAGGAGCACCGGGTCCTCGGCCAGGTCACCCTCGACGACGCCGCCCAGGCCGACGACCTGTTCTCGGTCCTGATGGGCGAGGACGTCGAGGCCCGCCGCCAGTTCATCCAGCGCAACGCCAAGGACGTCCGCTTCCTCGACATCTGAGTCGGTCTCAGCTGACCGCACCAGGAAGGATCTTCACCAGCAATGGCCGACGAGAACACTCCCGTGACGCCCGCGGAGGGCGGCGAAGTCGCGATGCGCGTCGAGCCCGTCGGGCTCGAGACGGAGATGCAGCGCTCGTACCTGGACTACGCGATGTCCGTCATCGTGTCCCGTGCGCTGCCCGACGTCCGTGACGGTCTCAAGCCCGTGCACCGCCGCGTGCTGTACGCGATGTACGACGGCGGCTACCGACCCGAGCGCGGCTTCTACAAGTGCGCCCGCGTCGTCGGCGACGTCATGGGCAACTACCACCCGCACGGTGACTCATCGATCTACGACGCGCTGGTGCGCCTGGCGCAGCCGTGGTCGATGCGGATGCCGCTGGTGGACTCCAACGGAAACTTCGGCTCCCCGGGCAACGACCCGGCGGCGGCGATGCGCTACACCGAGTGCAAGATGGCGCCGCTGTCGATGGAGATGGTCCGCGACATCGACGAGGACACCGTCGACTTCACGGACAACTACGACGGCCGCTCCCAGGAGCCGACCGTCCTGCCGTCCCGTTTCCCGAACCTGCTGATCAACGGTTCGGCCGGTATCGCGGTCGGCATGGCGACGAACATCCCGCCGCACAACCTGCGCGAGGTCGCGGCCGGCGCCCAGTGGTACCTGGAGAACCCGGAGGCGTCCCACGAGGAGCTGCTGGACGCCCTGATCGAGCGCATCAAGGGCCCGGACTTCCCGACCGGCGCGCTGGTGGTGGGCCGCAAGGGCATCGAGGAGGCGTACCGCACCGGCCGCGGCTCGATCACCATGCGCGCGGTGGTCGAGGTGGAGGAGATCCAGAACCGCCAGTGCCTGGTGGTCACCGAGCTGCCGTACCAGGTGAACCCCGACAACCTGGCGCAGAAGATCGCCGACCTGGTGAAGGACGGCAAGATCGGCGGCATCGCGGACGTCCGGGACGAGACGAGCTCCCGTACTGGCCAGCGTCTGGTGATCGTGCTGAAGCGGGACGCGGTCGCCAAGGTCGTCCTGAACAACCTGTACAAGCACACCGACCTGCAGACGAACTTCGGCGCCAACATGCTGGCGCTGGTCGACGGGGTGCCGCGCACGCTGTCGCTGGACGCGTTCATCCGGCACTGGGTGACGCACCAGATCGAGGTCATCGTCCGCCGGACGCGGTTCCGGCTGCGCAAGGCCGAGGAGCGGGCGCACATCCTGCGCGGTCTGCTGAAGGCGCTGGACGCCATCGACGAGGTCATCGCGCTGATCCGGCGCAGTGAGACGGTCGAGATCGCCCGCGGCGGCCTGATGGAGCTGCTGGAGATCGACGAGATCCAGGCGAACGCGATCCTCGAGATGCAGCTGCGCCGACTGGCCGCTCTGGAGCGCCAGAAGATCGTCCAGGAGCACGACGAGCTCCAGGCGAAGATCAACGAGTACAACCAGATCCTCGCCTCGCCGGTCCGCCAGCGCGGCATCGTCAGCGAGGAGCTGGCCGCGATCGTCGAGAAGTACGGTGACGACCGCAAGACCATGCTGGTGCCCTACGACGGCGACATGTCCATCGAGGACCTCATCGCCGAAGAGGACATCGTGGTCACCGTCTCGCGCAGCGGGTACGTCAAGCGCACGAAGACGGACGACTACCGGGCGCAGAAGCGCGGCGGCAAGGGCGTGCGCGGCACGAAGCTGAAGGAAGACGACATCGTCGACCACTTCTTCGTCTCCACCACGCACCACTGGCTGCTGTTCTTCACCGACAAGGGCCGGGTCTACCGGGCGAAGGCGTACGAGCTTCCGGACGCCGGCCGGGACGCGCGCGGGCAGCACGTGGCGAACCTGCTGGCCTTCCAGCCGGACGAGACGATCGCGGAGATCCTCGCGATCCGCGACTACGAGGCGGCGCCGTACCTGGTGCTGGCCACGAAGGCCGGTCTGGTGAAGAAGACGCCGCTGAAGGATTACGATTCGCCTCGTTCCGGCGGCGTGATCGCGATCAACCTGCGGGAGCGGGAGGACGGTTCCGACGACCAGCTGATCGGAGCCGAACTCGTGTCGGCCGACGACGATCTGCTGCTGATCAGCAAGAAGGCCCAGTCGATCAGGTTCACCGCCTCGGATGACACACTGCGTCCCATGGGCCGTGCCACCTCCGGTGTCAAGGGCATGAGTTTCCGCGAGGGGGACGAGCTCCTCTCGATGAATGTTGTTCGACCCGGTACGTTCGTGTTCACTGCCACAGACGGTGGGTACGCGAAGCGGACCGCCGTCGACGAGTACCGCGTCCAGGGTCGCGGCGGCCTGGGGATCAAGGCTGCCAAGATCGTCGAGGACCGCGGCTCGCTCGTCGGCGCGCTGGTGGTCGAGGAGAGCGACGAGATCCTCGCCATCACACTGGGTGGGGGTGTGATTCGTACGCGAGTCAGCGAGGTCAGGGAGACGGGCCGTGACACCATGGGCGTCCAACTGATCAACCTGGGCAAGCGCGATGCCGTGGTCGGCATCGCACGTAACGCCGAGGCTGGGCGCGAGGCGGAGGAGGTCGACGGTGACATCGCCGTGGACGAGACCGCCGAGGACGCCGCTGCCGCCGGCACGGACGAGGGTGAGGCGCCCTCGGCCGAGTAGGACGAGGAGAGAGTCATCGTGAGCGGAGCCACGGGCGCCGGATCGACCGGTACCTCCACTGGTACAGGAGCCGACGGCGGCGGCCGTGGCTCCGCCGCGCGTGCGACCGATCCGCACACGACCCAGCTGCGCAGGATCGACAGCGGCGCGACCGTGTCGTCTCCGCCGGACGCGCAGGGAACTCAGGGAACCCAGGGGGGAACTGTGCCGGAGACCCGCGGCCCGCGGACCGGGCAGTACGCGGCCGGTGCGGGCGGTCGGCAAGCGCAGCAGTCGGCCTCCGCGCTGCCCGGTGAGCGGCAGCCGGAGCAGCCCGCCGGGCCGTATCACCCACCGCAGGCCTACCCGGCACCGGCGGCGGCTTCGGCTGCGGCCGGTGCGGCCGACGCGGTGCGCCTCCCGCGCACCGGGGCGCGCACGACGCCGCGCGTACGCAAGGCGCGGCTGCGTGTGGCCAAGGCGGATCCGTGGTCGGTCATGAAGGTCAGCTTCCTGCTGTCCATCGCGCTGGGCATCTGCACCATCGTGGCGTCCGCCGTGCTGTGGATGGTCATGGACGCCATGGGCGTCTTCAGGGCGGTCGGCGGCACGGTCTCAGAGGCGACCGGCTCCAACGGATCCAACGGCTTCGACCTGCAGTCGTTCCTGTCGCTGCCGCACGTCCTGACGTTCACGTCGATCATCGCCGTCATCGACGTCGTCCTCGCGACGGCCCTGGCGACACTGGGGGCGTTCATCTACAACCTCTCGGCGGGCTTCGTCGGGGGCGTCGAGCTGACGCTGGCGGAGGACGAGTAGCGGGCCTCCGGTTATCGATTTTGGGACTGCGCACGTCGTGCGCTAATCTTCAGGAGTCAGCGCGCGGGACACACACCGCAGAGCGCGGCGGGGCTATAGCTCAGTTGGTTAGAGCGCATCCCTGATAAGGATGAGGCCACAGGTTCAAATCCTGTTAGCCCCACAGCTGAAGATCCGACAGGCGGGCGTTTCCCATACGGGGGGCGCCCGTTCTTCGTTGTCCGGGGCGGGCCCGGACGGGCGTGGGGGCCAGGAGGGCCTGGAAGGCCTGGGGGCTTGAAGGGCCTGGGGGGTCAGCGCGGGGCGCCGGGGGCAGGGGCGGGGGCTTGTCCGGCGGACACCGCGGCCGTCTCCACATCCCCGCCGGAGCCCGCACCGGTTTCCGTTCCGGTTGCCGCAGCGGTTTCCGTGCCGGTGTCCGGAGTCATGGCCGTGCAGGCGTCCGTGAGCGGGCGGTGGCGGCAGCTGGGGGACGAGCCGTGGGCCTCGGCGTGGATGCGCTGCTTCATGGTGGGCGGCAGGGCCCTGGCCAAGGATCGTCCCCAGCCGGACGGCATCGCCACGGCCGGCGCGGGCGCGGGCACCGGGGCGGTCCTGTTGCGGCCCGCCTCGGACCGCGGTACGGCCGCGGCGGCGTTCGTGGCGACGAGTCCGAGCGCCGTGCACAGCGCGAGGAAGGCGGTGACGATGGCGGTCCACAGCGTCATGACCTTGTTCCGGGCCATGTCCCCTCACTTTCGGGTTGGGCGATTTGCGTACTTTCCTCATGATGTGTATGAGGGCCGCGAAGTGGCGGACCGACGCCCGCGGTGCGTCGATCTTCGGATGAACACCACCCGGATGGTCGCAAGGCGGGTCAAAAACGGATGAGGAGGGTCGAAGTGACCGTCCGTGCGGGTGTGATCACCCTCTGATCGGGGCGCTGGTGCTCCGCTCGTACTGCGTTGAGCGGACCGGAAGTTGGGGGCCCCCGCAGGTCACCGATCGGTCTCGGCCGGTGTGTATAGTCGGGCGCCAGAGGTCCCCTACGTCAAGGAAAGACGAGGTCGCGCGGTGAAGAAGCTTCTCCTGGTCGCACTGGCCGCCATCGGCGGGCTCCTCGTGTACCGCCAGATCCAGGCGGATCGCGCCGAGCAGGATCTGTGGACGGAGGCGACTGACTCCGTGCCCACGGGTTCGTGAGTACCGACATCCCAGTCTGAATGCAGACCCCGGCCGCGTCGCGGTCGGGGTTTTGTGTCGCACGGGCGTTTCGGACGGGGGTACGGAATGCGCGGGTGACGCGCCGCCTCGCGGGGCAGGATGGGCCACGGTTCCGTGGTCCGGCGACGGCGAGGGGTGGCGCGTGATGGGGCGGCGTACGGCGTGGTGGCGCGCGGGGGCACGGCGCGGTCGTCCGTCGGCGCGCGCGTGCGGGGCGGCCGCCGGCGCGGTACTGTGCGCGGCGGCGCTGCCCGGCCCGGCCGCGGCGGCCGCCACTCCCGGCTCCGCAATCGCCTCCGCATCCCCCTCTTACGCCTTCGCGGAGGACGCGCGGACCGTGACCGGGGCGCCCGGCACCACGGACGCCCCGCTGATCGAACCCGGCCGGACGTACCGCAGCTCGCTGCCCAGGGGCGCCAAGGCGTACTACCGCATGGAACTCGACGCGGTGTCGAACGCGTACGTCTCCGCCACCGCCGTCCCCCGGCCGGGCAGCGTGCTGTCCACCTCCGACGGCATCAGGGTGTCGGTGCAGAGCGCCGACAGCCGCTCCTGCTCGCGGGAGAGCGTGAGCTTCGGCGCCGCGCACAGCCCGCACCCGATCACCGCCTGGGGTGCGCGGACGACCTCGCCCGCCGACCCCGTGTGCCGGGGCGCCGGCCCCTACTACGTCATCGTCGAGCGTGTCGACGCGGCGGACTCCTCGCCCGGCGCCTGGGACCTCGAACTCGCCGCCGCGTCCGAGCCGGGCCTGACGCGGACCGGCGCCACCAGCGCTCCCGAGGCCTGGGACTCCGCCTCGCCCGCACCGCTCACCGGCCGGGAGCAGCGGCGTCAGGGCGGCGCGGGCTTCAGCCGCGCGGTCCCGGTCCGGCAGGGCGTGTGGCGCGCCGCCGTCAGCCCCGGGCAGACGCTGTTCTACAAGGTGCCCGTCGACTGGGGCCAGCAGCTGTCCGCCACCGCCGAACTGGGCAGTTCGACCGGCGGCAGGGGCTTCGCCGTCGGCGCCCTCTCCCTGGCGCTGCACAACCCGGTGCGCGCCCGCGTCGAGGACACGGGCGTCGGGTACGACGGACGCCAGCGGACGGCCACCCTCGCTCCCGTGCCGCCGGTCGAGTACGCCAACCGGTACGCCGTGACCGACCGGGTGAACGGGATGCGTTTCGCCGGCTCGTACTACCTCGTGGTGCACCTCGCCGAGTCGGTGGCCGAGGACTTCGGCGACGGGCCCTTCGGGCTGACCCTGCGCGTGCGGGTCGCCGGCGCGGCCCACGACGGTCCCGGGTACGCCGGGCGGGCCGTGCCGAGGGACGCCTTCGAGGTCACGGCGGCGGACCGGCAGGCCGCGGCGGACGGCGGAGCGGCGGGGGACGACACGGCGATGAAGGCCCTCGCCGCCGGGGGCATCGGCGCGGGGACGCTGGTGCTCGTGGTGCTGGGGGTGTGGACGGCTTCGGCCCGGCGCAGGGCCGGGGTGCGCGTGCCGGTGCGGTAGGGCTCTGCCGCCCGGGGCAGCCGGGGGCGGGCAGGGGGCGGGCAGCACGCGGGTCAGAGGTGCGTCAGAGGTGCGTGAGACGCGGGTCAGAGGCGGGTCAGAGGCGGGTCAGGGCCCAGAAGCCGACGGCGTAGCAGACCAGGGCCAGCAGCAGGAGCGGGACGGCCACCCGGGCGGGCGGGCCGGGGCGGCGCGCACGCCGGGCGGCGCGGTGACTCGGGCGCGGGGTCTGCTGGGCCACGGGCGCCGCATGCGGTTCCTGGGCGGTGTAGGCGGCGGTCACGGCGTCGGCGCGCTGCGGTGGCGTGGGGGGCCGGGGGGAGCGCAGCACGTGCGTGGCGTCGTGGGGGGAGACGGGGGCGGGCTCGGGCCACGGGGACGCCGCCGGGTGGGGCTGTGGCGGTGCGGGGAGCGGCCGGTGCGGTGCCCGGGGGGAGGGGGTGACCGTGTCCTGCGGTGGCGGCAGACGGAAGCTGCCGGTGTCCGACATGGCGGATCCGGTGGACCGGGTGGACCCGGTGGCTCTGGATGCGGCGGACCCGGTGGAGCCGGTGGACCCGGTGGCTCCGGATACGGCGGACCCGGTGGACCCGGTGGGTGCGGCAAGCCCGGTCGGTCCGGTCGGCGTGGCTGATTCGGTGGGCGTGGCTGGGCCGGTGGGGCGGCGGGGGTCGGCGGGCGGCGCCTCGGGAGGGGTGGGGGCGGCCGGTGCTGCCGACGGCTCGCTCGGGTCCGTTGCGGGCGCGGGGGCCGCCGTCTCGGCCCCGGTGCTGTCGGCGGCCGTCACGCCGGACGCGGGTTTCAGGGGGCCGTCAGGGGCGAACCCGGGCGGGAGCGGGCCGAGTTGGTCGAATATCTCGATCAGCTCGTCGTCCGGGCCGGGTTCCGCCAGGAGTTCGGCGGCGGAGGCGAGGGCCTTGCGTGCCCCCGTGGCGGTGCGGAAGCGGGCCTGCGGGTCCGGTTGCAGCAGGGTGGCGACGACCTGCCACAGCGGCTCGGGGATGCCCTTGGGCGCACCCGGCGTTCCGTGCTCGGCGAAGTACTGCACGAGCGCCTTGGCGTCCGGCTTGGCGCCCTCCAGGAGATAGAGGGCGACCAGGCCCACGGCGAACAGGTCGGCGGGGAAGTCCGGTTCGGCGCCCATCATTTGTTCGGGCGCCAGATAACCGGGCGTGCCCACCACGAGGTTGGTCTCCGTCAGGCGGGGCTCGCCCAGCCGCATCGCGATGCCGAAGTCGGACAGCCTGAGGCGCGGACGGCCGGTACCGGTGGCCTCCAGCAGCACGTTGGCGGGCTTGACGTCGCGGTGCACCACCCCTTCGGCGTGCACCGCGGCCAGCCCGGACAGGAGCTGGTCGAGCAGGGTGCAGACGAAGACCGGCGGCAGCGGGCCGTAGTCCCCGACGAGATGGACCAGCGAACCGCCGGCGACGAGGTCCATGGTGAACAGGACCTTGTCGTCGTCGGCGGCCCAGCTCGCCGGGGCCAGCACATGCGGATGGTCGATGCGCAGGGCCTGCTCGCGCACGAACCGCAGCAGGGAGTGGGCGTCGCGCTGCTGCAGCACCTTGGCGGCCACGTAACGGCGGCGGCGGTGGTCCCAGGCGCGCCAGACGGCGCCGACCCCTCCGCGTCCGATCGGGTCGACCAGTTCGTACCGGCCTGCGAAGACCTCACCCATGGCGGTGCGTCGCTCCTCCCCCTGCGGTCATCCCCCTTCACCCCCCTCACTCCCTTGCCTCCCCCGCGGCGGGCGGGACGACTCCCCCTCGTCTCCCCCTCGTTCCGTCTCCCCCTCGTTCCGTTCCCCCTCGTGCGCGGCCGTCGGCCCGGCTGCCGAACCCCCTTCGGTGACCGGGCCGCGGGGTCAGCTCTGGTGGGACTGGTAGTGCGCGACGGCGTCGGAGGTGCGCCCGGCGCCGTACACCCGCAGGAACTCGGCGAGTTCGGGGTGGGTCGGGGCGAGGCTGTCGGCGGCGTCGATTATGTCGCCGGCGGCGGCCACCGAGCGCAGCAGGGACTGGATCTCGCGGACCACCCGCTTGACCGTCGGCGCTCCCGAACCGGTCGTCGTGGTCGTCGTGTTGCTGAGCACCGAGCCCCCCTGGGACTTCTTGATCTCCTCCATCCGCTCGGTGGCCTCGGCCGCGCTGACGCTGCCGTCGGCGACCTGCCCCGCCAGGTCCTGCAGCAGCTGCACCCGTTGCACGACCGCCGGGTTGCCGATCTTCGCGCGCTGGCCGCTCATCAGCTGTGACAGCATCGGAGCGGACAGTCCCAGTACCCCCGCGAGACGAGCCTGGTTGAGACCAAGATCGTCGATGAGCTTACGGAAGAGCGCCCCCAGCGGCTCCCCGTACCAGTTCCGCTGCAGTTCCCGCGCTCTCGCGGTCGCTTCCTGCTGTGCGGCGTCCATTGCGTCTCCCCATCGCTTCCCCAAGTACGGTGGTTCGCTGTAGCGAACCACGCCGAGCATCTTACGGAGAGTGGTCGCCCGCTGGGGACCCCCAATCTTTTTGCGGGATCCCGGGGGTGACCCGGTACTCTGGTCTCCGGCGCCTGCCGGTGGGAGGTTCTTCCGGACGGTCGCCTGTTGTCCTGGGGCCTTAGCTCAGTTGGTAGAGCGCTGTCTTTGCATGGCAGATGTCAGGGGTTCGACTCCCCTAGGCTCCACACAGAAACCCCTCCACCTGCGTGAACGCGGGTGGAGGGGTTTTTCGCGTGCCCTGTCAGGGGTGGTGGACGGCGGCCGAGACGACGTGGTCGGCGACGACCGCCGACGTGACACTCAGCGCGGCCGGCAGGCCGTACGCCGGGCGCAGGCGGTGCGGGGCGGCGGCGTCCGGGCTCCAGGCCAGGGCCACCGCGCGGAAGGAGAGGCGGGGCTGCAGCGCGGGCGGGGCCGCCTTGTACGCGGCCTCCTTGGCGGAGAACAGCGTCAGCACCGACTGCTGCGGGGGCGCCGGGGAGCGGGTGATGACGGTCAGTTCGGCGGGGCGGGCGATGAGGTGGCGGGCCCGGTGCAGGGCGGCGGCGGAGGCGAGCGGCTCGATGTCGAGGCCGATGCGTGTGCCCGGGCCGGGTGCGGCCGTCACCACGCACACCGCCGTGGTCCCGCTGTGGCTCAGGGAGCCGTGCACGCCCGGTGGCCAGTCCGGCGCGCCGGTCGCCGTACGGGCCGGCCAGTGGCCCCGCCCGGTCGCCGCCGCCAGGGCGCGGTGCGCGGCGAGACGGCCCGCCGCGAACTCCGCGCGGCGGCGCGCGCCCGCGCCGGACAGCCGCAGGCCGGCGGGGAGTTCGTCGTGGTCGTACTCGCCGACGCGCGCGATGCCGACGCTCACCGGGAGCGGCGCGAACAGCGCGGCCACCGAGCCGGGCGCGTACGGCGCCGTCGCGAGGGTGCCCGCCGCGTCGGCCGCCCGCGCCTTCACGTCCCCGCGTCCCGCGCCGTCGTGCCCCACGGCGTGGCGTCCCGCGCCGTCGTGCCACACGCCGTGGCGCCACACGCCGTCGCGTCGGACGCCGTAGCGCCCCGCGCCGTAGCGGGCGTCGGGTGGCTCATCGGGCGGTGGTCTTCGCCGTCTCGGCGAGGTGGTCCTCGAAGGTGCCCCGCCCGACCGCGTGGGAGGCGGTCAGGTGGCCGCCCTCGCGGAAGGCGCGGAACGTCCTGCCGGGCAGGCGCAGGCCGACGACCTTGCGGCTGCGGCCCTGGGCGCGGAGATAGACGCGGGCCAGCTCGGTCGCCTCGCGCACCTGCGGGCCACCCATGTCCGTCACCCGCCCCGAGGGCGCGCCGAGGGCCAGCGCGGCCAGCCGGTCGGCGACCTCGGCGGCGGAGATGGTCTGGTAGGAGAAGGCCGGGGCGAGCATCAGGGGGAGCTTCGAGGTGCCGTCGAAGATGGCGCGGACGAAGTCGTGGAACTGGGTCGCGCGCAGGATCGTGTACGGGATGCCGCTGTTCTCGACGAGCCGCTCGCACTCCTGCTTGCCCTTGAAGTAGCTGAAGGGCACCCGGTCGCAGCCGACGATGGAGATGTACACCAGGTGCCGGACGCCGGCCTCCCGGGCGGCCGCGAGCAGCTTGCCGGTGGCGGCGACGTCCTTCTTGCCGTTGCTGGACGTCGCGCAGTGCACGATCGTGCCGGCGCCGCGGACCGCCTCGGCGACGCCCTCGCCGGACAGCAGGTCGCCGACCGCCCACCCGCGGCCGGCCGGCGCCGGGTCCGAGGGCGGCGTGTGCCGGCTGAGCACGCGCACCGTGCGTCCGGCCGCCAGCAGCCGGTCGACCACGAGGCGTCCGAGCGTGCCGGTGCCCCCGGTCACGAGAATGGTTTCGTCCACGACATTCCCCTTCGCCGATACCTGCCGATGCCTGTCCATGCCTGTCCATGCCTGTCCATGCCGGTCCATGCCGGTCCGTGCCGGTCCATGCCGGTCCGTGCCGGTTTCCCTGCCGGTGTCCATGCCGGTGCCGGCGGCGTGGACGCAGAGCGCGGCCACCCCGGGAGCATGCCCGCGCGGGCCGGTGCGGGCCAGGGCGGAAAAGGAATGTGTCAGGTCGGGCCGCCGGTTCCGGACGGGCGCCGGGATTACCCCGAGGCAGGATTTCCGGGAAGCGGTGAATAGGAGGGCGCCGGGACCTGACATATTTCCCGCCGAGGACCTGACGGACTCCCTTGCCCGCAGCCGCTGCACGGGGTCGTGTGACGCACCATCTCCCTTGCCGGCTGCCGACCGAGGGCGGCTGCGGACGCGGGAGATTGATTGCCATCATGTCGCGCATCGAATTAATCCCCACCAAAGTCGGGGACCTTTTCGTCGAAGTGGTCGGAAGCGGGCCGCCGGTATTGCTGTGGCACAGCATGCTGGTGGACCGCACGCAGTGGAAGCGCATGGCCGACTCGCTGGCCGGCGGGCGGACCCTGGTCCTCGTCGACGGTCCCGGACACGGCCGCAGCGGCGCCCCGCCGGCCGGCTACACGCTCGAGGACTGTGCCGACGCGGCCGGCGAGGTGCTCACCGCCCTCGGCGTCGACGCCGTCGACTGGCTGGGCAGCGCCTGGGGCGGCCACGTCGGCCTGGTGTTCGCCGCCCGGCACCCGCGGCGCTGCCTGAGCGTGGTCACCGTCGCCACGCCCGTCGCCCCGCTGGAGACCGCCGAGCGCGTCCAGACCCGCGTCCTGGCCGGCGTGTACGGCGCGCTCGGGCCGGTCCGGCCGCTCGCGGACGGCGTCGCCGACGCGCTGCTGACCAGGCGGTCCAAGCGCACCGACCCGGAGGGCCGACGGATCGTGCGGGACGCCTTCGTGCGGGCCGGCCGCGTCGGCATGCACCGTTCGATGCACGCGATGATGCTGCGCCGGCCCGACATCGGCGGCCTGCTGCCCACCCTGACCGCGCCCGTGCTGGTCATCGCCGGCAGCGACGACCGGATGTGGCCGCCCGAGGTGGCCGCGCGGTCCGCGGCGACCGTCCCGCGGGGCTGCTGCGCCGTCGTCGACGGTGCGCACCGGCTGCCCGCGCTGGAGCGGCCGGAGGCGGTCCTCACCCACGTGCGCGCGTTCTGGGCGCGCATCGGCAGCGTCTCCTCCGCGAATTGAGCGGCGCGCGGAACGGCCGCGCGGAAAGAGGAATCCCGGTGAATCCCGGCACCCCGACAGCAGGGAGAAAAGGAATGTCCAACCCCGAGTTCGGTGTTCTCGACGTCCGGTACAAGAACCACGAGGCCATCGCCCTTCCGGACGGCGGCGAGCTCTACTACGAGGAAAGCGGAATCGGCGGCGACGGAACTCCGCTGACCTTCGTCAACAACTTCTACATCGTCAGCCCGATCTGGGGGAACTTCACCCAGGACCTCGCCAAGGAATTCCGGCTGCTCAACTACGACCTGCGCAACCAGGGCGCCTCCACGCCCGGCCCGGCGCCGGCCACCTTCGACGACCACGTCGAGGACCTGCGCCGGCTGCTCGACCACCGGGGCATCGAGCAGACGTACCTGGTCGCCACGTCGATTTCCACGCTGATCGCGCGCGAGTTCACCTACAAGTACCCGGAGCGGGTGGCCGGGCTGGTGCTGATCGGACCGGCGTTCTCCCCCAACGGCAGCCTGCGCCGGATCCTGCTCAGCAAGCACTGGCTGGCGACGCTGGAGAGCGGCGGCACCACCGGCCTGTTCAACCTGCTCTACCCGCTGGTCTTCCCCGACCAACTGGTGCACGCGGGCGGCACGGCGGCCTACCTGGCGCTGCGCGACAACTTCCTCGCGCTGCTGTCCAAGAGCTCCATCGCGGAGAACCTCAAGGCCTCCCTGGAGGTCGAGGACGACCCGGACAAGCTCGCGACCCTCACCCAGCCCACGCTGATCATCAACGGCGACGGCGACTTCGCCTGGAGCCGCTCCGTCATCGAGGACGCCCTGGCGCGCATCCCGGACAGCCGTGAGGTCACCCTGCCCCGCGCCGGTCACGTGCCGTTCTTCGACGACCCGGCCGGCTTCCAGAAGGCCACCGCGGAGTTCGTCCGCGAGTGCGAGGCCGCGCGGGCCGCCGGGCGGCAGGGCGCCGCGGCCGCCGCGTGATCCGTCCCCGTCCTTGAAGGGAACCCCATGACCACACGCCTGCTCACCGGAGCCACCGGGTTCGTCGGCGGAGCCGTCGTCCTGGAGCTGCTGGACCGCACCGACGACCACATCCACGCCCTGGTCCGGGGCGAGGACGCCGCCGACGCCCAGCGGCGTCTGCACGAGGCCCTGGTCTCCATGGCCCGCGGCTACGGCCGGGCCGACCTGGAGGACGCCGTCGCCCGCCGGACGACGGCGATACGCGGCGACATCTCCCTGCCCGGCTGCGGCGTCGACCCGGCCGAGCTGCCCCGGGTCGACGAGCTGTGGCACTCCGCCGCCTCCCTGCGCTACGAGGAGGAGTACCGCGCCGAGATCGAGCGGCTCAACGTCGGCGGCACCCGCAACGTGCTCGACCTGGCGCGGACTTCGGGCGCCCGCACCGTCAACTACGTCAGCACCGCCTACGTGGCCGGCGCCCGCCGCGGCATCGTGCCGGAGGGCCCGGTGACGGACGTGTCCCTCGCCAACAACTGCTACGAGGAGACCAAGATCCGTGCCGAGGCGCTGGTGCGGGAGGCGGCGGGCGACTTCGACCGGATCCGCGTCCTGCGGCCCACCGTCGTCATCGGCCACAGCCTGACCCGGCACGGCCTGAACTGGTCGGGCATGTACGGCTTCGCGCGCCAGGTGATGGTGTTCGAGAAGCTGGCCCGCCGCAAGGTCGGTACGCTGCTGGACCACGCCCGGATGCGCCTGATCGCCGAGCCGGACTGCCCCGTCAACCTGGTCCCGGTCGACATCGTGGCCCGCAACGCGGTGAGCATCGCCCTGTCGGACTCGCCGGAGACGTACTTCCACCTCGGCAACTCCGCCACCGCGCCGGCCGGCCAGGTGCTCGCCACCATCATGCGGCTGGTCGGGCTGCGCGAGCCGGAGTGGGTCACCGACCCGGACACCTTCACGGCCCTGGACGAACAGCTCGACAAGGGCATGGCGTTCTACGGCTCGTACGTCAAGAACGCCAAGAAGTTCGACCTCTCCCACACGGAGGACGTCTGCGGCGCCGGCTCCTGCCACGCCCCGCTCGACCCGGAGGAGATCCAGGAGTACGTCCTCTACTACCTCCGCCGGCAGCCGACGTACGTCGAGAAGTCGGGCCCCACGCGCACCCTGCACCCGGTGGTGGCCTGACCGGGCCACCGCCGTCCCACCCCGGCGACTTCGGAGGAATCATGCACGACAACGACGCGGTGACCGCCGCCCTGGGCGAGGTCTGGACGCAGGTCACGGGGGAGCCCGCGCCGGCCGGCCCGGCGGCCCGCTCCGGCTCCCTGTGGAACCTCGGCCTGACGTCGGCCGGCTTCATCCAGCTGCTGGCCGCCGTGGAGGACGAGTTCGGCTTCGAGTGGGACCTCGACGACGACATCTCGTCCTTCGACGTCCTGGCCGTCCACGTCGCCGCGAAGGCGCGGCGGCTGCCCGCCGTGCCGGGGGGCCGGTGATGGCCCGCCGCACGCCGGGCCACCTGGCGCTGCCCACGGCCCCGGCCCTCGCCGCCCGGCGGCACGGCCGCGTTCCGCTCCGGCTGGACCGGCCGCTGGACCTGTTCCCGGACGCGGGCACCGAACTGGACTACGTCACCTTCGCCGACCTGGTGGACCGCGCGGCCCGGCTGCTGGCCGCCGCGGGCGTCTCCCCGGGCGGCCGGGTGATGGTGGTCAAGCGGCCCGGGTTCGACGTGCCGCTGCTGGCGTTCGCCTGCGCCCGGCTGGGTGCCGTACCGGTCCTGATCCACCCCACCGTGGGCCGGCACGAGCTGCCGGTGCTGGTGGAGCGGGCACGGCCGGGGGTGATCGTCACCGACGCGTACGCCGACGGGCTCGGCGTCCTCGGCGAACTGCCGGCCGGCGGCCCGCGGCGCTGGTACGTCGGCCCCGGCGGCCGGTCGCTGACCGACCTGGTGCCCGCCGACCTGCCCGAGGTGTCGGCGCCCGCCCCGGACACCGAGCAGCTGGTCACCCACACCTCCGGGACGACGGGCGTGCCGAAGCTGGTACGGCAGACCGCGCGGACCTTCGCCGGGCAGGCCCGCCCGCAGACGGTCATCGGCCGGCTGCTGCGGGTGCGGGACCCCTACCTGGTGTGCATCTCGCCGGTGCACGTGCGGACCATGGCCGCGATCGTCTCGACGCTCGCGCTGGGGCTGCCGTTCGGCTTCATGACCGAACCGGACCCGCGGAACGCGGCCCGGATGCTGGAGCGGGTGCGGCCGGGGATCGTCGAGACGGTGCCCAACGCGTTCATCCGCTGGGAGGAGCTCGCCGACGAGCGGCCCGAACTGCTGGCGCCGGTGCGGATGTTCCTCAGCACCTTCGACGCCGCGCACCCGCGGACCATCCGGACGCTGCTCGGGGCGGGGCGCCGGCACGCCCGGTACGTCCAGGTGTACGGGCAGTCGGAGACCGGGCCGGTGGCGATGAAGTTCTACCGGCGCGGGCGCCCGGGGCGGTGCGCCGACGGGCGGTGCGTGGGGCGTCCGCTGCCCGGCCAGTCCCAGGTGCGCATCGCCGGCCCCGGCGGCGCCGGCGCGGTGGGCCGGGGGACGGCGGGCGCCATCCTGGCGCGGACCTCCGCGGTCACCCCGTCCTACCTCGGCACCCCGGACCAGCGGGTGGACGGCTGGTGGGCGATGGGCGACTTCGGCCTCGTCACGCACCGGGGATGCCTGCACCTGTACGACCGGATCGTCGACCGTGAGCCGGGCGTGGACAGCCTGCTGGCGCTGGAGGACACGATCCTGGAGCGCGTCCCGGAGCTGACCGAGGCGGTGCTGATCCCCGTCCGGGGCGGCCCGCCGGTGCCGGTGGTGTGCACCCGCGGCGACCGCCCGCTGGACGCCCGGGCCTGGCGCGCGGCGGTCGCCGGGCTGCCGCCGGTCGCCGAGCCGGTCCGGCTGGCCTGGGACGACATCCCGCACACCGCGACCTGGAAGGTCAAGCGGGCGGAGGCGGCACGCGTGCTGGAAGGAGTGAGGGCACATGACGTCGCACACCTCGGCCGCGGCTGACACCTGGCTCGGCGCCCTGCACCGCCTGCGCCGCGTCCCCGGGCCGTACTTCCGGGCGACCCTGGACGTCACCGAGGCCGCGAAGCAGCTCGGCGCGAGCGTCGAGACCGTGCACGCGCTGATCGACGCGGGGCTGCCCGCCGAGGAGCGGTGCGGCGGACCCCGGCTCGACTACCACGACGTCGCCAACCTCGGCCTCGCCGCCGGACTCGGCAGGTCCCTGGGCGAGCTGGCGGAGGGCCGGATGCTGCGGATGGCGGCCGGGGAGCCGCAGGGGTGGGTCAAGGAGCGCACCTGGCGGCTGCGGCTCACCGCGTCCTGCGACGCCGACGGCTGTCCCGGCGAACGGCCCACGGCACCCGAACCGGAACTGCTGGACGGCACCCTGCTCGACTTCGCCGACGCCGGCGACCACACCGTCGCCACCGTGGTCACCCGGGGCCTGCCCGACGCGCCCCGCACGGCCGCCGTGCGCGCGGTGTACGACGATCTGCTCGCCGAACTCGACGACGGCACGTACCAGTTCGGCTGGCTGCCGCACCGGCTGCGGGCACTGCCGGCGACGGCGGCCGCGCACGGCATGGTCGACTGCCGGGTCGCCGCGTGGATCATGGAGCGGCGCGCCCGCGAGGCGGGCCTGCCCGCCCGGGTCCGGGTCGGCTTCGTCCTCGGTCTGGTGGGCGTCGAGCACGCCTGGACCGAGGTGCTGGAGGGCGACCGCTGGCTGCCGCTGGACCCGGTCCTCGCCTTCCTGGCCCGCCGGCACCGCACGAGCAACCCGGCGTTCACCGACTTCTGCCGGGGCTCCGTCCACAACCGGCTGCTCGCCTGGCCGGCCGCGGCCGACCGGCCGCTCGTCGCGCACGACTGCGCCTTCGGCGGCCGCGTCACGCTCGCCTGCAACCAACTCATGGGCCGCTAGGGCCTGTCGTCCGGCCGCACCCCGGTCCGGACGGCAGGGCCCTGCGCCCACCGACCCCTGAGAGGGTGCCATGCTCCACAAGCTCGCCGCCTTGGCAGTGGGCCGCCGCAAACTCGTCCTGGTACTGACGCTGCTGTTCGTGGTCCTGGGCGGGGCGCTGGGCGGCGGCGTCGCCGACAGACTCTCCGCGGGCGGCTACGAGGTCCCGGCCTCCGAGTCCACCCGGGCCGCCGACGCGGTCGCCGACCAGTTCGGCAGCGGTTCGCCGAACCTGGTGATCCTCGTCCGCACCCCCGCCGGCATCGACGACCCGGCGACCACCCGCAAGGGCCTGGCGCTGACCGCGGCCCTGGCGAAGGAGCCGGGCGTGCGGCAGGCGGTGTCGTACTGGTCGCAGGACCGCGCCCCGCTGCTGCACAGCGAGAAGGGCGACTCGGCGCTGGTCCTGGCGCACCTGTCCGGCGACGAGGACCAGGTCGCCGACAGCCTCGAGGCGCTGCTGCCGCACTACGACAAGGGCTTCCAGGGCCTCGACCTGGCCTTCGGCGGGCAGGCCGAGGCCTACCGGGAACTGACCGAGCAGACCCAGAAGGACCTCGCGCTCGCCGAGGCGCTGGTGCTGCCGCTGACGCTGCTGCTGCTCGTCCTGGTCTTCCGCGGGGTGATCGCCGCCCTGCTGCCGCTGGCCCTCGGCGTCGTCGCCGTCATGGGCACCCTCGCGGTGCTGCGCGTGCTGGTCGCCTTCACCGACGTGTCGGTGTTCGCGATGAACCTCACCACCGCGCTCGGCCTCGGACTCGGCATCGACTACGCCCTGTTCGTGGTCTCCCGCTTCCGGGAGGAGCTGCGCCGCGGCGCACCGGTCCCGGACGCGCTGTCCACCACCCTGCGCACGGCCGGCCGTACCGTGCTGTTCTCCGCGCTGACGGTCGGGCTGTCGCTGTCGGCGCTGCTGATCTTCCCGATGTACTTCCTGCGGTCGTTCGCCTACGCGGGCATCGCGGTGGTCGCGTTCGCCGCGCTGGGCGCCCTGGTGGTGCTGCCCGCGCTGCTCGCGGTAATCGGGCACCGGGTGGACAAGTGGTCGTTCGGCCGGCGCCGGCGAGCCACGGCCGTGGACAGGGGAGACAGCGGCTTCTGGCACCGGCTCGCGACCCTGGTGATGCGCCGGCCGCTGCCGCTGGCCACGGCCGTCGTCGCCCTGATGGTGTTCCTGCTCACCCCGTTCTCCGGCATCAGCTTCGGCCTCGCCGACGAGCGCGGGCTGCCCGCGGACGCCGAGGCCCACCGGGTCGGCGACGTCATCACGCGGGACTACGCGGCCCAGGCGATGTCGCCGATGCTGATCAAGGCGGACGGCGCCGCGAGCCGGGCGCGGGTCGCCGACTACACCGAGCGGCTGTCGCGGCTGCCCGACGTGGCCCGCGTCGACGGGCTGGCCGGCTCCTGGACCGACGGCCGCAAGGTCGCCGACGGGTCCGGCCCGCTGTACCGGCAGTTCGCCGGCGAGGACGGCACCTGGCTGCTGCTGGTGCCCGACGTCGACCCCTACAGCGACGCCGGGCAGCGCCTGGTGAGCGAGGTGCGCCGGACGCCCGCGCCGTTCGCGGTGCGGGTGGGCGGCACGGCGGCCTCGTTCAAGGACACCATGTCCGCGCTCGGCGACCGGCTGCCGTACGGCCTGCTGATCGTCGCGGTCAGCATGTTCGTGCTGCTGTTCCTGCTCAGCGGCAGCGTGCTGATGCCGCTGAAGGCTCTGGTGCTCAACCTGTTCAGCCTCACCGCGACGTTCGGCTCCATCGTGTGGGTCTTCCAGGACGGCCACCTGAAGTGGCTGGTCGGCGACTTCACCACCACCGGCACCACCGTCGCGACCAACCCGATCATGATGTTCTGCGTCGCGTTCGGGCTGTCCATGGACTACGAGGTCTTCCTGCTGTCGCGGATCAAGGAGGAGTACGAACTCACCGGCGACAACACCCGCGCGGTGGCCCGCGGCCTGGAGCGCACCGGCGGCCTGGTCACCGCGGCGGCCCTGCTGATGGCGCTGGTGTTCCTGTCCTTCCTGGTCTCCGGCATCACGTACATGAAGATGCTCGGCTTCGGTCTCGCCGTCGCCGTCCTGATGGACGCCACCCTCGTGCGCGGCGTGCTCGTCCCGGCGTTCATGCGGCTGGCCGGCCGCTTCAACTGGTGGGCCCCGGCCCCGCTGGCCCGCCTGCACCGGCGGATCGGGCTGCGGGAGGGCGGCGAGACGCCCCCCGTACGCCGCCTCCAGGCGGTCCCGCAGCAGCCCGAGCCCGCGCGCCGCTGACCCCGCCCCCACGCCGCGACCCGCGCGCCGCTGACCCCGTCCCGTCCCGCGACTCGCGCGCCGCTGACCCCGCCCCCACCCCGTCCCGTCCCGCCCCGCGAAAGGACCCCGCGATGAACGACGTCGCCTCCCCCGGCCGCCGGCTGCTGCTGGAACTCGTCGACGTGCCCGGCCTGTTCGACGAGCTGGCCGACGACGCCGACCTGCTGTCGGCCGGCATCAACTCCGGTGAGCTGATCCGGCTCGCGCTCGCCATCGAGGAACGCACCGGCGTCCCCCTCGACGACGACGAGATGGCCGGCCTGTACACCATCGACGGCATCGACCGGGTGCTCAGGTCCGCTGAGGTGAGCGGCTGATGTGGCTGGCCCACGCGGTGCGCCGGCGCCGACAGCTCGCCCCCGGCGCGCCCGCCCTCGCCGACGAGACCCGCACGCTGACCTGGCAGGAGCTGGACGACCGCACCGACGCCCTGGCCTGCGGGCTGCTGGGCCTCGGCCTCTCGCCCGGCGACCGGTTCGCGGTGGTCTCCCGCAACCGCCTGGAGGTCGTCGAGCTGTACGTCGCCGCCGCCAAGGCCGGTGTCGCGGTGTGCCCGGTCAACCCGACGTTCCCGGCCCCCGAGGTCGCGCACATCGTGGGCAACGCGGAGCCCGCCTGCGTGATCGCCGACCCGGCGGCCGCCGCCCGGCTCGGCGACGCCCTCGGCGCGGGCACCCGGGTGCTGCTCGACTCCCCGCGGTTCGCCGCGCTGTACGACACCCCGCGGCGGGCGCTGCCGCTGCCGGACCCGGACGACGTCTTCGCCGTGGTGCACACCTCCGCGACCTCCGGACGCGCCAAGGGCGTCGCCCTCACCCACCGCGCGATCGCCGCGGGCTACACGGCGACGGTCGCCGACTTCGGCTTCAGCGCCGACGACGTCCTGCTGTACCCGTGCCCGCTGTTCCACGGCAGCATGGTGGTGGGCCTGGCGCTGCTCGCGGCGGGCGGAACCCTGGTGGTGCAGGGCGAGTTCACCCCGCAGCGGTTCCTCGCCAACGTGGAGCGGTTCGCGGCGACGACCGCCTTCCTGGTGCCGTCGATGATCCGCTTCGCCCTGCGGGCCAAGGCGTTCGCGGCCACCGACCTCTCCAGCCTGCGCGAGGTGATCTTCGGCGGTGCCCCCATGCCGGAGCCGCTGCTGCGGGAGGCGCTGGAGCGGTTCGGCGTCCCCGTGCGCAACTCCTACGGCCTGTCCGAGGGCGGCCCGATCGCCACCGCCCGCTACACCCTCGACGGGGACGTGCCCCTGGCCTCGGCCGGCCGGATGCTGCCCGGCTGCCACATCGAGATCCTCGACGAGGACGGCCGCCCGGTGCCGTACGGGGAGACCGGCGAGGTGTGCGTCCGGGGCGACGGCGTGATGCGCGGCTACTGGAACGACCCCGAGGCCACCGCCCGCAGCATCCGCGACGGCCGGCTGCGCACCGGGGACCTCGGGTACATGGACCACGACGGCCTGATCCACCTGGTCGACCGGCGCGGCGACGTCATCGTCCGCGGCGGGCAGAACGTCTACCCGGCCGAGATCGAACGGGTCCTCGGCGAGGTGGCGGGCGTCCGGGACGTGGCCGTGGTCGCGGCGCCGTCCGAGGAGTGGGGGCAGGTGCCGGTCGCGTTCGTCGTGGCGGACGGGGGGCGCCGGCCGACGGTGCCCGAACTGTTCGGCGCGTGCGCCGCCCAGCTCGGCAGCTACAAGCGGCCGGCCGCCGTGCACTTCGCCGAGGAGATCCCGCGCAACGCGGCCGGCAAGGTGCTGCGCCGGGTCCTCAAGGAGCGGCTTGCGACGGCGGGAGCGGGGCGATGAGGGTCGCGTGCGTCGGCGGCGGGCCCGCCGGGCTGTTCTTCGCGCTGCTCATGCGCCGGGCCGGCGACCACCGGGTGGACGTCTTCGAGCGCAGCGCGCCGGACGCCACGTTCGGCTTCGGGGTGGTCTTCTCCCGGCTGAGCCTGATGCGGCTGCGCCGGGTCGCGCCGGAGGTGGTGGCCGGCATCCTCGACGCCGGGGCCCGCTGGGACAACGTGGAGGTGCGCCGCGGCGGCGAACGGGTCAGCGCCTCGGGCCACGGCTTCGCCGCCGTGGAACGCCGGGCGATGCTGGGCATGCTCCAGCGGCAGGCCGCCGCGGCCGGCGCCGGGCTGCACTACCGGACCGAGGCCGATCCGGCGTCCCTGCTCGACCGGTACGACGTGGTCGTCGCGGCCGACGGGGCGGGCAGCCGCAGCCGCGGCGCCTTCGCCGAGGACCTGGGCGCGCGGGTGGGCGCGGGGGAGAGCCGGTACGCCTGGTTCGCCTCCGACCGGGTCTTCGAGGACATGACGTTCCTGTTCGCCGACAGCCCCTACGGGCCGGTCGCCGCCCACGCCTACCCGTACGCGCCGGACCGCTGCACCTTCCTGGTGGAGATGGACGCCCGGAGCTGGCGGCGGGCCGGCTTCACCGACGGGCACACCAGGCCCGCCGACTTCACCGACGAGCGGGCCATGGCCTTCGCCCGCGAGGTGTTCGCCGACCAGCTCGGCGGCGGACGGCTGTACGGCAACGGCTCGCGCTGGCTGCGCTTCCCGCAGGTGTCGGCCGCGCGCTGGCACCACAAGAACCTCGTCGGCATCGGCGACGCCGTGCACACCGCCCACTTCTCGATGGGCTCCGGCACGACGATGGCCCTGGAGGACGCGGCCGAACTGGTCGCCGCCCTCACCGCGGCCGGCCCGCTCGACGTGCCGGCCGCGCTCGCCGCGTACGAGGCGGTCCGGCGGCCGGTGGTGACCGGCGTCCAGGACGCGGCCTGGGCAAGCCGCCGCCTGTGGGAGACACCGGAGGCACACCGCGGCGCCCCGCTGGGCGCGCTGACGCTGCGCCTGCTCACCCGGGCGGGACAGTTGTCGGTACGTCAGATCCAGCGGCTGGACCGGGACTTCGCCTCCGGCGCGGGCGCATCCTTCACCGCGCTGCCCGAGGCGCCGGTGCGGCGGCTGGCCGAGCTGGCGGGGGCGCTGGTGGAGGTGGGCGCCGGGGACGGTGCCGAGGAACTGACGGCGCGGGTGAAGCGGCTGCGGCGGGCCGAGGCGGGGCTGCTGGTGCCGGCGCCGGGAGTGGACACCGCCGCGGTACGGCGAGTGGCCGACGTCGTCCGCCGGGTCGCCCGCGCGGCCCCGGTGGACGTCGTCCTCGCGGCCCCGGGACCGCACGGAGCGGCGGAGAACCGCATCGCCCAGATGGTCCTCGCCGAGGAACTGCACGCCACCACGGGCGTCCGCACCGGGTACGCCTGCCCGAGCCGGGAACTGGAGTACGGCTGGACGCATGTGCAGGCGGGACGCGCGGACGAGGTCTGGACGACCGACTGACCCGGCCCACCCGGCCACCGGGCTCACTGGCCTACCCGCTCACTGGGCCTACCCGGCTCACTGGGCCTACCCGGCCCACCCGACGTTGCCCACCGCGGCCAATGCGGCCCACCGCGGCCCATGCGGCCCATGCGGCCCACCGGGCCCGCCGGGCTCGCCCGGTCCATCGGGCTCGCGCTCACCGGGCTCGCCCGGCCCATCGGGCTCGCCCGGCGCATCCGGCACGCCGACGCCGACTTCGCGTGCCGGCCATCCTCGGCATCCCCGCACCACGATGTGGTGCGGGGAGCAGGCGTTTCGTGTACCGGCACGGGGCACGAGGCGTTCCGGGGGCTGGTGGGCGAGCAGTGGGCCGGTGGGCGGTGGGTGGCGAGCAGCGGGCAGCGGAGGCGGCCGTGGTGCCACGGGGCCGGCCGGAAGCCTGTCCAGCGTGACCCTGGGCAGACAGGCACCGTCCGCCGCGCCCCAGGGTGGGCCGGAGGCACCGTCCGCCGCGCCCCAGGGTGGGCCGGAGGCACCGTCCGCCGCGCCCCAGGGTGGGCCGGAGGCACTGCCCACCGCGCGCCAGGGCGGGCCGGTGGCACCGTCCGTCCGGGGGAGGCCGGAAGATCGTCCGCCGTTCCGGATGTGAGGCGGGTTTCGCGGTGCGGTCGGCCGGGGGACCCGCCTCCCGGCGTGTGCGCTCCTTCTCCGAGGGTGCTCCCGCGCGGGTTCACCTCTCCGACAGCGCCGGCCGTACCACCTCCAGCATCCGCACCAGCCACTCCTGGGTCGACCGGCGGGAGGCGAACGGGCCGTCGCCGAAGGCGATCTCCGTCGGCGAGCGGCTCATCGACGTGGCGCCGACCACCAGGGACATCAGCAGACCGGTGGCCGGGCGGACCTCGACGCCGGACAGCAGGGAACCGTCCGCGCGGGCCCGCCGCAGGGCCCGGAACAGGGCGCCGAGCCAGTTGAGATGGCAGTGCAGCGAGGGGTCGTCGGGCGTCTCGAGCTCGTGGGCCAGGCGCGCCCCCGCGCGGACGACGATGTCGCCCTGCAGCATCCGTACCAGCGCGTCGGCCATGTCGACCGCGATCTCGAAGCCCGGCCCCTGACGGTCCGCCAGGTCCGCCAGCACCGCGCCCGACACCCGGCACGCCTCGGCCTGGACGGCCCGCGCGAGGTCGGACTTGGCCGCGAAGTGGAAGGTCAGTGCCCCCTTGGTGACCTGGGCCCGTTCACTGATCGCCGACAGGGCGGCCCGCTCGTAGCCGACGTCGTCGAACACCGTCGAGGCGGCCCGGACCAGCCTGGCCCGGGTGCGCTCGGCCCGCTCCTGCTTCATCACGACCAGCTCCTCGTTTGATCGTCAATACGACGACAGTAGAAACCGGGCGTGCGGTCTGTCAAAGGTCAGGAGCTGAATGGCTTGATCCATGACATTCTCCCCGCCAAATGACGCGAACCAGCGGTTTCTTGGGGCAGGCTGCGGATCGGGAGGTCCTGACCTGGGGGCGTTGACAGACCGCGCGCCCGGTTTTTAATGTATGGCTTGTTCTTGAGCATTCAGGTGGCTGCACGACACGACACACCGAAGGGGGACACTGTGAGCACTGCCGTCCTGAGGCCTGAAACATCTCCCGCGGAGGCCGGCCTGGCCGAACTGACCGACCTGC
>NZ_JBFADM010000039.1:0-81779 GCF_040641355.1 Streptomyces sp. NPDC020996
GCCCGGGTCTGTTGGTGTTACCCCCCCGCCTGGGGGCGGGGGGGGGGGGCCGCCCCCAACCCCCCCCCCCCCCCCCCCCGCTCCGCGTGAGGGGGTCCCGATTTCGGTCCCGCACCTCCGGCACGCGAGGATGGGGCCCATGTCTTCGACGAGCGAGTGGATGCGACGCGCCGGCGCCCGGACGGCAGAGCCGTGCCGCCGGACCGGGGAAGGGCCGGCCCGGTGACCGCGCCCCTCTACCAGCTGAAGGCCGAGTTCTTCAAGACGCTCGGCCATCCGGCGCGCATCCGGGTCCTGGAACTGCTCAGCGAGCGCGAGCACGCGGTGGCGGAGATGCTGCCCGAGGTGGGCATCGAGCCCGCGCACCTGTCCCAGCAGCTCGCCGTGTTGCGCCGGGCGAACCTGGTCCGGACCCGCAAGGAGGGTTCGACCGTCTACTACTCGCTGACCAGTCCGGAGGTCGCGGAACTGCTCGGCGTCGCCAGGACCATCCTCTCCGGCGTCCTGGCCGACCAGGCGGAACTCCTCGCCGACCTGCGCTCCACCCAGCCCCCGCAGCGGGGCGGGCAGCCCGGCTGACGCGGGTCAGCCGGAGACCGCGAGCGTGGGCTGTTCCAGGGTCCGGGACACCGGGCGGCGGGGGGACGCCGGGCCCTGCGGGCCGTAGCCCAGGCGGAGCACCATCTGGGCGTGGACCCGGCCGTCCTGCGGCTCCCGTACCAACTCCTCCCGCAGGTCGGGCCACTCCATCGCCTGGTGCATCAGCGAGGCCCGCAGGCCGCGCGCGGTGGCGACCAGCAGGACGCGCTGGAGGGCCTGTCCGGCCCGCAGCCAGTCCGCACGCCGGTCGTGCGCCGTGGACAGCACGGCGAGCGCCGGGTCGGTCTCGTAGGCGCGGGCGGCGAGCGTGGCCGGGTGGAGGTGCGCGCCGAAGTCCCGCATCGGTACCCGGTCCCGGTAGTCCTGCGGTCCCACCGCGGCCGGCGGGACGCCGAGCCCCGAGCCGTCCGGCTCGTGGACCCAGCGGCGGCTCTCGGCGGCCCGGTCGGGGTCGGCCGTGTTGCGCCGCTCGCCCTCCAGCGTCACCCGCAGCAGACGGTCGGTCTCACCCGCGCCGGGGTGGCGCAGCAGCGCCCCCTCGGCGTGGGCGGCCTCGGTGAGCTCGGTCAGCACGGCGGCGGGCAGCGGCCGGCCGGCGAACGGCAGGCGGCTGCTGTGCCGGCGCCACAGGGCCTCGTACAGCCCCGTGGGCGGCGCGAACCGGGCCGGTCCGCCGAGCCGCACCGTGGCCAGCAGGTCCGGTTCGTCGGGCCTGGGCAGCAGCCGGGTCACCGGGGCCCAGCCGTGGTGCGCCACCGCCAGCCGCAGGTTGAACAGGGCGCAGCCGACCGAGACGTGCAGCGCGCGTCCCGACGGGTCGGTGTGGCGCAGGCCGCGTTCGGAGGCCGCCCGGACCTCCAGCGTGAGCATGTCCGGGGCGAACCGGAACCGCCACGGCTGGGTGTTGTGGATCGAGGGAGCGGCCACCGCCGCCGAGACCAGCTCCTCCAGGGTCCTCACGTCGAGAAGAGCGGTGGACATGGTGGTCTCCTCCCCGCCCTCAACCGAAGGGCCGGCGGTCCGTCGATGACGCTGACCACGCTGGCCCCTCACGGGCGGGCGGAGACAGGGGCCGTACGTCCTCCGTGGGCGCCGGACGGCCCCTGCGGCCTCACCGGGTGTGCGGGGGATTCTGCTCCGGCTGGTCCAGCTGGGAGGCGATCACCGCGGCCTGCACCCGCCGCTGCACGCCCAGCTTGGCCAGCAGCCGGGAGATGTGGTTCTTGACGGTCTTCTCCGACAGGTAGAGCTTCTTGCCGATCTCCCGGTTGGTCAGGCCGTCCCCGATCAGCGTGAGGATCTCCCGCTCCCGCGGCGACAGGCTCGCCAGCTCGGGCGAGAGCTCCGGTTCGGCGGCGGGCTCGGTCCGCAGGGAGCGCATCAGGCGGGCGGTCGTCGCCGGGTCGAGCATCGACTGGCCGGAGGCGACCGTGCGCACCGCCGAGACCAGGTCGGAGCCCTTGATCTGCTTCAGTACGTAGCCGGAGGCGCCGGCCATGATGGCGTCCAGCAGCGCGTCCTCGTCGTCGAACGACGTCAGCATCAGCACCGCCAGCTCCGGCATGCGGCTGCGCAGCTCGCGGCAGACGGAGATGCCGTCGCCGTCCGGCAGCCGCACGTCCAGCACGGCCACGTGCGGCCGCACGGCGGGCGCCCGCACAAGGGCGTGCGCGACGTTCTCGGCGTCGCCGACGACGCTGATGTCGGGCTCCGCGTCCAGCAGGTCGGCAAGACCGCGTCGGACGACCTCGTGGTCGTCCAGCAGGAAGACGCGGATCGGATCCTGCGCCGTGAAGGTGCGTGGCTCGGTCATGTCGACCCCTTGTTCCCCGGGTGTGAGACGGACTGCGGGCCGTCTGTTCCGACGATCATCATGCGGTATGCGGCGGGACCGGGGCCACCAGGACCCTGCGACCCCACACGGCCTATGGAACATTCTGCGCAGTCCGTCGCCGCCGCGACAGGATCCCCCTCCCTTCGGGGACCGGGGAGTGAGACCGTTATAGGTGTGCCTGTCCCTTTGTGCCTGTAAAGGGGGTGCGTCCGATGCGGAGAACCGGAGACGGGAACGTCGTGGGGTGGCGCTGGCGGCACAACCCCCTGCGGCGGCGCAGTGACGTGCTGGAGGCGTGGATCCTGCTGGTCACCTGGACGGCGGCGGTGTTCGCGGCGGTCGTGGCCGGTGTCCTCGGCTCCCGGGCGCTGGAGCATCTGGCGGAGCGCGACCGGGCCGCCCGCCGGCCGGTGGCTGCGGTGGTGACCGGCGTCCTGCCCGGCAGCGGCCGGGACGTGTTCACCGGCGTGCGCGGCGACCGGGTGCCGGCGACCGTGCGCTGGACGGACCGCGAGGGGCGGCCGCGCACCGGGACGACGGACGTGCCGCGCGCGGCCCGGCCCGGGACCGGGGTGAGGGCGTGGACGGACGGCCGCGGCCACCTGGTCCCCGCGCCCGTTCCGGCGACCGAGGTGACGACGCGCGCGGTGCTGGCCGGCACGGGCGCCGCTTGCGTGACCGGCGTGACGGTGCTCGCGGGCGGGTACCTGGTGCGCCTGGGCGTGGAGCGGCGCGCCACCGACCGGTGGGGCACCGAGTGGGAGCGCGCCGACCCGCGCTGGGGCCACACCACCGGCTGACCCCCGGACCCACTGCCGGACGTGGGGCCCTGCCGTCAGCCGACGGGCGTCCCCGAGCCCCCGCCGTCGGCGCGGGCGACCTGCGGCTCAGGGTGCCGTGGGAGTACCCCGCGGCCCCGCTGCACCCCACCCGCGGTCAGGCCACGGCGTCCCCGCGGCCCTGCTGGACCTGCCGTGAGGCGGCGGGCGTCTCGCGGCCCTGCTGGACCCGCCGTCAGGCGGCGGGCGGTCCCGTGGATCCGGTGTCGGGCGGGGCACCGATGCCAGGGGCGGGCGTTCCGGATCCGGTGTCGGGCTGCGCTGGGCCCGCCGTGAGGCAGCGGGTGGTCCCCGCGGTCCTGCCGGACCCGCCGTGAGGCAGCAGGTGGTCCCCGCGGCCCTGCCGGACCCGCCGTGAGGCGGCGGGCGTCCCCGTGGATCCGGTGTGTCGGGCGCGGGGACCTGATGCCAGGGGCGGGCGTCCTGGATCCGGTGTCGGGCTGCGGCTGCGGGGGACCTGCCGCGAGGCGGCCAGCGGCTCCCGCGGCCCCGCTGGACCCCCCGTCAGGCGGCGAGTGGCCCCGCCGGCCCTGCCGGAGCCGCCCTCAGGCGGCCGGCGTCCCCCGCCCGTCGAGGTCGAAGCGGACGTCCACGACGCCCTCGACCGCCCGTACCATGCGTGCGGCGACCGGGACCAGGGAGGTGTCGCGGACCCGTCCGCCGAGTGTCACGACGCCCTCGTCGACCTCCACCCGCACCTCCGAGTCCGGAGCCGGGAACAGGTAGGCCACGACCTCCCGGCGCACCTCCCGTGCGATGTCCTCGTCCTCGCGCAGGAACACCTTCAGCAGGTCGGCCCGGCTGACGATGCCCTCGAGGCGGTCGTCCTCGTCGACTACGGCGAGCCGCTTGACGCGCGCCCGCGCCATCTCCCGCGCGGCCTGCGCGAGCGTCGCCTCGCCCCGGACGGTGAGGGCGGGGGAGGTCATCAGCTCGCCGGCCGTCACCGAGCCCGCCTTGGCGAGGTCGGACAGCCTGCGCAGCTGCGTGCGCCGGTCGGGGTCACTGTCGCGGAACTCCTCCTTGGGCAGCAGATCCGCCTCGGAGACCATGCCGACGACCCGGCCGACGCCGTCCACCACGGGCAGCGCGCTCACCTTGTGCTGCTGCAGCGCCCGCACGATGTCCTTGAAGACCGCCGTCCGGTCGACGGAGGCGACGGCGCGGGTCATCACGTCGCTCACGGTGTGCGGGGTCCCGTACACGTCCGCTTCGCGGGTCTCTCGCCCGCCGGGGTCCGGCGCCGTGGTCATCGCATGCCTCCGCTGCCGTACGGGCCGTACAGGTCCAGCAGCCGGGTCCGGGCCGTGCGCAGCCGGTGCGCCACGACCTGGCCCACCCATTCGGCGATGGCCAGCCCGAACACCGGATCCTTGTGGCACAGCTCACGCACGGCCGAGGCGTCGAACTCGTACGCCCGCAACGGGGTCACCGCCTCGGCGCCGAGGTGCCAGACGTGCGGCGGGAACAGCCAGGACCAGCCGACGATGTCGTTGTGTCCGATGGACTCGATGACGGCCGGGCGGCGGCCGGGCACCCGCATGTCGAGGTCGACCGTGCCGGTGCGGACGATCCAGAACTTGTCGGCCCGGCTGCCTTCCTCGAAGAGCCGGGTCCCCTGGGGGTACGACACCTCCCGGGCCAGCTCCATCAGCCGCTGCCGCTGTTCGGCGGGCAGGGCCCGCGGCAGGCTCGTCGTTGCGGGAGCGTTCATGGCGTGCCTCCAGTGCGGCGTACGGAACTGGCCAGTTCCAGCGTGTCGGCGAAGGAGGCGGCGGGCCATGGGCCACCCGGCCCTGCGTCCGGGCCACCCGGCGCGGCGCCGACGGCTCCGGTCCGGCGCGGTGCCACCGGCTCCGTTCCTACGCGGTGCTACCGGCTCCCGCACCACTCGCGGTACGCGGCGACCGCGGTCGGCAGTGTGGGGAAGATCAGGTCCCGGCCCACCGACTCGGCCAGCCCGTACGCCTCCAGGTCGTCCAGCAGATCCTGTTTCACCCGGGCCAGCGCGAAGACGACGCCGCGGCGGGCCAGCTCGCGGCGCAGCGCGTCGACGGCGTCCAGGGCCGTGATGTCCACCTCCACGTTCGCCTCCGTGTTCAGTACGAACCAGCGCACCGGCTCGGTCTGCTCGTCGACGGCGGCCAGCGCCCGGCGGTGGAAGTCCTGCGCGTTGGCGAAGAACAAGGGGGAGTCGTAGCGGTAGATGAGCAGCCCGGGGATCGTGCGGGCCTGCGGGTAGTCGTCCACGTCGTGCATGCCGGCCACCCCCGGCACCAGCCCCTCGACGGCGTCGTGCGGGCGGGCCACCCGGCTGAGCAGCTCCGCCACCGACAGGCCCACGGCCACCAGCACTCCGTACAGGATGTCCAGGGCCAGCACCCCGGCCAGGCAGCCGAACGCCAGCAGCAGCTCGCGGCGGCGGAAGGAGGCCAGCCGGGCGAAGCCCGCCAGGTCGATCAGGCGGACGGCCGCGTACACCACCAGCGCGCCCAGCACCGCCGCCGGCATGCGGGCCATCAGGGGGCTGAGGAACAGCAGGACGCCGAGCACCACCGCGCCCGCCACCAGGGAGTACGCCTGGCTGCGCGCGCCCGCCGAGGACGCGAGCGCGGTCCGGCTGGCGCTGCTGCTCACCGGGAAGCCGTGCAGGCAGCCGGCGCCCAGGTTCGCCGCGCCCAGGGCCAGGAACTCCTGGTCGGCGTCGAGCGGGGGCGCCTCGTCGTCGCGGCCGCTGAACGCCCGCGCGGTCAGCACGAAGTCGGTGTAGCCGACGATGAGGACGCCCAGGGCGGGCAGCACCAGCCGGGGCAGCACGTCCAGCGCGGGCAGCCCGGCCGTGGGCAGCCCCGAGGGCACCTCGCCGATCACCTTGATGCCGAAGCGGTCGTCGAGACCGAACACGCCCACCGCCATGGTGCCCAGCAGCACCGCGAGCAGCGGGCCGGGCAGCGGGCGCGGCAGCCGGTTCACCGCGAACAGGAACGCGATCGCGACGGCCGAGAACAGCACCGTCGCGCCGTGCGCCTGGCCCGCGTTCCGCAGGAACGACCACAGCTGAGCGAAGAAGGCCGAGCCGGTGGTGGGCACGCCCGTCAGCTTGGGCAACTGGTCCACGATCATGATCAGGGCGACGCCCGCGAGATAGCCGATCAGCACCGGCCGGGACAGCAGGTCGGCGACGAAACCCAGCCTCAGCACCCGCGCCGCCAGGCACAGCAGGCCCACCGTGACGGCCAGGGCCGCCGCGAGTGAGGCGTAACGGGACGGGTCGCCGCCCGCGAGCGGACCCACCACGACCGCCGTCATCAGCGCCGTCGTCGACTCGGGGCCCACCGACAGCAGCCGGGAGGACCCCAGCAGCGCGTACAGGCCGAGCCCGGGCAGGATCGCCCACAGCCCCGCCACCGGCGGCAGCCCGGCCACGCCCGAGTACGCCATCACCTGCGGGACGAGATACGCCGCCACCGTGAGCCCCGCCAGCAGGTCGCCGCGCAGCCAGGAGCGGCGGTACGAGCCCAACGCGGCGATCCCGGGTGCCAGCCGGCGCCAGTCACGTATATGCCCGCCCGAGCCGCGCACCCTGGGCCTCCCTCCGCCGGCCTGTCCGGCATCCACCGTGCCACGGCCCACCGCCCGGCCACCTCGGCGGCGCCGGCTTCCGCGACCCGGCGACTGCCGGGAAGGGGCCGTTCAGACCATACGACCCCGCCGCCGACGTGCGCCGTCGGCCCCGCGGTGGACGCCGTCCGCGGGCCGGCACGGCCGTTGGGCCGGTCGGTCCCGGCGGGGGACATGCGGCCCCTGCAGCGCCTGCCGGGAACTGGCCGACGCTGGGAGCAGATCCCGATCAGGAGGCAGAGATGGTCCGTACCGTTGTCGCAGGACTCGACGGCTCGCCCGAAAGCAGGGCCGCCGCGGAATGGGCCGCCCGCGAGGCGAAACTGCGCGGCCTGCCCCTGAGGATCGTCCACGTGTGGGAGCCCGTCCCCGCGCCGATGGCCCAGGCACCCTTCCTCGGCGCCGAGATCCGGCAGCAGTGGACCGACCAGTACCCCGCGGACACCGCCGCCGGCCTGCGGCTGCGCCACCCCGGCGTCGAGGTGACCGTCGAGCAGGCCGACGGCCGGCCCGCCGACGTGCTGCTCGAGGCGGCGAAGGAGGCCGAACTGCTCGTCCTCGGCTCCCGCGGCCTGAGCGGCATCGGCGGTTTCCTGGTCGGCTCCGTCGGACTCGCCGTCGTGGCGCACGCCACCGCGCCCGTGGTCCTGGTCAGGGCCGGGGAGCAGGCCGCCGACGAGCACCAGCCGGACCCGGTGGGCATCCCGTCGGCCGCCACCCGCTACCGTCCCGTGGTGCTCGGCCTCGACCCGGCCGGACCCGACGACACCCTCCTGGAGTTCGCCTTCGAGGCCGCCGCCCGCCGCTCGGCCGTCCTGCGGATCGTCTACGGGTGGAACCTGCCGCCGTACTACACCTACGGCCTGACCGTCGACCCGCAGTTCCACGACGAGGTCGCCCGCCGGCAGGCGGCGGCCCTCGCCGAGGCCGTGCGCCCCTGGCGGCGGAAGTACCCGGACGTCGAGGTCGTCGAGGAGTCCCGGGCCGGCAGCGCCGCCGGCTTCCTGGTCGACGCCGCCGGCGGGGCCGCGCTGCTGGTCGTGGGCCGCCGCGCCCGCCGCACCCCGCTCGGGCCGTTCATCGGCCCCGTCGCGCACGCGGTGCTGCACCACTCCACCGCCCCCGTCGCCGTCGTCCCGCACGACTGACCGACCCTGACCACCAGGAGGAGCGAGCGACATGAACGCCGGCGACGACGTACCGCGCGGCCGGGTCAGGGCCCGCATCGTGTTCGATCTGGAATCAGGACGGTGAGGACGATGGAACTGCCCCTCGTGGTGGGCACGGACGGCTCCGAGCCGAGTCTGCGCGCCGTGGACTGGGCGGCCGACGAGGCCGCGCTGCACGGCGTGCCGCTCAGGGTCGTGTACGCCTCTCTCTGGGAGCGCTACGAAGGCGCCGCGCTCGCCCAGGAGATCCGCAAGCCGTCGGACGAGGTCATGGCCGAGGACATCGTCGAGGGCGCCGTGGACCGGGCGCGCCGCCGCCGGCCGGAGCTGAAGGTGTCCGGCGAGGTGCTGGCCGAGGAGCCCGAGTACACCCTGGTGCGCGAGGGCCGCCACGCCTCCGCCGTGGTGGTCGGCAGCCGCGGCCGCAGCGGCGTCGCCGAGTACCTGCTCGGCTCCGTCAGCCTCACCGTGGCCGCCCACGCCGACTGCCCGGTGATCGTGCTGCGCGGCAGCCAGGACCAGCGGGCCGAGCCGGGCGCCCACGGGCGCGTCCTGGTCGCCGTCGGCGAGGACGGCGCCGACGCCCCGGCCGTGCGCTTCGCCTACGACGAGGCCCGGCGCCGCGGGGTCCCGCTGGAAGCGGTACGGGCCTGGCGGTGCCCCGCGCACGAGACCACCGACCATCCGCTGCTGGCCGGCGAACCCGCCCGGGTGCACGAGGAACGCGCCGCCGAGGCGCTGGAGGCGGCCCTGCGCGACGCCCCGCCGGACCTGGAGGTGCGCCGGCGCACCGTGGAGGGCCACGCCCGCCGGGTGCTGGTGGCCGCCTCGCAGGGCGCCGACCTGCTGGTCGTCGGGGCCAAGCGGCGCCCCGGACACGTCGGACTGCAGCTCGGCCGCGTCACGCACGCCGTGCTGCACCACTCCGCCTGCCCGGTGGCCGTGGTACCGCACCGGGTGTGAGGCCGTGACGGGGCCCGTGAGTGGCTTACAGGCTCGCCGCGTGATCCGGGACGTAGGTCTGCAGATCGCGCGGCGGGCGCTCGTACCCGGTCGACGGCGGCCGCGGCGGCAGCTCCAGCACCGGCGGCGGCACGTCACGGTAGGGCACCGTGCTCAGCAGGTGGGCGATCATGTTCAGCCGGGCCCGGCGCTTGTCGTCGCTCTCCACGACGTACCACGGGGCCTCGCTGATGTCGGTGTGCACCAGCATCTCGTCCTTGGCCCGCGAGTAGGCCTCCCAGCGCGTGATCGACTCCAGGTCCATCGGCGACAGCTTCCAGCGCCGCAGCGGGTCGTCCAGACGGCGCCGGAACCGCTCCTGCTGCACCGCGTCGCTGACCGAGAACCAGTACTTGCGCAGCAGGATCCCGTCCTCCACCAGCATCCGCTCGAAGATGGGGCATTGCCTGAGGAAGAGCTGGTACTCCTCCCTGGTGCAGAAACCCATCACGTGCTCGACGCCGGCCCGGTTGTACCAGGACCGGTCGAACAGCACGATCTCCCCGGCGGCCGGCAGATGCTCGACGTACCGCTGGAAGTACCACTGGGTGCGCTCCCGCTCGGTCGGCTTCGGCAGCGCCGCGATGCGGGCGACTCGCGGATTGAGATGTTCCGCGACACGCTTGATGGTGCCGCCCTTGCCCGCCGCGTCCCGCCCCTCGAAGACGACCACCAGACGAGCGCCCTCGGCCCGCACCCACTCCTGCAGCCTCACCAACTCCGCCTGCAGCCGGAGCAGTTCCTTCTCGTAGGTCTTGCGCGGCAGCGCCGCCGCGTCCTTGCCGGCCATTGCCGCCGCCTCCACCGCTCGATGACCCGTGCCGCTGACACCTGGAGCCACTGATGCCCAAGGTCGAACACCAGGACGCCACCGTACTGACCGACGAGGAAGTACGCACCCTGGACGCCCACTGGCGGGCCGCCAACTACCTGGCCGCCGGGCAGATCTACCTGCTCGCCAACCCGCTGCTGCGCGAGCCGCTGAAGCCGGAGCACATCAAGCCGCGGCTGCTCGGGCACTGGGGCACCTCGCCCGGGCTGAACCTCGTGTACACCCACCTCAACCGGGTCATCAAGGCGCGCGGCCTGGACGCCCTGTGCATCTGGGGCCCCGGCCACGGCGGCCCCTCCGTGGTCGCCAACTCCTGGCTGGAGGGCACCTACAGCGACACCTACCCGGACGTCTCCCGCGACGAGGCGGGCATGGAGCGGCTGTTCCGGCAGTTCTCCTTCCCCGGCGGCGTCCCCAGCCACGTGGCGCCGGAGACGCCCGGCTCGATCCACGAGGGCGGCGAGCTCGGCTACTCGCTCTCCCACGCCTACGGCGCGGCCTTCGACAACCCCGGCCTGGTGGTCGCCTGCGTGATCGGCGACGGCGAGGCGGAGACCGGGCCGCTGGCCGCCTCCTGGCACTCGAACAAGTTCCTCGACCCGGTCCGCGACGGCGCCGTCCTGCCGATCCTGCACCTCAACGGCTACAAGATCGCCAACCCGGCCGTGCCGGCCCGCCTGCCCGAGCCGGAACTCGACGACCTGCTGCGCGGCTACGGCCACGCGCCCCTCCACGTCACCGGCGACGACCCGGCCGCCGTCCACCGGGCGATGGCCGGCGCCCTCGACGAGGCGCTCGACCGCATCGCCCTGCTGCAGCGCACGGCCCGGGAGGAGGGCGTCACCGAACGGCCCCGCTGGCCCGTGATCGTGCTGCGCACGCCGAAGGGCTGGACCGGCCCCGCCGAGGTCGACGGCCGGCCGGTGGAGGGCACCTGGCGGGCCCACCAGGTGCCGCTGGCCGGCGTCCGGGAGAACCCGGGGCACCTGCGGCAGTTGGAGAGCTGGCTGCGCTCCTACCGCCCGGCGGAACTGTTCGACGCCTACGGCCGGCCAGTCGCCGACGTCCTCGCCTGCGTCCCCGGCGGCGACCGGCGCCTGGGCGCCACCCCGCACGCCAACGGCGGTCTGCTGCTGCGCGAGCTGCCCGCCGTACCCCTGGAGCGGCACGCGGTGGAGGTCGACAAGCCGGGCACCACCCTGCACGAACCGACCCGTGTCCTCGGCGGCCTCCTCGAAGAGGTCATGAAACAGACCGCGGCCCGCCGCGACTTCCGGCTCGTCGGCCCCGACGAGACCGCCTCCAACCGGCTGCAGGCCGTCTTCGGTGCCAGCGGCAAGGCCTGGCAGGCGCGGATCCTCCCCGTCGACGAGCACCTCGACCGGCACGGGCGGGTCCTGGAGATCCTGTCCGAACACACCTGCCAGGGCTGGCTGGAGGGCTACCTCCTCACCGGCCGGCACGGCCTGTTCTCCTGCTACGAGGCGTTCGTGCACATCGTCGACTCGATGGTCAACCAGCACATCAAATGGCTGCGCACATCCCGGCGGCTGCCCTGGCGCGCCCCCATCGCCTCCCTCAACTACCTGCTCACCTCCCACGTGTGGCGGCAGGACCACAACGGCTTCTCCCACCAGGACCCCGGCTTCGTCGACCACGTCCTCAACAAGAGCCCCGAGGTCGTGCGCGTCTACCTCCCGCCGGACGCCAACACCCTGCTGTCGGTGGCCGACCACGCGCTGCACAGCCGCGACCACGTGAACGTGATCGTGGCCGGCAAGCAGCCCTGCTTCGACTGGCTGTCCATCGACCAGGCCCGCGTCCACTGCGCCCGCGGCGCCGGCATCTGGGAGTGGGCGGGCACGGAGAACGGCGGCGAGCCGGACGCCGTCCTCGCCTGCGCCGGCGACGTGCCCACCCAGGAGGTGCTGGCCGCCGCGCAGCTGCTGCGCCGGCACCTGCCCGGCCTCGCCGTCCGCGTGGTCAACGTCGTCGACATGGCCCGCCTCATGCCCCGCGAGGAGCACCCGCACGGCATGAGCGACTTCGAGTACGACGGCCTGTTCACCACGGACAAGCCGGTGATCTTCGCCTACCACGGCTACCCGTGGCTGATCCACCGGCTCGCCTACCGGCGCACCGGACACCGCAACCTGCACGTGCGCGGCTACAAGGAGGCCGGCACCACGACCACCCCGTTCGACATGGTGGTCCGCAACGACCTCGACCGCTACCGGCTGGTCATGGACGTCATCGACCGGGTGCCCGGCCTCGCCGTCCGCGCCGCCGCCGTACGCCAGCGGATGGCCGACGTCCGCACCCGCCACCACGCCTGGATCCGCGAACACGGCACCGACCTGCCGGAGGTCGCGGAGTGGACCTTCGACGCCTGAGATCAGGTCCCTACCGGGGGCCGACCGGCCCCCGATCCGTGCCCCGACAGCCCATGGGAGCGGGGACCGTTCCGCTGGACCCTCGGAGTGTCAACCGACCTGGAGGGAACCGCGATGACGCACGACGCGCCGGGCAGGCCCATGGTCCACGCTCTCCTCGCGGACGGCGGCACGGTGTGCATCCGCGGCGTGCGCCCGGACGACCACGACCAGCTGCGGGGGTTCTACGAGGAGATGTCCCCGGAGAACCTGCGGCTCAGGTTCTTCTCCGCGAGCCGGCGCTCCGCCGAGCTGGCCGCCGACCGGGCGTGCGCCTCCCCCCATCCGGGATACCGCGCCCTCGTCGCCGAGACCCAGGGGCGGATCATCGGCCTCGCCGAGTACGACACGGCCGGCGGCGACGGCAAGGAGGCCGAGATCTCCATCGCCGTCTCCGACTCCGCGCACCACCGGGGCGTGGGCACCCTGCTGACCGAGCACCTGGTCTCCGCCGCCCGGGCCGAGGGCATCACCGGCTTCACCGCGGAGGCGCTCAGCGAGAACCACGAGGTGCTGCGCCTGTTCGCCGACCTCGGCCTGCACACGGCGCGGCACTTCGACGGACCCGAGGTGCGCTGCACCATCGCGCTCGACGAGTCCGACAACTACCTCACCGCCGTGGAGGAACGCGGGCGCGCCGCCGACGTGGCCAGCCTCCGGCCGCTGCTGCGGCCGCACGTCGTCGCGGTCGTCGGCGCCGGCCGCAAGCCGGGCTCGGTGGGCCGGGCGGTCCTGCACCACCTGCGCGCCGGCCGCTACGCCGGGCGCCTGTTCGCCGTCAACCCGGCCGCCGACGCGATCCTCGGCGTGCCCGCCTACCCGTCGGTCTCCGCCCTGCCCGTGACGCCCGACCTCGCCGTCCTCGCCGTACCCGCCGCCGCCGTCCCCGGCACCGCCGAGGAGTGCGGCAAGGCGGGCGTGCGGGCCCTCGTCGTGGTCACCGCCGGACTCGACGCCGACCAGGCGCGCGCCCTGCTGACGGCGTGCCGGGCAGGCGGCATGCGGCTGGTCGGGCCCAACTGCCTCGGCGTCGGCAACACCGAACCGGACCTGCGGCTGGACGCCACCTTCGCCGCCGACCACCCCCGCCCCGGCACCGCGGGCGTCGCCGTGCAGTCCGGGGGAGTGGGCATCGCTCTCCTCGACGGGCTGTCCCGGCTCGGCATCGGCGTCTCCACCTTCGCCTCCCTCGGCGACAAGTACGACGTCAGCGGCAACGACATGCTCCAGTGGTGGGAGAGCGACGGCCGCACCGACCTCGCCCTGCTGCACCTGGAGTCCTTCGGCAACCCGCGCGCCTTCTCCCGCACCGCCCGGCGCGTCACCCGCCGGATGCCGGTGCTGACCGTCGACGCCGGCCGCACCGACGCCGGCCGGCGCGCCGCCGCCTCGCACACCGCGGCCGCCGCCACCCGCACCATGACCCGCGCCGCGCTGTTCACCCAGGCCGGCATCACCGCCACCCGCTCCTGCGGCGAACTCCTCGAAGCCGCCGCCCTGATGCACTCCCAGCCGCTGCCCGCGGGCCCCCGGGTCACCATCGTCACCAACGCCGGCGGCGCCGGCGTGCTCGCCGCCGACGCCTGCGCCGAGGCCGGGCTGACCCTTCAGCCGCCGTCCCCCGGCCTCGTCGACGCCCTGCGCACGGTCCTGCCCGACGGCGCCACGGCCGGCAACCCCGTCGACGTCACCGCCGCCGTCACGGAGGAACAGCTCACCCGGTGCGTGGACCGGGTCCTTCAGTCCGCCGCCGTCGACGCCGTGCTCGTCGTCCTCGTCCCCACGGCGGTCGCCGCGGCGACCGGAGACGACCTGGTCCGGGCCCTCACCGGCGGCCCCGCACGGCGGCCGAAGCCGGTCGCCGTGCTCCGGCTGGAACAGGCACTGCCCGTCGAACTGCTGCCGGCAGCCGACGGCGGCACCGTGCCCGCTTACGCCGAACCCCAGGCCGCGGCACGGGCCCTGGCCCACGCGGCCCGCCGCGCCGCCTGGCTCGCCCGTCCCGCCGGCACCGTCCCCGTCCTCGACGGCGTCGACGGCGCACGCGCCCACGCCGTCGTCGAGGACTTCCTCGACGCCCACCCCGAGGGAGGCTGGCTCCACCCGCGCGAGTGCGCCGGACTCCTCGACTGCTACGGCGTCCCGCAGTCGCCGTGGGCCTGGGCGGAGACCGAGGACGAGGCCGTCCTCGCCGCCGACCGGCTGCGCGGCGCCGACGGCCGGGTCGTCATGAAGGGCCACTGGCCGGGCCTGCTGCACAAGACCGCCGAGCACGCCGTCCACCTGGACCTGCGCGGCGACCAGCAGGTGCGCGCCGCCTTCCGCGACCTGCAGACCCGGTTCGCCGGACTGCTGACCGGCGTCGTGCTGCAGCCGCTCGCCGACCGCGGCACGGAACTGTTCGCGGGCGTCGTCCAGGACGAGGTCTTCGGCCCGCTGGTGCTGTTCGGGCTCGGCGGCACCGCGACCGAGGTCCTCGCCGACCACGCCGCCCGGCTCGCCCCGCTCACCGACCTGGACGTCCACGACCTGATCACGGCCCCGCGCTGCGCCCCGCTGCTGCTGGGCGAGGGCGGTGCCCGGCCGGTCGATCTCCAGGGCCTCGAACAACTGCTGCTGAGGCTCTCCCGCATGGCGAGCGACCTGCCACAGCTGGCCGAGGCCGACTTCAACCCCGTTCTCGCGACACCGGACGGAGTCCGTGTGCTCGACGCCCGCGTGCGCCTGCTGCCCCGCAGGCCCCAGGACCCCTATCTGCGCCGGCTGCGCTGAGGAGGAACAGTCATGAGGCACAACAAGGTCGGCTCCGTCATGACCACGGAGGTCGTCCGCGCCGAGTACGGCACGCCCTTCAAGGAAGTGGCCCGGCTGCTCGGCGAGCACCGCATCAGCGGACTGCCGGTGGTGGACGACGACGAGAAGGTCATCGGCGTCATCTCCGAGACGGACCTGCTGATGCGGCAGGCCGAGAGCCCGGACCCGGCCGAGCCGAGGAAGCGCTTCCGGCTCGCCGACCTCACCCACGAGGGGCGGATCCGTGCCGCCAAGAGCCGGGCCCGCACCGCCGGCCAGCTGATGACCGAGCCCGCCGTCACCGTCCACGCCGACGAGACCATCGTCGAGGCCGCCCGCACCATGGCGCAGAACCGGGTGGAACGGCTGCCCGTCCTGGACGAGGAACAGCGCCTCGTCGGCATCGTCACCCGCCGTGACCTGCTGCAGGTGTTCCTGCGGCCCGACGCCGACATCCACGACGAGGTCGTCGACGAGGTCCTGGTCCGCGCCCTGTGGCTGGCCCCGCGCAGCATCGACGTCTCGGTGACCGAGGGCGTGGTCACGCTCTCCGGGCACATGGAGCGCAAGAGCGAGACCGAGATCGCCGTGTCCATGACCCGGCAGGTCGACGGCGTGGTCGCCGTCGTCAGCAAGCTGACCCACCGGCTCGACGACTCGCACATCCAGCCCGAGGAGCAGGCGCTGCACGGCGTCGCCGACGACTGGCTGCGCAGGCTGTGACGTGACGTGACGTGAGGTGAGAGGAGGCGGATCGCCATGCCGACGCGCGTGCTGGTCGCCTACGGAACGAAGAACGGATCGACCGCGCAGATCGCGGAGGCGGTGGCCGACGTGCTGCGCAAGGAGGGGCTCACGGCCGACACGGCACCCGCCTCGGCGGTCACCGACGTCACCCCGTACGACGCCGTCGTGGTCGGCGGCGCCCTGTACGCCGGCCGCTGGCACAAGGACGCCCGCCGCCTGCTGCGCCGGCACGGCCGGGCGCTGGCCGAACGCCCGCTGTGGCTGTTCAGCAGCGGCCCCCTCGACGCCACCGCCTCGGAGCGGGACATCCCGCCCGTCACCGGCGTGCTGCGTGCCATGGACCGGCTCGACGCCCGGGAGCACGTCACCTTCGGCGGCCGTCTGGAGGAGGGCGCCAAGGGGCGCATCGCGCGGATGATCCTGCGCAGCGGCAAGGGCGGGGACTTCCGCGACTTCCCCGCGATCGAGGCGTGGGCGGCGCGCGTCGCCGGCACGCTGCTCGGGGAACAGCAGGAAGCCGAGGAAACCGGGTGAGGGAGGCGGCGCGTGACGGACCCCGGCGCGAGCCCCGCGCCGGGGTCCGTCCGTGCCGGGGACCGGAGTCGCCGGGGACCGGAGTCGCCGGGGACCGGAGTCAGCGGTGCACGGCCAGCGGCACGGTGTCGACGGTCACCGCGTGGCCGTCCTTGGGCGACAGGTAGTACGCCGTCAGCAGGCCCTGCCCGGTGCCGACGGCGCGGTAGGGGAAGGTGACGTCGAAGGTGCCGCGGGTGCCGGTCCCGGACGTCGCCCGGACCTGCACGTCGGCGGCCTTGTGCCCGGAGGCGTCGGTGACCTTCAGCCGGAACACCGCCTCGAAGGTGTCGGCGCTGCCCCACACCCGCAGCGGGCTGCGCACCGTGTCGCCGATCAGCGGGGACTCGACCAGTACGGCGGGGGAGACGTCCTCGAAGTCGGCGCGGCCGACCGGGCCGTTGAGCACGGTGCCCTCGCCGCCGAAGGTCTTCACCGGCTTGCCGTCGATCTCGAAGGCGACCTTGCGTACCGCCGGGAAGCGGGTCGCGGTGAACACGACCTGCGCGAGCCGCTCCCGCATCGACAGGCTGCCGCCGCCGTCGTCGTAGCGGCCGGACAGGTCGATCGTTGCGACGTGGTCGTGGATGACGACGGAACGCAGCCGGGTGCCGGACGGGATGGCGGTGGTGCGGGAGTGGCGGGCCTCGTAGGCGTTCGGGCCGGCCAGCAGGGCGCGCAGCGCGGCGGTGGCGGTGCCCGGCGCGGTCACCGTGCGCGGGGCGGCGGAGACCTTCTCGCCGTGCAGGAAGTACACCGTCGTACGGACCTTCTTCGCCGCCGTGCCGCCGGAGCCGCCGGAGCCGCCGGCCGAGGGCTTCGACGCCGTCGGGCCCGGCGCGGTGGTGCCGGGGGTGGTGGCGGACGCGGACGGGCGAGGGGTGCCCGAGGCGCCGCCGGACGAGCCCGTGTCCGCGGGGGACGACGGGGCGGGCGTGGTCCCGCCGGACGTGCCCGTGCCGCAGGCGGCGACCGTGACCAGGGGGAGCGCGAGCGCCGCGGTGAGCACACGGGACCGGTGGCGGCGGGCGCGGCAGGCGGACGGCGTTTTGGTGAACATGGCATCCTCCTCCGACGCTTCCAGACAACTCCTCGGCGCGTTCCTCACCCAGTGCTGTACGGCCCCGGCCGCGGGCCGAACGGCCGGGCAACCCGGGGTCGGCCGGCCGCCCGCGTCCGCCAGGCCGGAGGCGGAGGGCCGCGGCGCCCGCGACCGGGCGCGAACCGGGTCGCGGGAGAGCCGCGGGAGGGCCGCACAGGCCGACTGCCGGGACCGTCGGCCCATGCCCCGGCGGACGTCCGGCCGGGACCCTGGGTGTGGACGGTTCACGACGGGTGGACGGTTCGCGAAAGGCGGGAGACCCATGTCCGTGTCGTACGACAAGCCCGGCCACGCTGCCGTGCATCTGGCCCGCGCCGCCTCCCTCGCGCCCTCGCCGCACAACAGCCAGCCGTGGTTCTTCGTCGAGGAGGGCTACGACCACGGTTTCGAGGTGCACGCCGACGCCGCCCGGCGCATGCTCCTGTCCGACCCCGACGGCAGGGAGATGGTCCTCGCCTGCGGGGCGGCCCTGTTCAACGCGCGGATGGCGGTACGGCACCTCGGCTTCAAACCCGCCGTCGAGCTGCTGCCCGACCCGGCCGACCCCGCCTTCCTGGCGCACGTCGGCTTCGCCGCCCACGCCCCCGTCTCCGCCGACGAGGCCGCAATGGCCGGCGCGATGGTGCTGCGGCACACCCACCGCGGACCGTTCGCCTCCGAGTCGCTGCCCCGCGAGTTCCTCGACGAGCTGAGCGAGCACGCACGGGCCGAGGGAGCCGTCTTCCAGGTCATCGACGGACCCGAGGAACTCGAGCTGCTCGCCCGGCTGGTGCGCACCGCGGAGGACTGCCACCGCGCGGACCCGGTGCACGCGGCGGAGGTGGCCCGCTGCGTCGGGCCCGACCGGGTGCCCGCCGAGGCGTGCCGCTACCACCCGGACTGCACGCTCCTCGCCGGCCGCGACTACCTCTACCTCTCCCGCCGGTACGTCGTCCCGGCCCGCAGGCGAGCCGCCGGCACCGGCACCGTCGCCGTACTGTCCACCGCGCGCGACGGACGCCAGGACTGGCTGCGCTCGGGGCAGGCGCTGCAGCGCGTGCTGCTGTCCGCCGCCGCCCGGGGCGTGATGGCCGCCTTCCACACCCAGCCCCTCGAACTGCCGGAGCTGCGGGCGCGGATGCGTCGCCACCTCACCGCGGGCCACTTCCCGCAGGTGGTGCTGCGGCTCGGCCGTACCGGACAGCGGTGGGCCACCTCCCGTCGTCCCGCCATCCGGGTCCTCGTCCACGACAGCGCGCCGGCGCGGTGGTGACGATGGCCCGCGTCACCCGCCCCCGAGCGGCCGGAACACGCTGGTGGCGGCTGCGCCGCAACCCGCTCCGGCCCCGCAGCTACCTGGTCGAGGGCTGGCTGCTGATCGCCACCTGGATCCTGGCCCTGCTCGTCGCCGTCGCCTCGGGCGTGGCGACGGCGGGCGCGGTCGAGCGGAGCATCGGCCGACTGCGGGCCGACCGGCACGCCGTGACGGCCGTGCTGCTCGAGGACGCGGCGCGCGGCACGTCCTCGGTGGACGGGGGCGGCAGCTCCCGGGCGTGGGCCACCGTGCGCTGGACCCTGACGCACGGCACCACCCGCCAGGGCATCACCGTCGTCGAGCCCGGAAGCCAGGCCGGCGGCACCACCCGGATCTGGCTGGACCGTGAGGGCAACCTCGTCTCCGCGCCCGCCACCGCCGACGGGGCGCGCGCCCAGGGCGCGGCACTCGGCGCGGGGGCCGCGGTGATCGGCGGCAGCCTGGTGCTGCTCGCCGGCTGGGGCGTGTGCGCCCGCATCGACCGCCGCCGGTTGAACCGCTGGGACGCGGAGTGGGCCGTGGTCAGCCCGCAGTGGCGGGGCCGGACGGGCTGACGCGCCGACGCCCCCGGCCCTCAGCGTGCCTCAGCAGCTCTGCGTCGCCCAGCAAGTCCGCGTCCTCAGCAACTCTGCGTCCCCAGCAGATCCGCGTCGCCCAGCAAGTCCGCGCACTCAGCAACTCTGCGTCCCTCAGCAGATCCGCGTGTCCCCAGCGACTCCGCGTCCTCAACAGCTGTGGGTGCGTCGCCCAGCAGCTCCGCGTCCTCAGCAGATCCGCGGAAGCTGTTCCCCCAGCGGCATGTCCATGATGCGGCGGGCGCCCACCAGGGTCCGCAGGGTCACCCGGCCCCGGGGGCCGTCGGGCACGACCTCGCCGATGCGGGCCGCCTGCGCGCCCTCGGGCATCGACCGCATCGCGGCCAGCGCGTCCCCGGCGACGGCCGGGTCGACGAAGGCGACCAGACAGCCCTCGTTGGCGACCACCAGCGGGTCGAGGCCGAGCAGGTCGCAGGCGGAGGCGACCGCCTCCGGCACGGGGACGGCGTACTCCTCGATCTCCACCGCGACGGACGAGTCCCGCGCGATCTCGTTGAGCGCGGCGGCCAGTCCGCCCCGCGTCGGGTCGCGCAGCACGTGCACGGCGGCGCCCAGCGGCGCCAGCGCGCGCACCAGCCGGTGCAGCGGACGGCTGTCGGAGGCGATGTCGCTCTCGAAGCCGAGGCCCTCGCGGGTGCTGAGCACGGTCGTGCCGTGCAGCCCGATCGGCCCGGACAGCAGGACGGCGTCCCCGGCGCGGGCCGACGCCGCCGACGGGCACAGCGGCGCCTGCCGCTGCCCTACGCCGGTGGTGTTCACGAACAGCCGGTCGGCCGCGCCGCGCCCCACCACCTTGGTGTCGCCGGTGACCACGGGAACCCCGGCGTCCTGCGCGGCCTTGCCCAACGACGCCGTCACGGCCCGGAGTTCGGCCAGCGGCAGGCCCTCCTCGACGATCAGGGAGACCGACAGAGCGAGCGGCCACGCGCCCCGCATGGCGAGGTCGTTGACCGTGCCGTGGACGGCGAGGGAGCCGATGTCCCCGCCGGGGAAGAACAGCGGGCTGACGACGAAGCTGTCGGTGCTCATCACCAGGTCGGGGCGGCCCGGCAGCAGCGCCGCGTCCTCCAGCGGCCCGCCGGCCTCGCCGAACGCGGGCAGGATCAGGCTGTCGAGGAGTTCCGCGGAGAGGCGCCCGCCGGCGCCGTGGCCGAGCAGGACGATCTCGTCCTCGTGGTGCGGGGTGGGGCATTCGATGGTCATGCCGTGCTCCTGGGGGCGATGCGGCCGGCCGCGTGGAAGGCGGCGCACGTGCCCTCCGAGGACACCATGGGCGCGCCGAGCGGATGACGGGGCGTGCAACGGGTGCCGTACGCGGGGCAGTCGGTGGGCACCCGTGCGCCCGTGAGGATCGCACCCGCGATGCACTCGGGGTCCTCCACCGGGGACAGCCCGCCCACGTCGAACCGGCGGGCCGCGTCGAACCGCGCGTACTCCTCGGCGAGTTCCAGACCGCTGTCGGGCAGCGAGCCGATGCCGCGCCAGGACCGGTCGGTGACCCGGAACACCCTGCGGACGGCGTCCTGCGCGTCGGTGTTGCCCGAGCGCCGTACGGCCCGCACGTACTGGTTCTCCACCTCGTGCCGTCCGGACTCCAGCTGCCGCGCGGCCATCAGCACGCCCTCCAGCAGGTCCAGCGGCTCGAAGCCGGTGACCACGATCGGCACCCGGTAGCGGGCGGCGATCGGCTCGTACTCGCGCCAGCCCATCACCGCGCACACGTGCCCGGCCGCCAGGAACGCCTGCACCTCGCAGTCCGGGTCGTCGAGCAGCGCCGTCATGGCGGGCGGCACCAGGACGTGGCTGACCAGCATCGAGAAGTTCGTCAGCCCCAGCCGGGCCGCGTGCAGCACCGCCGTCGCGTTCGCGGGCGCCGTCGTCTCGAAGCCGACCGCGAGGAAGACCACCTCCCGGTCGGGGTGGGCGGCCGCCAGGCGTACGGCGTCCATCGGCGCGTACACCACCCGCACGTCCGCGCCTCGCGCCCGCAGCGAGAGCAGGTCGGAGCGGGAGCCGGGGACCCGCAGCATGTCGCCGAAGCTGGTGAACAGCACGCCGGGCCGGGCGGCCACGGCCATGGCCCGGTCCAGCGTCTCCAGCGGCGTCACGCACACCGGGCAGCCCGGGCCGTGGATCATCCGCATTCCGGCGGGCAGCAGCTCGTCGATGCCCTGGCGGACCAGGGTGTGGGTCTGGCCGCCGCACACCTCCATGATCCGCCAGGGGCGCGTGGCGGTCTGCCGCAGCTCCCCCAGCAGCCGCCGGGCGAGCACGGGGTCGCGGTACTCGTCGAGGTACTTCATCGGCTGCTGAGATCCAGACGGATGTCGACGACCCCCTCGACGGCCCGCACCGCCCTGGCGACGATCGGGACGAGGGTGCGGTCGGGCAGCGGGCCGCTCAGCACGACCACGCCGTCCCGCACGGTGACCGTCAGCTCGGTGGTGATCGGGAGCTGGCCCAGCACGTCGTGCCGGATCTCCTCGGCGATCTCCTCGTCCTCGCGCAGGAAGACCTTCAGCAGGTCGCTGCGGCTCACCACGCCCTGCAGCAGGCCGACCCCGTCCACCACGGGCAGCCGCTTGACGTGCCGGCGCGCCATGATGCGGGCGGCCTCGGCGACCGAGGCGTTCGCGTGCACTGTCACCGCCGGGCTGCTCATCAGCTCGCCCGCGGTCAGCGCGGCGGCCTTGCGCCGCTCGTCGCGCTCGGCGTCCTCCTCGCCCCCGTCGCGGAACTCCTCCTTCGCCAGCAGGTCGGCCTCGGACACCACGCCGATTACCCGGCCCTCGCCCACCAGGACGGGCAGGGCGCTCACCTTCCACTGGTCGATCAGGCCGACGACCTCCTTGAAGGGCGCGTCACGCCCGACGGCGATGACGGTCTGCGTCATCACATCGCTCACGGTGTACGGAGTCTCAGGCATCGCAGCCTCCCGCTGGTTCTGCCGGTGTAGTGCCGGAGGTACGGACGACCGTCAGGTCGAGGAAATGGGTGGAGCACGAGATGCACGGGTCGTGGTTGCGGATCACCCGCTCGCACAGGGCCGTCAACTCGGCGTCCCCCGGGTCCCCTTCGCCGATCGCCCGCTGGACGAGGCGCAGCAGGTCCTCCTCGATCGCGCCCTGGTTCTGCGCGGTCGGCGGCACGAGCAGCGCGGCGGTGACGAGGCCCTCCGCGTCGATCTCGTAGCGGTGGTACAGCAGCCCGCGGGGCGCCTCGGTCGCGCCGTGCCCGACGCCCGCGACCGGCGGGACGTCCGTGTACGGGCGCTCGGGCGGCTCGTAGCAGCCGATGATGCGCAGCGCCTCGTCGACGGCGTACACCGTCTCCACCGCCCGCACCAGGATGGAGCGGAACGGGTTGCGGCACACGGCGCCCTCGCGCGGATCGCCCAGCCCCGCCTCGGCACACGCCTGCAGCGCCACCGGGGACAGCAGCCGGCCGCTGATCGCGAACCGGGCGAGGGATCCGGTGAGATGGAGGCGCCCGTCGAGCCGCGAGTGCAGCGCCGTGGAGTGCGCCACCTGGGTCTCGGTGACGTGTTCGGTGAAGTCCGCGACGGGAAAGGAGCCGGTGGAGCCGTCGGGCCACAGGACGCTCGGGGCGCCGCCCTCGATGGCGTACGTGTCCGGCTCGGCCAGCGCCAGCAGGGCGGCGTCGGTGCGGGCGTCCGGGAATTCGAAACCGGCCACCCAGCGCACGGTCGCCCACGCGTCGTCCAGCGCCCGCCTCAACTGCGCGGCGATGGGCCGCAGTTCCTCGCGCGACGGGGTGCGGTGGAAGCCGCCGAGCCGTACGTTGACCGGGTGCACCGCCCGCCCGCCGAGGAGCTCCATCAGGTCGTTGCCGGCCTTCTTCAGCCGCAGCCCCCGCTCCACCTCGGCCCGGTGGGTGCGCGCCAGGTCGATCGCGCCGGACCGGCCCAGGAAGTCCGGGGCGTGCAGCAGGTAGACGTGCAGCGCCTGGCTCTCGATCCACTCCCCGCAGTACAGCAGGCGGCGCAGCGCCCGGACGGCCGGCTCGACCGTCACGCCGCAGGCGTCCTCGACCGCCGCGCACGCGCTCATCTGGTACGCCACCGGGCAGATGCCGCACACCCGGGACGTCAGATCGGGCGGCTCGGTGTGGGCCCGGCCGCGCAGGAACGCCTCGAAGAACCGCGGCGGTTCGTAGATCTCCAGCCGGGCCTCGGTGACCGTGCCGTCGTGCACGTGCAGGCGCAGCGCGCCCTCGCCCTCGACCCGGGACAGCGAGCCGACGTGCAGGACACGGGATCCGCGGTGTGTCACTGGTCCAACTCCTTCTGGAACGCGGCGGCGTTGAAGGTGTGCAGGAACCGCAGCACGGCGTCGTCGTCCATGCCGTCGTGGCGCAGCAACGGGATCAGCGCGGGCAGGTTCACCGACCCCGACGGCCCGAAGCAGCCGTAGCAGCCGCGGTGGTAGGTCGGGCACAGGGCCCCGCACCCGGCGTGCGTGACAGGGCCGAGGCAGGGGGTGCCGTGGGCGACGGTGACGCAGACGTTGCCGCGCCGCTTGCACTCGAAGCACACGCTGTGGTCGGGCACGTCGGGCTTGCGTCCGGCGAGGAACGCGGTGATCACCTCGATGAGCTGACGGCGGTCGATGGGGCAGCCGCGCAGTTCGAAGTCGACGGCCACATGGGCGGAGACGGGGGTGGAGTCGGCGAGCGTGGAGATGTACTCGGGGCGCGCGTAGACCGTGCGCCGGTACTCGTCGACGTCCGCGAAGTTGCGCAGCGCCTGGACGCCGCCGGCGGTCGCGCACGCGCCGATGGTGACCAGGTGGCGGGAGGCGACGCGGATCTGCCGGATCCGCTCGGCGTCGTCCGCCGTGGTGACGGAACCCTCGACCAGCGACAGGTCGTAGGGGCCCGGTTCCACCGCGCTGGACGCCTCCAGGAAGTGCGCGATCTCCACCTCGCCCGCCAGCGCCAGGAGTTCGTCCTCGCAGTCCAGCAGGGTGAGCTGGCAGCCGTCGCAGGAAGCCAGCTTGAACACGGCGAGCTTCGGTGCCATCTCACAACTCCCTCACCGAAAGCAGGGGTTCGGCGAAAGCCCAGTCCACGACGGCGCCCGACCGGCACACCAGCAGCGGGCCGAGCTGGCAGTGTCCGCACGTCCCGGTCGCGCACCGCATGTTGCGCTCCAGCGAGACCCGGATCCGTTCGCGCGGCACGCCGCGCTGCGCCAGTTCGCGGGCGGCGGACCGGATCATCGGCTCGGGCCCGCAGACGAACGCCCAGGTGTCCGCCGGATCGAACCGCGCCCGCCCCAGCAGCTGGGTGACCACACCGACGTCGCCCCGCCACTGCCCGTCGGGCTGGTCGACGGTGACCCCGGTGTACGCCGTGGCCCAGCCCGCCACCTCCTCGCGGGCGATCAGGTCGCCCGGGGTTCGGGCCCCGATCAGGACGTTGACGCGGCCGTAGGCCGCCGGCTCGGCCAGCGCGCCGAGGACCAGCGGCCGCACCGGGGCGAAGCCGATGCCGCCCGCCACGACCACCACGTCCCGCCCGCGCGCCCGCTCGAGCTCCCATCCGGTGCCGTACGGACCGCGGACGCCGACGACATCACCCACCCGGGCCGCGCACAGCCCGCCGGAGACCGCGCCGACCGAGCGGATCGTGTGCGCGAGACCGCCCGTGGACTGCACCGAGCTCGCGGAGACCGGGATCTCGCCGCGGCCGAAGGAGTGCACCATCGCGAACTGGCCGGGCAGGAACTCCTCGAGCGCCGCACCGACCGGCTCCAGGCGCAGCGTGACCGTGTCCGCCGTCTCCTCCCGGCGGCCGGCCACCCGATACGGCACCGGTACGGCGGTCATCGCGGTTCCCTGGTCTCGTAGATCCCGTACAGGTCGACCAGCCGGGCCCGGGCCGCGTTCAGCCGGTGGGCGAGCACCCGGCCGACCCAGTGCTCGACGGCGCGCCCGAACTCGGCGTCGTTCAGGCACATCAGCCGGACGGCGACGGCGTCGAACTCGTACGTCTCCAGCCGGGTGACGGCCTCGGCGCCGAGCTGCCAGACGTACGGCTCGTACAGCCAGGACCAGCCGACCAGGTCGCCGACGCCGAGCGTCTCCACGACCGGCGGCCGGCGGCCGGGCACGTGCATGTCGAGCGCGGCGGTGCCGCTCCTGACGATCCAGAACCGGTCGGCGTGCCCGCTCTCTTCGAACAGGCGCGTGCCCTGCGGGAAGGTGACCTCCCGGCCGACGCGCAGCAGCCGCTCACGGTGCTCGGCGGGCAGGGCGTGGTTCATGCGCAGGGCGATCGAGGGGGGCATCAGTCCGTCTCCGTTCCGGTCTCGGCCTCCGGCGCTTCGGTCTCCGTCTCCGGCGTTCCGGTCTCGGCTTTCAGCGCGGCCACTTCCTCGGTGATGTCGATGCCGACCGGGCACCAGACGATGCAGCGCCCGCAGCCCACGCAGCCCGTCGTGCCGAACTGGTCGTGCCAGGTGCCGAGTTTGTGGGTGAGCCACTGCCGGTAGCGGCTGCGCCCGGAGGAGCGCACCGGGCCGCCGTGCAGGTAGGAGAAGTCCAGGTCGTAGCAGGAGTCCCAGCGCTGCCAGCGCTCGGTGTGGTCACCGGTGAGGTCGGTGACCTCCTCCGTGGTGGTGCAGAAGCAGGTCGGGCACACCATCGTGCAGTTGCCGCAGGTCAGGCAGCGGGCGGCGACGTCGTTCCAGCGCTCGGCGTCCAGGCTGGCGCCCAGCAGGGCGCGCAGGTCCACCTCGGGCAGGGCGCGGCCCATGCGGTCGCGGGCCGCCTCGACCGAGTCGCGCGCGGCGGTCTCGGTGGGCGGGTCGGCCGCGCGGTGCGGCACCTCCGCCAGCAGCCGGGCGCCCTCCTCGCTGCCGACGCGCACCAGGAAGCGGTGGCCCTGCTCGTCGATCACCTCGGTGAGCGCGAGGTCGTAGCCGGGGTCGGCGGCGGGCCCGCCGCCCGTGGAGACGCAGAAACAGGTCGCGCCGGGCTCGGTGCACTCGGCGGTGATCAGCAGCGCCCCGGAGCGGCGCGCGGCGTAGCCGGTGTCCGCGTACCGTCCCCCGGCCAGCACCCGGTCCTGGATCGCGATGGCCCGCAGGTCGCAGGGGCGGACGCCGAGGAAGGCGTACGACGGCGGCTCCGGCTCGTCCGCGGTGAAGGAGACGTCGCCCTCGGGCGTACGGTCGGCGCTCCACAGCCGTTGCCGAGCGGGGTGCAGGAACGCCTTCCAGGACTGCGGGCCGGCGCTGTTGGCGAAGGCCGCCCCGTCCGCGCGCCGCACCAGCCGGTAGTGGCCGGCCTCCAGCTCCACGCCCCAGCCGTAGGGCAGCGCGTCCGCCGACGTCAGCTCGGCCAGCACGATCGCGCCGTCGCGGACGGTCGGCCCCACGACGGTTCGTCCCCGGGCCACCAGAGCCGCGACCAGGGCGCCCAGGCCGTCCCGGTCGAGCACGGCCGGGGCTGCGGTGACGGTCATGACGGTCCTCCTCGTCCCGGTGGTCGTGGACCTCCACCGTCAGGTTCCGGCGGCGGGGCCACCCGCGGCAGGGGCCGACCGGCCCTGCTCCCCGTGCCGACCGGATCCCCGCCGCCGGCGCGCGCCGACGGCCGCTGTCCCTCGTGCGCGCCGGTCTCCCGCCCGCGGGCGCCCGGGCGCGACGGCGGGATAACGCGTCGGCGGTGTGCGCCGCTGCTCGTGCCGGCTGGTTCCCCGCCGCCGGGCGTCCGGCGGCGGGGACGGGCGCTGGTTTCTTCGTGCGGGTCGGTTTCCTGGCCGCGGGGGGCTCGACGGCGGGATACCGCGTCGGCGGTTCGCGCTGCTCCCTGTGCCGACCGGCGCCCGTGCACCCGGAGGTACCGGCCGGTGTCGGGGCCGACTGGGCCTCCTGCCCGTGCCGACCGGATCCGGACCGCCGACGTGCGCCGGAGGGCGCTTTCCCGGATGCGGGCTGGTCTCCTGCCCGCCGCGGGCGTCGGCGGCGGTATCCGCGTCGGCGGTTCGCGCTGCTCCCCGTGCCTGCCGGCGCCCGTGCACCCGGAGGTGCCGACCGGCGCCCGTGCACCCAAAGGCGCCGACCGGCTGCCGGCGCGGGTCTCGCCAACGACCGGTGCGGGCGGCTCCCCGGGCCACGACCGGTGCGGGCGGGTCGCGCCCACGACCGGTGCGGGCGGGGGCCGCGACGTCCGGTGCGGCGGGGACCCACTACGGCAGGGGTTCGCCCAGTTCCCCCTCCACCGCTCCCGCCATCGACCGCAGTACCTCCAGCGTCCGGCGGGCCTCCGCCTCGTCGACCCGGGTGATGGCGAAACCGACGTGCACGATGACGTACGAGCCGACGTCCGCGTCGGGGGTGCAGCTGAGACAGACCTCGCGCCGCACCCCGCCGAAGTCGACCGTGGCCATGCGCAGGCCCATGTCGTCGTGGACCTCCACGACCCGGCCCGGGATGCCCAGACACATGCGCGCTCACCTCTCTCCGGCCAGCCGCGCGGCCGCGACCGCCGCCTGGCCGTAGCTGATGCCGCCGTCCCCGACGGGGACCTGCCCACCGACGAGTACCCGCAGCCCCTGCGCGTGCAGCCGGCGCTTGACCTCGGTCAGCAGCCGCCGGTTGACGAAGCAGCCGCCGCCCAGGCACACCGTGCGCGGCGCGCCGTCGGCCACGGCCCGGCCGACGAGTTCCGCCGTGACGATCCCGAGCGTGAGGTGGAAGGCGGCCGCCAGCCGCGCCACCGGCTCACCGGCGAGCTGCCGCTCCAGCAGGTCGGTGAGGGTGGGCGCGGGGTCGTACACCCACAGGTCCCGCACCCGCACGACGCGGTGGGCGAGCGGTACGGCGTGCTCGGCGCCCGCCGCGGCCTCCAGCAGGACGGCCGCCTCGCCCTCGTAACCGGCCCGCTCGCACAGGCCCAGCAGGGCGGCGACCGTGTCGAAAAGCCGCCCGGCGCTGGACGCGCGCGGGCAGTTGACGTCCCGGGCGACCATGGCGCGCACCCCGGCCACCTCGGCGGGGTCGAGCCGGCCGGTGAAGTGCCGGGTCAGCAGGGGGTCCAGCGCCTGCGCCCCGAGCGCCTCCCCGCCGAGCAGCCGGCCGAGGGCCGTGCGCACCGGACGCCGTACCGCGGCGTCGCCGCCGGGCAGCGGCGCGGTCGCGAACCGGCCCACGCGCCGGTAGCCGGTCAGGTCGGCCAGGAGGATCTCGCCGCCCCACAGGGTGCCGTCGTCCCCCAGGCCGAGGCCGTCGTAGGCCACCCCGAGGAACCGGCCGCGCACCCCGTGCTCGGCCGCGCAGGCCGCCACGTGCGCGTGGTGGTGCTGGACGGCGATCCGCCGCACCGGCTGCGCCATGGCCCACTGCGTCGACAGATAGCCCGGGTGCAGGTCGTGGGCGAGCACCGCGGGCTCGATGCCGGTGAGCCGCCGGAGGTGGTCGTACGACGCCAGGAACGCGTCGTGGACCGCCGGGTCGGCCAGGTCGCCGGTGTGCGGACCCAGGTGGGCCCGGCCGTCGACGGCCAGCGTGAACGTGTGCTTGAGCTGGGCTCCGGCCCCCGCGACCGGCTCCCGCACGGCCGGCGGCAGCGGCAGCGGCGCCGGGGCCAGCCCGCGCGCCCGCCGCACGGTGATCCGGGTGCGTCCGGCGAACTGCACCACCGAGTCGTCGTACCGGGAGCGGATGGGCCGGTCGTGGGTGAGGAAACCGTCGGCGATGCCGGCCAGCGTGCGGCGGGCGTCGGCGTCGTCGACCGCTATGGGCTCGTCGCTCAGGTTGCCGCTGGTGACGACGAGCGGTCGTCTGAGTCCGTCCAGCAGCAGATGGTGCAGGCCGGTGGTGGGCAGGAACAGGCCCACCCGGCTCAGGCCCGGATGCACCTCGCGCGCCAGCGCGGGCGTGCCCCGCCACCGGCGCCGGGCCAGCAGCACCACCGGCCGCTCCGGGGCCGTCAGGGCCTCCAGCTCGCCCGCGCCGACCAGGGCCAGCCGGCGTGCCGCGGCGACGTCGGGGACCATCACGGCGAACGGTTTCGCCGGGCGGTGCTTGCGCCGCCGCAGCTCCGCCACGGCCGCCGGGTCGCCCGCGTCGCACACCAGCTGGTAGCCGCCGAGGCCCTTCAGCGCGACGATCCCGCCGTCGGCGACCGTCTTCACCGCCGCCCGCAGCGCGTCCTCGCCGCGCAGTTCCGCCCAGGCCAGCCTGGGTCCGCAGGCCGGGCAGGCGACGGGCTCGGCGTGGAAGCGGCGGTCGGCCGGGTCGGCGTACTCGGCGGCGCAGGCCCGGCACAGCGGGAAGCGGCGCATGGTGGTGCGGACCCGGTCGTACGGCAGCTCCTCGATGATCGTGGCGCGCGGTCCGCAGTCGGTGCAGTTGATGAACGGATAGCGGTGCCGGCGGTCGCGCGGGTCGCGCAGCTCGCGCAGACAGGCGTCGCAGATCGCGGCGTCGGGCGGGATCTCCCGCGTCGCCGGGGCCGCGGCGGCCGGCGCGCTGTCGCGCACCCGGAAACCCGGGCGGAGCGCCGGTTCGCGGGGGCCGTCGGTCAGCCGGACCCGGCGCACCCGGGCCAGCGCCGGGGCCCTGGTCCGCAGCCGGACCGCGAACTCCTCGACGGCCCGTTCGGGCCCGGCGACCTCGCCCTCCACGTGCCCGTCGACGTTGGCCACCCAGCCGTCCAGACCGAGCAGGGCCGCGGTGCGGTACACGAACGGCCGGAACCCGACGCCCTGGACGATGCCCTCGACGTGGAAGCGCCGTACGGTCATGCCCGCCTCCTCGCCGCCTCGTCCGCGCGGTGCGCGAGCTCGTCCTCGACCGCGTCGGCCAGCGGTTCCACGGCGGCCGCGACGGCGGGGGACAGGCCGGCGCCGAAGTCGCAGTCGGCGCCCTCGACGGCGTAGACGACGAGTCGCTCCGGCAGCAGGCCGAGGACGCGGGCGAGCTCGACGGCCTCGCCCAGGCCCAGCCCGTGGGTGCTGGTGGCCGACGGCGCCGTGAGGTTCCCGCCGTCCACTTCGAGGCGGTGCACGCGGCCGGGGGTGCCCGGGTGGGCGTGCGCCGCGTCCACGACCACCGCGAGGCCGGCGCCCTCCCACAGCCCGATCAGCCGGCCCGGGTCGCCGTCGCAGGTGGCGAAGACGGTGTCCGGCGCGTCGGGACGCCCGGCGGCCCGATCCCGCAGCCGGGCGACCACGGCCCAGCCCACGCCGTCGTCGCGCCGGAAGTCGTTGCCGACGCCGATGACCGCGGTGCCCCTGTGCGTCCTCATGCCCTTCACCGTGTGCCGAACGGCCGCGGACCCACAGGGGCCGAACGACCCTCCGCCGGGGCCGATCCTCCTTGCCGGGACCAGAGCCGGGACCAGGGCCGGGACCAGGGCCGGGACCAGGGCCGGGACCAGGGCCGGGACCAGGGCCGGGACCAGGGGCCCGCGCGCAGCGGTGCCCGCAGGGCCGCTCGGATCACCGGTTCCTACGCCGGGACCACGGCGACCGGGCAGCGGGCGCTGCGCAGCAGGGCGAGGGCGGTACCGCCCGAGCGGCGGCCGAGGACCACCAGCCCGGCGTTCCCGGAGGCGTGGCTGAGGGCCTCCTCGGGGGCGAGCAGCACGACGTCCTGCAGCACGTCGACGTCCGGGTACCGGGTGCGCCACGGCCGCAGTGCGTCGGACAGCCGCTGCACCTCCTGGTCCTCCCAGGTGGCCCGCTCGTCGTGCGCGAGGATGAACAGCCAGTCGGTGGCCTCTTCGGGCAGCGTCCAGGCGTGCACCGCGTGCAGGGTCGCCCGGTGCAGCCGGGCCGCCTCGAAGGCGAACGCGAGCACGACGTCCGCGGGGTCGCGGGCGTCCAGACCGACGGTCACGCGGCCGGGCTTCGACGGCGCCCCGGGCACCAGCACCACCGGGCGCGTCGCCCGCTCCAAAAGCGCCGCGGCGGTGGTGTCCGCGGCGGCGGGCGGAAGGCCCACCACGACCAGTTCCGCGCCGTCGCCCAGGGTGTGCACGGCATCCGGGCCGTCGGCCGGCGCCACCGGCACCACGTGCAGCGGCACCCCGCGCAGCTCGGCCTCCCGCACGGCCCAGTAGGCCGCCGCGCAACCGGCCGCCGACGCGTCCGCACCGGCGACGATCATCCGCTCCATGGCTTCCCGCCTTTCCGCGAAAGGGAGTTCGGAATTCCACATTGGCCGCAGACCGGCCGTGCCCCTCAGGGGCCGAACGGTCCCGCTTCGAGCCCTGGCGGCCCATACCTGACACCCGGCCGCGGGCCGACGCTGGCATGGAGGAGCTCGCCGAGCGCAGGAGGTGCGCACATGCTTCCCCCCGTGATCGCCGGAGTCGACGGATCGGCCGAGAGCCTCGCGGCCGCCGAGTGGGCGGCCCGCGAGGCCGTACGCCGGGGCCGGCCGCTGCGCCTGGTGCACGCAAGGAACTGGCGCCCCCGCCCGGACGGCGGCGATCCCGCCGGCGCCGCGCAACGGCATCCGGCCCGCCGTGTCCTGCGGGAGGCGGAGGACCGGATCCGCCCCGCCTGTCCCGGTCTCCGGGTGGAGGAGGAGCAGACGGAGGGCCCCGCGACCGCCGCCCTGCTGAAGGCGGCCCAGGAGGCCGACCTGCTCGTGCTGGGCTCGCGCGGGCTGAGCGGCTTCACCGGGTTCCTGGTCGGCTCCGTCGCCCTGGGTGTGGTGGCGCGGTCCGAGACGCCCGTCGTCCTCGTCCGGGCCGGCGAGGACGCCGCCGACGAGCACCTTCCCGACGACGACGGGGGCCCGTCCACCCGGACCGGCTACCGGGACGTCGTACTGGGCGTCGACCTCGGCGACGCCTGCGACGAGGTGATCGAGTTCGCCTTCGAGGCGGCCCGGTCGCGCGCCGCGCGCCTCAGGGTCGTGCACGCCTGGCAGCAGCCCTCCCCGATCGGGCTGGGCCCGGCGGAGACGGGCCTGCTGGGCGGGGTGCAGCAGGCGGCGGAATGGCTCGGCTTCCTGACCGCCGTGCTGCAGGTCTGGCGCGAGAAGTACCCCGACGTCGAGGTCGTCGAGACCGTGACCGAGGGCCGCGCGCAGTCCGTGCTGGTGCGGGCCGCCTCCGGCGCGAGCCTGCTCGTCGTCGGCCACCACGCCACCGAACGCCCGACGGGTCCGCGGACCGGCCCCGTCGCCCACGCCGCCATCCACCACGTCGGCTGCCCCGTGGCCGTCGTGCCCCACTTCTGAGAGGGCTCCATGAGCAAGCCGATGAAGTACGTGTACGCATTCGCCGAGGGCGGTCGCGACATGGCCGCCCTGCTCGGTGGCAAGGGCGCCGGACTCGCCGAGATGACGCGGATCGGACTGCCCGTCCCGCCCGGATTCACCGTCACCACCGACGCCTGCAAGGTCTACCTGAAGACCGGCGAGGAGCCGCCCGAACTCGCGGTCGAGGCCGCCCAGGCGCTGGCCGGCCTGGAGCAGGCCATGGGGCGCACCCTCGGCGCACCCGACGACCCCCTCCTGGTGTCCGTGCGCTCGGGCGCCCGCTTCTCCATGCCCGGCATGATGGAGACCATCCTCGACATCGGCCTCAACGACGAGTCCGTCGCCGGGATCGCCAAGGCGTCCGGCCAGGAGCGGTTCGCCTGGGACTCCTACCGCAGGCTCGTGCAGATGTTCGGCCACACCGTGATGGGCGTGGACGGCGACCTGTTCGAACAGGCCCTCACCGCGCACAAGACCCGGCGCGCCGTCGCCGACGACCACCTGCTGGACGCCGGTGAACTCGCCGAACTCACCGAGGAGTTCAAGGCCATCATCCGCAAGGAGACCGGCGAGGACTTCCCGCAGGACCCGGCCGAGCAGCTCTCCCGCGCCATCCGCGCCGTCTTCGACTCCTGGAACACCGAGCGCGCCCGCGTCTACCGCCAGCGCGAGCACATCTCCGAGGACCTCGGCACCGCAGTCAACGTGCAGGCGATGGTGTTCGGCAACCTCGGCGCCGACTCCGGCACCGGCGTCGCCTTCACCCGCGACCCCGCCACCGGCGAACGCGGCGTGTACGGCGACTACCTGCCCGACGCGCAGGGCGAGGACGTCGTCGCCGGCGTGCGCGACGCCCTGCCGCTGAGCGAGCTGAAGAAGCTGAACGGGCGCGTCTACGGCGAGCTCGTCGACCACCTGCGCACCCTGGAGAACCACTACCGCGACCTGTGCGACGTCGAGTTCACCGTCGAGCGCGGCAAGCTGTGGATCCTGCAGACCCGCGTCGGCAAGCGCACCGCCGAGGCCGCCTTCCGCATCGCGCACGACCTGCGCGAGGAGGGCACCGTCACCGAGGACGAGGCACTGGTCCGCGTCAGCGGCGCCGAACTGACCCGGCTGATGTTCCCCCGCTTCCGCACCACGTCGGACGACGTGCCCCTCGCCCACGGCGTGCCCGCCTCGCCGGGCGCCGCGGTGGGAGCCGTCGTCTTCGACTCCGCCGAGGCGGTACGCCGTGCCGCGGCCGGCGAGCAGGTGGTGCTGGTCCGCCGGGAGACCACGCCCGACGACCTGCCTGGCATGATCGCCGCGCAGGCGGTGCTCACCAGCCGGGGCGGCAAGACCAGCCACGCCGCCGTCGTCGCGCGCGGCATGGGCAAGGTGTGCGTGTGCGGCGCCGAGGCACTCGCCGTCGACACGGTCGCCCGCCGGTTCACCACCGGGACGGGCATCGTCGTCGACGAGGGCGACGTCGTCTCCGTCGACGGCACCGCGGGCACCGTGCACCTCGGCGAGCTGCCGCTCACCGCGTCCGAGGTCGGCCGCGCGCTGGAGACCGCGGCCGCCGAGGGCCCGCTGACCGAGGCGGTGCTCGGCGCGCTCGCGCACGCCGACTCGGTGCGCCGCCTCCAGGTGCGGGCCAACGCCGACACCCCCGAGGACGCCGTACGCGCCCGCAGCCTCGGCGCGCAGGGCATCGGGCTGTGCCGCACCGAGCACATGTTCCTCGGTGAGCGCCGGGCACTGGTCGAGGCGATGATCCTGGCCCGTGAGGACACCGCCCGCGAGGAGGCCCTCGCGGCGCTGCTGCCGCTGCAGCGCGAGGACTTCACGAAGATCCTCGAGGCGATGGACGGGCTGCCGGTGACGATCCGGCTGCTCGACCCGCCGCTGCACGAGTTCCTGCCCGACCGCATGGAACTCGCCGTCCGTCTGGCCGAGGCCGAACACCCCGACCCGCGCGACCGCGAGCTGCTCGCCGCCGTCGAGCGCATGCACGAGCAGAACCCGATGCTGGGCCTGCGCGGCGTGCGGCTGGGGCTGGCGGTGCCGGGCCTGATGGCCATGCAGGTGCGTGCCGTCGCCGAGGCCGCGACCGCGCGGCTGCGCGCGGGCGGTGATCCGAAGGCCGAGATCATGATCCCGCTGGTCGGGACGGTCGAGGAACTGCGGCTGGCCCGCGCCGAGGCGGAGCGCGTCCTCGCCGAGGTCGCCGCCGAGACCGGCACCGGGCTGGACTGCCCGATCGGCACGATGATCGAGCTGCCCAGGGCGGCGCTCACCGCGGGGAAGATCGCCGCGACCGCCGACTTCTTCTCCTTCGGCACCAACGACCTCACCCAGACGACCTGGGGCCTGTCCCGGGACGACGCGGAGGCCTCCTTCTTCCCGCTGTACCTGGAGAAGGGCGTCTTCGAGGTGTCGCCGTTCGAGACGATCGACCAGGAGGGCGTCGGACGGCTCGTCGAGATCGCCGTCGAGGCCGGCCGGGCGGTCAACCCCGGCCTGCAGACGGGCGTGTGCGGTGAGCACGGCGGAGACCCGGACTCCATCCACTTCTTCCACCGCGCGGGTCTGGACTACGTCTCCTGCTCCCCGTTCCGCATCCCGGCCGCCCGCCTGGAAGCGGGACGCGCGGCCCTGACAGAAACCACCAAGACCAGCGACACCCGCTGAGAACCACACACCACCAACACGGGCGCGAGGCCACCCCCCTCGCGCCCGGAAGGGCCGCAGGAATCACTCCCCGGCTGCGGCAGCGCCCGGAAGGGGCGCGGGGAACTGCGCGACCAGCCACAACGCTGCCGCACCCGCCGCCGCACCCGATGGTCAGCCGCCGCCAGGCCCCCCGCTGCCGAAGGAGCCGCTGCTCCCCTCGCTCCAGCGGGGCCGCTCCCGCGCCGTACCGGTCCGCGTCGGGGAGTTGCCGTGGCCCGGCATCTCGTGCGGGGTGAGCCGGCGGTCGCCGCGGGGCACCTCGTCGGGCTCCCGGTGCTCCCGCACCTCGCGGACCGGCCCCTCCTCGGGGATCCGCGGCTGCTCGGCGGGATGCGGGGGCCCCGGCTCACGGCGCCGAATGCGGCTCCCCATCCAGAAGGCGCCGATCAGCAGGGCGACGAGAGCCACCGCCGCCACGATCAGCCCGGCCGCCAGTGCGCCGCTGCCCGCGGCGATGTCCATCGATGCGCTGTTCATGGCGCGCGGGTACCCCCGGTCCCCGGCATGAACCTGCTCACCTCGCCCGGCGGGTACATGTGCTTCAGCGCGCCGTAAGCCACCCGGTGGGCGCGCTCGCCCTCCCCGTACTGCTCGACCGCCGAGTCGTGCGCCTTGATCCAGGTGCGCCGGGCGTCGTCCGGACGAGCGCTCCAGGGTCGAGGGGAGTTCCTGCCGTCCGGGCATCGCGTCCACCTCCGTCGAGCCAAGTTCCGCTCCGTCGAGCCAAGGTCCGCCCAGGGGACGCGAGTGCCCCGCGGCGGACCGGAAGAACCCGCGCGGGCCCGCACCACGCCGGTTTGACGGCATCCGCACCGGCTACCCGGACCGGGTGACTTCGACGACATCCCAGCAGGAGCTCTTCCGGTTCCTGGAGGACCGCTTCGCTTGCGCCCAGGCGTGCACCGAGTGCGCGCGGGCCTGCGCGCTGCGCGCCAGCCTCGCGGATCCGGACGGAACGGAGGAGCAGGAGAAAGTACGCCGCAAGGGCATCCTGTGCGCGGAGGTGTGCGACGCCACCTGCCGCGCGCTGTCCGAGCAGAACGGCCTGGACGAGGCCGGCATGCGCATCCAGGTGGAGTGGTGCCGCACGGTGTGCCTGGAGTGCGCCCACGTCTTCGACGTCGTCCCGGGCGCCGAGGAGAGCGCGCGGGCCTGCCGGGACTGCGTCCGGGCGTGCACCGAGTTCCTCACGGTGCTGAACTGACCCCGCCGAAAGCGGCACCGCCATTCCCTATTTCTGGAACACGTTCTACGGTGTGCGCCGTCAGTACCGGCCTGGGAAGCCTGGAGGCGCCGTGCACCTCGCATACACGCCCGAGCAGCAGCGGCTGCGCACCGAACTGCGCGCCTACTTCGCCGGTCTGATGCCGGACGACGCCTCCGCGCGCCACGGTGACGCCGCCGCCCAGAAGCGCTTCTACCGCGACACCGTCCGGCGCCTGGGCGCGGACGGCTGGCTCGGCGTGGGCTGGCCGGAGGAGTACGGCGGACGCGGGCTGACGGCGATGGAGCAGTTCATCTTCTTCGACGAGGCGGCCCAGGCGGGTGTGCCGCTGCCGTTGATGGCGCTCAACACGGTCGGCCCGACGATCATGCAGTTCGGCACGGACGAGCAGAAGGCCCACTTCCTGCCCCGGATCCTTTCCGGCGAGATCGACTTCGCGATCGGCTACAGCGAGCCCGGCGCCGGAACCGACCTGGCCTCCCTCCGGACGCGCGCGGTGCGCGACGGCGACGAGTACGTCGTCAACGGCCAGAAGATCTGGACCACCAACGGCGACACCGCGGACTGGGTCTGGCTGGCCACCCGCACCGACCCGGACGCCCCGCCGCACAAGGGCATCACCATGCTGCTGGTGCCGACCACCGACCCCGGCTACTCCTGCACCCTCATCCACACCCTCGCCGGGCACGACACCACGGCGAGCCACTACGAGAACGTCCGGGTGCCCGTCTCCCGCCGCGTCGGCGCCGAGAACCAGGGCTGGCGGCTGATCACCAACCAGCTCAACCACGAGCGGGTCACCCTCGCCGCGCACGGCACCATGGCCGTCCGCGCCCTGCACGACGTCCAGCGCTGGGCGACGGAGACCAAGCTCGCCGACGGCCGCCGGGTGATCGACCTGGCCTGGGTCCGCCGCAAGCTCGCGCAGACCCACACCAGGCTGGAGGCCCTGAAGCTGCTGAACTGGCGCATGGTCGGCGCCGTGCAGGACGGCACCCTCACCCCGCAGGACGCCTCCGCGGTCAAGGTCTACGGCTCCGAGGCCCGCCGGGACGCCTATGCCTGGCTGCTGGAGATCGTCGGCGCGGCGGGCGCCCTGAAGGAGGGCTCGGCGGGCGCGGTGCTCCGGGGCGAACTGGAACGCGGCTACCGCTCCGCGGTCATCTTCACCTTCGGCGGCGGCAACAACGAGATCCAGCGGGAGATCATCTCCTGGCTCGGTCTGGGGATGCCGCGTGTCCGGCGTTAGCCTGACGGTATGTCACCCGACCCGGGGCTGTTCGGTCCGGCATCCGTCACCTGGCAGATGCACGGCGACCCCATGATGTGGGTCGCCGGCATCCGCGCCCTCTACCTCCAGGCACTGCACCCGCGCGCCGTCCGCGGCGTCATGGAGAACTCCGACTTCCGTCAGGACGCCTGGGGGCGCCTGCTGCGCACCGCCGACTTCGTCGGCACCACCACCTACGGCACCACCGAGGAGGCCGAACGCGCGGGCGCCCGGGTGCGGAAGATCCACAGCCTGCTGAAGGCGACCGACCCCGGGACCGGTGAGCGCTACGGCGTCGACGACCCCGACCTGCTGCTGTGGGTGCACTGCGCCGAGATCGACTCGTATCTGCACGTCGTGCGCCGCTCCGGCTACCCGATGGGCGACCGCGCGGCCGACCGCTACCTCGCCGAACAGCGCACCAGCGCACGCCTGGTGGGCCTCGACCCCGACGCCGTGCCCGCGAACCGCGCGGAGCTGGCCGCCTACTTCGAGCGGGCGCGCCCGCACCTCGCGGCCGGAGCCGACGCCCGCGCGGTGGACGACTTCCTGCTCCGCCCGCCGACGCACCCCCTCCTCGTCCCGGCGCGCGAGGTGCTGTGGCGGCGCGTGGCGCACCTGGCGTACGCCTCCCTGCCCCCGTACGCCCACGAGCTGTACGGCAGAACGGCCCCCGCGCCCGCCACCGTGACCCGCCGGCTGCGCGTCACGGGCACCCTGCTGCGCTCGGTTCCCGCAGGACTGCGCTGGCAACTCCCGCCCAAACACATCGTCCGCGCCATGTCACGGCTCGGTCCCGGCTCCCGTCCCGCACCGTACAAAGTCGGCCCATAAATCGTCATACTGGACGGGCCGGGGGAGGGCGGGGCGACCAGCGACGGGGGCGATCGCGGGCGATGGGGGACAGCAGACTCATCCAGGGCCGGTACCGGCTGCTCGAACTGATCGGGCGGGGCGGCATGGGCGAGGTGTGGCGCGCGCGGGACGAGTCGCTCGGCCGGCAGGTCGCCGTCAAGTGCCTCAAACCGCTCGGGCCGCACCGCGACCGTTCCTTCATCCGCATGCTGCGGGAGCGCTTCCGCCGCGAGGCCCGGGTGGCGGCCGCCCTCCAGCACCGCGGGGTGACCGTGGTCCACGACTTCGGCGAGGCCGACGGCGTCCTGTTCCTGGTCATGGAACTCCTGCACGGCCGCAACCTCTGCCAGCTCCTCGAGGACAACGGGCACCACCCGCTGGCCGTGCCCGACGTCGTCGACATCGCCGAGCAGGTCGCCGCGGCCCTCGCCTACACCCACGAGCAGGACATCGTGCACCGCGACCTGAAGCCCGCGAACATCATGCGGCTCACCGACGGCACGGTGAAGATCTGCGACTTCGGCATCGCCCGCCTGGGCCATGACATCGGCTTCACCGCCCGGCTCACCGGCACGGGCGCCGTCATGGGCACCCCGCACTACATGTCGCCGGAGCAGATCGGCGGCACCGAGGTCGACCAGCGCAGCGACCTGTACTCGCTGGGCTGCGTCCTGTACGAGATCGCCACCGGGGCGCCGCCGTTCGACCTCGACGACGCCTGGGGCATCCTCATCGGCCACCGCGACACCCCGCCCCGCCCGCCCCGCAGCACGCGCGCCGAACTCCCCGCCTACCTCGAGACGATCATCCTGGACCTGCTGGCCAAGCGCCCCGAGGAACGCCCGCCCGACGCCCGCGAGGTGGGCCGCCGCATCACCCTGGGGCGCACCGCCCCGGCGTACCCGCCGACCGTGGTGACCCCGCATCCGGTGCTCCGCCCGCCCGAGCCGGTCCCCTCCCGAGAGCCGCGCCTGCCGTCCTGGACCCGCTCCATGACCACCGGCCACAAGGCCGTCGGCGCCGGACCGCGCACCGCCCCGCCGGACGCCGGGGCCGCCCTCACCGGCGAGTGGATCCCCCGGCCCGCCGCGGCCGGCACCGGCGGACCCCCGCCGCAGCTTCCGCCGGTGCCGCGGGCACGCACGCTTCCGCCGGCGCTGTCCGCGCGCGTGTTCCCGTCGGCGCCGTCCGCGCGCGTACTCACCGAACTGGCCGGACGGCACGACGCCGGGCTGGGCCTGGGACGGCTCGGCCGGTGGGAGGAGGCGGGCGAGGTGCACCGGGCGGTCGCCGCCGAGCGCGCCCGCCTGCTGGGCCCCGACCACCCCGACACGCTCGCCAGCCGCTACCAGGCCGCCTTCGCCCTCAGCCGCCTCGGCCGCGCCGCCGAGGCCCTGCGCGCCTACAAACACGTCGCCGCCGCCCGGACCCGGGCGCTGGGCCCCGACCACCCCGACACCCTCGCCGTCCGTCAGGAAATGGCTTACGTGCTGGGCCAGTTGGCTCGGCACAGCGACGCCCACCAGGTGTACCTGTCGGTGCTCGCCGGCCGCGAACGGGTGCTGGGCGCCGACCACCCGGACACCCTGCGCTGCCGCCACAACCTCGCCGTCAACCTCGGCCGGCTCGGCCGCCTCCGGGAGTCCTGCCGCACGGCCCTCGACGTGGCCGCCGCCCGCGCCCGCGTGCTCGGCCCCGACCACCCCGACACCCTCGTCACCCGCTACGAGGTCGCCTACGCGCTCGGCAGGCTGGGCCGCTGGACGGAGGCCGTGTGGACCTACCGCGAGGTCGCCGCCGCCCGCGCCCGCACCCTGGGCCCCGACCACCCGGACACCCTCGCCGCCCGCCACGAGGCCGGCATCGGCCTCGGCCGCCTCGGCCGCGCCGCCGAGGCGCTGACGCTCTACCGCGACCTGATCGACGACCGCGCCCGCGTCCAGGGCCCCGCCCACCCCGAGACCCTGCGCGCCCGCCACGGCCTGGGCGTCAACCTCGGGCGCCTGGGCCGCTGGGAGGAGGCCCTCGCCGAGGCCCGCGACGTGGCCGCCGTCCGCGAGCGGGTGCTGGGCCCCGACCACCCGGACACCCTGGTCAGCCGCCGGGAGGTCGCCGTGGGCCTGGGCTGGCTGGGCCGCTGGGCGGACGCGCTGGTCGAGTACCGCCGGGTGGCCGCGGCCCGCGAACGCGTCCTGGGCGGCGACCACCCCGACACGCTCGCCAGCCGCCACGACGAGGCCCACTGCCTGCAGCAGCTCGGCCGGGGCGCGGAGGCGGCCGAGCTGTGCCGCCGGGCGGCGGTGCTGCGGCAGCGGGGGGCCGCCCCGGGCCGGTGAGCCCGAGGCGCGCCCTGGCCGATCCGGATCACCGCGTGCTACCAAGGACCATGACCGCACACGAGCAACGCGCCTACGACGTCGTGATCGTCGGCGGCGGCCACAACGGCCTGGTCGCCGCCGCCTACCTGGCCCGCGCGGGACGATCCGTCCTGGTGCTGGAGCGGCTGGCGAACACCGGCGGCGCGGCGGTCTCCACCCGGCCCTTCGCCGGCGTCGACGCCCGGCTGTCGCGCTATTCGTACCTGGTCAGCCTGCTCCCGCGGAAGATCGTGCGCGACCTCGGCCTGGACTTCCGCGTCCGCGCCCGCACCGTCTCGTCGTACACCCCCGCCGAGCGCGACGGGCGGCCCATCGGGCTGCTCGTGGGCGGCGGCGAGCAGCGCACCCGGGAGGCCTTCGCCCGGCTCACCGGCTCCGACCGCGAGTACCTGGCCTGGCAGCGTTTCTACGGCATGACCGGCCGGGTCGCCGAACGGGTCTTCCCCACGCTCACCGAGCCGCTCCCCACCCGCGAGGAGCTGCGCCGCCGCGTCGACGACGATGAGGCCTGGCGGACCCTGTTCGAGGAACCGGTCGGCGTGGCGATCGAGGACCGCTTCGACGACGACCTGGTCCGCGGCGTCGTCCTCACCGACGCCCTCATCGGCACCTTCGCCGACGCCCACGACCCCTCCCTGAAGCAGAACCGCTGCTTCCTCTACCACGTGATCGGCGGCGGCACCGGCGCCTGGGACGTCCCCGTCGGCGGCATGGGCGCCCTGACCGACGCCCTGGCCGCCGCGGCGCGCGAGGCGGGCGCCGTCCTCGCCACCGGCCACGAGGCGGTCCGCATCGACACGGACGGCCGCACGGCGGAGATCACCCACCGGACCGCCGACGGCGAGGGCGTCACCGCCGCCCGCCACGTCCTCGTGGGCGCCTCCCCGCGGGAACTGGCCGCCCTCACCGGCGACACCCCGCCGGCCCCCGCCGAGGGCGCCCAGCTGAAGGTGAACATGCTGCTCGAGCGGCTGCCGAGGCTGCGCGACAGCTCCGTCGACCCGCGCGAGGCGTTCTCCGGCACCTTCCACATCGCCGAGGGCTACGAGCAGCTCGCCGCCGCCCACGCCCAGGCCGCCTCCGGCGTGCTCCCCGCCGCCCCGCCCTCCGAGATCTACTGCCACTCCCTGACCGACCCGACCATCCTCGGCCCGGATCTCGCCGAACGGGGCTGGCAGACCCTCACCCTCTTCGGCCTGCACACCCCGGCGCGGCTGTTCGAACGCGACAACGACGCCGTCCGCGAGGAACTGCTGAGCGCGACCCTCGCCCAGCTCGACGCCCACCTCGCCGAGCCGCTCGCCGACTGCCTGGCCACCGACGCCGACGGCCGCCCCTGCATCGAGGCCAAGACCCCGCTCGACCTGGAGCGCGACCTGCGCCTGCCCGGCGGCAACATCTTCCACCGCGAGCTCTCCTGGCCCTACGCCCACCAGGACACCGGTCGCTGGGGCGTCGAGACCCGGCACGCCAACGTGCTGCTGTGCGGCGCGGGCGCGGTCCGCGGCGGCGGGGTGAGCGGGGTGCCGGGGCACAACGCGGCCATGGCGGTGCTGGAGGCGGGAGAGGACCGGACCGCGTAAAGGAGGCTCCTGGTCGAGGTGGCCCGCAGGAACAAGACCGACGGGAAGACCGTCAGCCGCCTCGACGGCCTGAAGCAGGACCACTTCGACGGGCCGAACGAAGTGCAGAGGGCCGTCTTCGGCCATTGACGTCCTCGCCGCGTTGAGGCGCGGCGGCTTCCGACCTCCACTCCCGGTCCATGACGGCCCCGCAGGTACATGTGCGCACGCGCGGGGGCCCGCTGTCCTGGACGCCGCGCAGGGGGCACCGCCGGGAGGCGGGCCCGAAGCGGCCGATCCCCGTGCCGGAGGGCCGGAGGGCCGGAGGGTCGGGCGGCTCCGGGCAAGAAATCTGACGGAGCATCAGAAAAGGTCTTCCGTCGTCCGGAGGACTGCGGCATCCTGCGCCTCATGCAGACGGAGCTGAGCAACCAACTGGGAGTCGAGCACGCCGTCTTCGGCTTCACGCCGTTCCCCGCCGTCGCCGCGGCCATCAGCCGGGCAGGCGGCTTCGGGGTGCTCGGGGCGGTCCGCTACACAGCCCCCGACGACCTCAAGCGCGACCTCGACTGGATCGAGGCGCACGTCGGCGGCAGGCCCTACGGCCTGGACGTCGTCATGCCCGCGAAGAAGGTCGAGGGCGTCACCGAGGCCGACGTCGAGGCGATGATCCCCGACACGCACCGGAAGTTCGTCGAGGACACCCTCGCCGAGTACGGCGTCCCCGAGTTCCCCGAGGGCGAGGCGTCCGGCTGGCGCATCACGGGCTGGATGGAGCAGGTCGCCCGCACCCAGCTCGACGTCGCCTTCGACTATCCGATCCGGCTGCTCGCCAACGCCCTCGGCTCCCCGCCCGCCGACGTCGTGGCCCGCGCGCACGAGCGGGGCGTGCTCGTCGCCGCGCTCGCGGGCAGCGCCCGGCACGCCCGCAAGCACAAGGCGGCCGGCATCGACGTCGTCGTCGCGCAGGGCTACGAGGCCGGCGGCCACACCGGCGAGATCGCCACCATGGTGCTCACGCCCGAGGTCGTGGACGCCGTCGACCCGCTGCCCGTGCTGGCCGCCGGAGGCATCGGCAGCGGACGGCAGGCGGCCGCCGCCCTCGCCCTCGGCGCCCAGGGCGTGTGGCTGGGCTCCGTCTGGCTGACCACCACCGAGGCCGACCTCACCTCGCCCGGACTCACCCGGAAGCTGCTCGCCGCTGGCTCCGGAGACACCGTCCGCTCCCGCGCCCTCACCGGCAAACCCGCCCGTCAGCTCCGCACCGCGTGGACCGACGCCTGGGACGACCCCGAAGGGCCCGGCGCCCTGCCGATGCCCCTGCAGGGACTGCTCGTCGCCGACGCCGTCTCCCGCATCCAGCGGTACGAGGTCGAGCCGCTGCTGGGCACGCCCGTCGGCCAGATCGTCGGCCGGATGACCAGCGAACGCAGCGTCCAGGCCGTCTTCGACGACCTCACCCGCGGCTTCGAGGAGGCCGTCGACCGCGTCAACCGCATCGCCGGAAGGAGCGGCACATGACGAGCACGCCCAAGAGCACCCCCGGGAGCACCCCCACGGGCACGCCCCCCGCCGGTTTCTGGGCCCAGGCCGCCGCCGACCCGGGCCGCGCGGTCCTCGTCGCCCCCGACGGCGAGGAGTGGAGCGCCGGACGCCTGCACGCCGCCGCCAACCGGCTCGTCCACGGCCTGCGCGAGGCCGGCCTGGAACGCGGCGACGCCTTCGCCGTCGTGCTGCCCAACGGCGTCGAGTTCCTCACCGCCTACCTGGCCGCCACTCAGGCCGGCTTCTACCTGGTGCCGGTCAACCACCACTTCGTCGGCCCCGAGATCGCCTGGATCGTCGCCGACTCCGGCGCCAAGGTGCTGATCGCCCACGAACGGTACGCGGACCCCGCTCGCCACGCCGCCGACGAGGCGGGACTCGCGGCCACGCACCGGTACGCCGTCGGCGAGGCCGAGGGCTTCCGCCCGTACCGCGAACTCCTCGACGGACGGCCGGAGTCACCGCCCGCCGGCCGCACCATGGGCTGGGTCATGAACTACACCTCCGGCACCACGGGCCGCCCGCGCGGCATCCGCCGCCCGCTGCCCGGCAAGCCCCCCGAGGAGGCCTACCTCGGCGGCTTCCTCGGCATCTTCGGCATCAAGCCGTTCGACGACAACGTCCACCTGGTCTGCTCGCCGCTCTACCACACCGCCGTGCTCCAGTTCGCGGGCGCGTCCCTGCACATCGGCCACCGCATCGTCCTGATGGACAAGTGGACGCCGGAGGAGATGCTGCGGCTGATCCAGACCCACCGGTGCACCCACACCCACATGGTCCCGACCCAGTTCCACCGCCTGCTCGCCCTCCCGGAGGAGGTCCGGCGCTCCTACGACGTGTCGTCGATGCGGCACGCCATCCACGGCGCCGCGCCCTGCCCCGACCACGTGAAGCGGGCGATGATCGACTGGTGGGGCCCCTGCGTGGAGGAGTACTACGCGGCCAGCGAGGGCGGCGGGGCGTTCGCCACGGCGGAGGACTGGCTGAAGAAGCCCGGCACCGTCGGCAGGGCCTGGCCGATCAGCGAACTCGCGGTCTTCGACGAGGACGGCAACCGGCTGCCGCCCGGCGAACTCGGCACCGTCTACATGAAGATGACCACCGGCGGCTTCGCGTACCACAAGGACGAGGACAAGACCCGCAGGAACCGCATCGGCGACTTCTTCACCGTCGGCGACCTCGGCCTCCTCGACGCGGACGGCTACCTGTTCCTGCGCGACCGCAAGATCGACATGATCATCTCGGGCGGGGTCAACATCTACCCGGCCGAGATCGAGTCCGTCCTGCTGTCCCACCCCGCGGTCGCCGACGCGGCCGTCTTCGGCGTCCCGCACGACGACTGGGGCGAGGAGGTCAAGGCGGTCGTGGAAGCGGCCCCCGGACACACGCCCGGCCCCGACCTCGCCGCCGCGATCCTCGACCACTGCGCCGGGCGGCTGGCCGGCTACAAGCGGCCCAGGAGCGTCGACTTCGTCCCCGAGATGCCGCGCGACCCCAACGGCAAGCTGTACAAGCGGCGGCTGCGGGAGCCGTACTGGAAGGGACGCACCCGCCAGGTGTGACATGCGGCGCGGTCCGCCGCGGCCGCGGTCGCGTGTCTTGACCGCGTCCCGCGGCGGCCTGAGGATCATGTGCCATGACTCAGGGACACGGCAGCACGGTCGACGGAGTGCTGCGGCGCAGCGCCCGGCGCACGCCCGCGCGCATCGCGATCGAGTACGGCGAGCGCACCTGGACGTACGGCGAACTCGACGACGCCGTCTCCCGCGCGGCGACGGTCCTGCTCGACGAGGGCCTCACGCCCGGCGACCGGGTCGCCGCCTACGGCCACAACTCCGACGCCTACCTCATCGCCTTCCTCGCCTGCGCCCGGGCGGGCCTGGTGCACGTGCCGGTCAACCACAACCTCACCGGCGACGATCTCACGTACCTCCTCGGTCAGTCCGGCAGTTCCCTGGTCCTCACCGATCCCGGGCTCGCGGCGCGGCTCGGCGGCGACGTCCGCACGCTGCCCCTGCGCGACTCCGACGACTCCCTGCTGACCCGGCTGGCCACGGCCGGCGCCCACGACGGTCCCGAACCGCGCAGCGAGGACCTGGTGCAGCTGCTGTACACCTCGGGGACGACCGCCCTGCCCAAGGGCGCGATGATGACTCACCGCGCCCTGGTGCACGAGTACCTGAGCGCGATCACCGCCCTCGACCTGAGCGCCGGGGACCGGCCCGCGCACGCCCTCCCGCTCTACCACTCGGCGCAGATGCACGTCTTCCTGCTGCCCTACCTCGCGGTCGGCGCCACCAACACGGTCCTCGACGCGCCCGACGGCGACCGGCTCTTCGACCTGATCGAGGCGGGCCGCGTGGACAGCCTGTTCGCCCCGCCCACCGTGTGGATCGGGCTCGCCAACCGCCCCGACTTCGCCACCCGCGACCTCAGCGGTCTGCGCAAGGCGTACTACGGCGCCTCGATCATGCCGGTGCCGGTCCTGGAGCGCCTCCGGGAGCGGCTGCCGGACCTGGCCTTCTACAACTGCTTCGGGCAGAGCGAGATCGGCCCGCTGGCCACCGTGCTCGCCCCCGACGAGCACAAGGGCCGCATGGACTCCTGCGGCCGGCCCGTGCTGTTCGTCGACGCCCGCGTGGTCGACGAGGACGGCAAGGACGTCCCCGACGGCACGCCCGGGGAGATCGTCTACCGCTCCCCGCAGCTGTGCGAGGGCTACTGGGACAAGCCCGAGGAGACCGCCGCCGCCTTCCGCGACGGCTGGTTCCACTCCGGGGACCTGGCGGTCCGCGACGCGCACGGCTACTACACGATCGTCGACCGGGTGAAGGACGTCATCAACTCCGGCGGCGTGCTGGTCGCCTCACGGCAGGTCGAGGACGCCCTGTACACGCACCCGGCGGTCGCCGAGGTGGCCGTGGTCGGCCTCCCCGACGAGCGGTGGATCGAGGCGGTCACCGCGTTCGTCGTGCCGCGCGCCGAGGTCACCGAGGAGGAACTGATCGCCCACACACGGGAGAAACTCGCCCACTTCAAGGCGCCCAAGCGGGTGCTGTTCGTGGACGAGCTGCCCCGCAACGCCAGCGGCAAGATCCTCAAGCGCGAACTGCGGGACCGCTTCGCCGGTTAGCGCCCCGGAGGGGCGCGGGAACCGCGCGACCGGCCACCACGGCGCGGCAGGCGGCCCTCTGCGGACGGCGGACGGCAGGCGGCCGTCCGCGGTTCGTGGCTCCCGAAGCGGAGCGCTACCGCGGCCGCAGGTCCACGATCCGCCGGATCTTGCCCACCGACCGCTCCAGCGACTCCGGTTCGACGATCTCCACGGAGACCGACACCCCGATGCCGTCCTTCACGGCCGCCGCAATGGCCCCGGCCGCGGCCTCCCGGGACTCCGGGCCCGCCTCGGGCCGGGCCTCCGCCCGCACCGTCAGGGCGTCCAGGCGGCCCTCGCGGGTCAGCCGCAGCTGGAAGTGGGGCGCGACGCCGGGCGTGCGCAGCACGATCTCCTCGATCTGCGTGGGGAACAGGTTCACCCCGCGCAGGATCACCATGTCGTCGCTGCGCCCGGTGACCTTCTCCATCCGCCGGAACACCCGGGCGGTGCCGGGCAGCAGCCGCGTCAGGTCCCTCGTCCGGTAGCGGACGACCGGCATCGCCTCCTTGGTGAGCGAGGTGAAGACCAGCTCGCCCTCCTCGCCGTCCCCGAGCACCTCCCCGGTGATCGGGTCGACGACCTCCGGATAGAAGTGGTCCTCCCAGATGTGCAGGCCGTCCTTGGTCTCCAGGCACTCCTGCGCCACGCCCGGCCCCATGACCTCCGACAGCCCGTATATGTCGACGGCGTCGATCGCGAACCGCTCCTCGATCTCCTGGCGCATCCGCTCCGTCCACGGCTCCGCGCCGAAGATCCCCACCCGCAGGGAGATGGTCCGCGGATCGACGCCCTGCCGCTCGAACTCGTCCAGGATGGTCAGCATGTACGAGGGCGTCACCATGATGATCTGCGGTTCGAGATCCCGGATCAGCTGCACCTGGCGGGCCGTCATGCCGCCGGACGCGGGGATGACCGTACAGCCCAGCCGCTCGGCGCCGTAGTGGGCGCCGAGGCCGCCGGTGAACAGCCCGTACCCGTAGGCCACGTGCACCTTGTCGCCGGGCCGCCCGCCGGCCGCCCTGATCGAGCGGGCCACCATGTCCGACCACAGGGACAGGTCGCCGTCGGTGTACCCGACGACCGTGGGGCGTCCGGTGGTGCCGCTGGAGGCGTGGATGCGGCGGATGCGGTCCTGGGGCACGGCGAACATCCCGTACGGGTAGTTCTCGCGCAGGTCGGCCTTGGTGGTGAACGGGAAGCGGGACAGGTCGGCTAGGGAGCGGCAGTCGTCCGGGTGGACACCGGCCTTCTCGAAGGACTGCCGGTAGAACGGCACGTGGTCGTACGCGTGCCGCAGCGAGGCCCGCAGCCGCTGGAGTTGCAGCGCGCGCAGCGCCTGAGCGTCGAGCCGTTCTCCCGCGTCCAGCGGCTCCGTCGCGTCAACCATGGGGAATTCTCCCTCGCCAACCGCATCATTCCGGACGACCGATCATTCGGTCGTGCTGTCCGGGATCAGTAATCCAGGACGCCATGGCCCAGGGCAAGAGGTGCGGCACGACTTTCTGGACACGCCACGGGCCCCGCCCGCGGGGTGCGCCCCGCGCGCCACACCACAGCTGACCCACCTCGCGGACGGCGGCCACCGCGGCCGACGGCCTCCGGATACACCGCTGCGTCCGGCGTGCGCCGCCGAAAGACGGCGAAAGCGTTCACAAAGACGCAACCCAGATCAGGTCACAGATCCTGATCTGCTGTTCCTCCGGATAGATGCTGTAGTTGAAGAAGACGGGATCGTTGGGGACCGGGAGGCTGTACCAGGTGACGCCACGAATGGTCATGGGCAGGCCCGGAGGCGGGTTGGCGGATTCCACCGCGCTGCCGACCTCCAGCGCCAGGGCCCGGAGGAACCGGACGATGTTGTCGTGGAGGTCGACGTAGCCCGCGTCACGCATCTGGCCGAGCACCTTGGAGGCGGTCACCTGGGTGACCGCCGTCCAGCCTTTCGAAACCGGCCGCATCAGTCCTCCGCCTCCGGGAGTTCGACGAGCCCTACTGCGGCGACGGTGTCGTCGAGGCGCTGGTCCCGTTCGGGCACCGCCTCGAACATGGCCTCAAGCCACCACGTGGTCATCACCGCATCCAGTGCGTCGCCTTGTTCGGCGCGCATGACGGCGGCGTGAAACTCTTCGCGCCGCACGGCGGGCAGGGCGTCGTTGATGGCGGAGACGGTGCGGGGAATCGCCTGTACACGGGGGTCCCCGTGCGATCCAGCATTCACTCGGGTTTCGCATCCTTACAGCTCGAATGATCCAGCGGCCACGCTACGCGCGCAGTGCGCGTCGGCGGGCCGAAACGGCACATCTTGCTCCCGGTTCCGTTCTGGCCAAAGCTTGTGTGCGGTGCGCGCGATGTCGGCGGCAACGCGCAGTCGAAGGCCGAGCCGTACGCGGCTCCGCGCCCGACGCCCAGACGCACGCGGCTCACCCCCGGTGCGGTCCGTACGCCGTCAGGAAGCGGTCGCGGAAGGTGTCCATGCCCCACTCCGGGGCGTTGCGGGCCGGCCGGAGTCCGTCCGTCCAGCCCCAGTCGGAGATGCGGTCCAGGACCTTCCGGTCGCGGGCGACCAGGGTGACCGGCACGTCCTTGCCGGTGTTGCCCGCGGTGACCGTCGGGACGGGCTGGTGGTCGCCGAGGAAGACGAGCACCGTGTCGTCGTCGCCGTAGCGCTGGACCCACTCCGTCAGGCTGTGCAGCGAGTACTCGATGGCGTTCTTGTACTCGGTGCGCACGCTCTCCGGGTTCTTCCAGACCTCCTTGGGATCCTTGCCCTCCTTCTTGATGCGGTGGAAGACCGAGCCGTCGCCGAGGTCGTTCCAGTCGATCATGTGGGCGATCGGGGCCCACGGGTTGTGGCTGGAGGCCAGGATGATCTCCGCCATGATCGGGCCCCGGTCCTTCTTCCCGTGCTCCAGACGCTGGAAGGCCTCCAGGCTGAACTGGTCCGGCACGGGCGTCCAGCTGAAGTACGGGCCGTGGTAGCCGAGGTGCTCGGAGTCGTAGATGTGGTCGAGCCCGAAGAACTTCCCCTCCGGCCACGCCCTGCGCACCCCCGGCACGATGCCGACCGTGCGCCAGGCGCCGGTCTTGCGGAAGTAGCTGGTCAGCGTCGCGCGGTCGCTGGTCGTCAGGCTGCGGTAACGCTGCTGGTTCTTGATCCACAGGCCGGACAGGAACGTCGAGTGGGCGAGCCAGCTGCCGGCGCCCGACACCGGTGACCTCAGCCAGGCGCTGCGCGAGGCGAACCCGGCCGCCTTCAGGTCGGCGCTGCCCCGGTCGAGGACCGCGTCGACGTCCGGCGCCATCGCCGGGTCCTCGATCGCCGTACGGCCGTAGCTCTCGATGAAGGTGAACAGGACGTCCTTGCCCCGCAGTCCGGTCAGCAGCTGGTCGGGCGGGGTGTCGGCGAAGGCGTCGACGGCGGCCTGCTTCTGGAAGACCCGCGCGTCCGCGAGCCCCGCCCGCACCTGCTCGACGCGGTTGCCGACCAGATCGGCGTCGATCTTCGAGGCGACCGGCACGCCCGTGAACTGCACGCCGAGGGTGACGCAGGTGATCCAGGCCGTGCCCAGGACCAGTGTGGTCCGGGCGGCCGTCGGGCGGTGACGGACCATCAGGTCGGTCAGCCGTACGACGGCGAGCGTCGTCAGCGCCAGCACGGCGGCGACGAGGACGATCACCGCGACGACCGCCAGCACCTCGCCGGTCCTGCCGAACGACTCCTTCACCCATTCGGCGGCGTCGTCGAGCAGGATCCAGTCGAGGACCAGGTCGAAGGGGCGCGACAGCACGGAGTAGAACCCCATGTCGATGAGCTTCACCACCGTGACCAGGCCGAGCAGCACCCCCGCGACGACCGCCGCGGCACGCCGGAACCGTGGCGGCAGCGCCAGCAGCAGACCGGCCAGGAGCACACCCTCGGCGGGAATGCGCAGGAACGCCTCGACGGTGAGGCGGTCGAGCCGGTTCGGCACGAGGAGCGCGGACAGCACCAGCACTGCGGCCAGGACGGTGATCCCGACGGTCACGCCCCGCGCGGTACGGGGGTACCTGCGCCGCCACCCGAACAGCCCGGCGCGGTCACCGGCGACGGAGTGCGGACCGGCTGCCTCGGCGACCGCTCCGGCTTCGGCGGTCGGCTCGGTCTCGGTGACCGTGTCGGCTTCGGCGGTCGGGTCGGCTTCGGCGGTCGGGTCGGCTTCGGTGACCGCCTCGACCTCAGCGACCGGGCCGGCTTCGGGGGCGGCGGTCTCGGGCGGTACGTCCTTGTCACCGGGCGTCTCCGGGGCGTCGCCGGGCGTCTCAGCGGTGTCACCGGGTGTCCTGCCCACGCCGGGCTCGGCCGCCTGCGCCCCGGTTTCCGCGTCCGTGCCGGCCCCGGTTTCCGCGTCCGCGTCCGTGCCGCCCGCCGGTGTCCCGGGATCCGGGGCGGCGTCGGAGCCGGAGCCGGAGTCGGCGTGCGGGAGCTGACGAGGGGGCGTGAGGTGCGACACCCGTTGGTCCTTCCGTGCTGGAGCCCGAGAACTGCGCGGCGAACCGGACCCGCAGGGCCGGGCCGCCGCCAACCTCCGTACGGCCCCGCGCAACCCGCCGTTCAAACACCCGGGTCAACCGCGCGCAAAGAGTACGCGCGTCCCGGCCTCCGGCCCGCCCCGCCGCGGCGCCCGTGGCCGGACGGCCTACCGGTCCGCCGCCACCGCCACCTCCCGGGCCCACCGGTAGTCCGCCTTGCCGCTGGGCGACCGCCGTATCGCCTCCGTGATCACCAACTGGCGCGGGATCTTGTACCCGGCGAGGTGGGCGCGGCAGTGCGTCTGGATGTCCTCCAGGGACGGCCGCCGCGCCCCCGCCCGCAACTGGACGACGGCTGCCACACGGCTGCCCCACTGCGCGTCCGGCACCCCGGCCACCAGCACGTCGTAGACGTCCGGGTGCGACTTGAGCGCCTCCTCGACCTCCTCCGGATACACCTTCTCCCCGCCGGTGTTGATGCACTGCGAGCCCCGCCCGAGGACGGTGACGACGCCCTCCTCGTCGACGGTGGCCATGTCGCCGAGCAGCACCCACCGCCTGCCGTCCTTCTCGAAGAACGTCCCGGCCGTTTTCCGCGGGTCGTTGTAGTAGCCGAGCGGTACGTGGCCGCACTGGGCGACGCGGCCCACCTCCCCGACGGCGACCGGTTCGCGGGTCACCGGATCGACCACCTGCGTACGGGAGTTGACGCGCACCCTGAAGCCGCGGCCCAGCCCGGAGTCATCGGTCGCCGTGCCGTTGAAGCCGGACTCCGAGGAGCCGAAGTTGTTCAGGAGCACGGCGTTCGGCACCAGCGCGCGGAACTGCCGCCGCACGGTGTCCGACAAGACCGCCCCGGACGACGACACGCTGAACAGCGACGAGCAGTCCGTGCCTTTCAGCGGCCCCTCCAGCGCGTCGATCAGCGGCCGCAGCATCGCGTCGCCCACCAGCGACACGCTGGTGACCTTCTCCCTCTCGATCGTCCGCAGCACCTCCTCGGGCACGAACTTGCGGTGGATCACCACCCGTTGCCCGAAGTTGAAGCCGATGAAGGAGGTGAGGGTGGACGTGCCGTGCATCAGCGGGGGCGTCGGGAAGAAGGTGATGCCGCTGCCGCCGGCCGCGACCCGTTCGGCCAGCTCCTCCGGCCTCGCGACCGGCTCACCGGTCGGCGCACCCCCGCCAAGGCCCGCGAAGAACAGGTCCTCCTGACGCCACATCACCCCCTTCGGCATGCCGGTGGTGCCGCCGGTGTAGATGATGAACTGGTCGTCGCCGGAGCGCGCGGGAAAGCCCCGGCCGGGCGATCCGGCCGCCTCGGCGTCGGTGAACGGCACCGCGTCCACCTCCTCGGCCGCCGGGGTGCCCACCCGTACCAGGTGCCGCAGTCCGCCCGCCCGCGGCCGGACCGCGGCCACCCGGTGCTCGAACTCGGCGTCGAAGACCAGCGCCACCAGATCCGCGTCCCGGTAGAGGTATGCCAACTCCTCCTCGACGTAGCGGTAGTTGACGTTGACCGGCACGACGCGCGCCTTGAGGCAGCCGAGCACCGTCTGCAGGTACTCCACCCCGTTGTACAGGTGCAGCCCGAGGTGCTCGCCGGGGCTTATCCCGCTGTCGATCAGGTGGTGGCCGACCCGGTTGGCCGCCGCGTCCAGCTCCGCGTAGGTCAGCCGGCGCTCGGCGCCGGTGCCGGGGTGGTCGACGTACACGAGCGCCTCGCGGTCGGGGACCGCGTCGACGACCGACTCGAACAGGTCGGCAAGGTTGAACTCCACCGCTCCTCCTGACCCCGGCAGGCATGACGAAGAATGGCGCGTCCATCGGTTCGCCGGTCATCAGAGCAAAGGGCGGAGCAACTGTGAAGGGCTTCCGCAGCAGAAATCTGACTGAGTGTCAGAAACCTCTTGTACTGGCCGCCCGACTCCTGCAACCTGTTCTCGTTCCGCAGACGGGAGGACGGCAATGGGCGGCACCGAACACCTCACCGTGCGGCGCGAAGGCGCCACACTGGTGCTCACGCTCAACAGGCCCGAGGCGAGGAACGCGCTCTCGCTGCCCCTGCTCGTCGGCCTGTACGACGGCTGGGTGGAGGCGGACGAGGACGACACGGTCCGCTCGATCGTGCTCACCGGCGCCGGCGGCACCTTCTGCGCCGGCATGGACCTCAAGGCGCTGGCCGGCCAGGGCATGACCGGCGAGCACCACCGCGAGCGCCTCAAGGCCGACCCCGACCTGCACTGGAAGGCGATGCTGCGTCACCATCGCCCCCGCAAACCGGTGATCGCCGCCGTCGAGGGGTACTGCGTGGCGGGCGGCACCGAGATCCTCCAGGGCACCGACATCCGCGTCGCGGGCGAGTCGGCGACGTTCGGCCTGTTCGAGGTCCGCCGAGGACTGTTCCCGATCGGCGGCTCCACGGTCCGCCTGCAACGCCAGATCCCGCGCACCCACGCCCTGGAGATGCTGCTCACCGGCCGCCCCTACACCGCCCGCGAGGCCGCCGCCATCGGCCTGATCGGGCACGTCGTCCCCGACGGCGCCGCCCTCGTCAAGGCGCTGGAGATAGCCGAGCAGATCAACGCCTGCGCCCCGCTGGCCGTCGAGGCGGTCAAGGCGTCGGTGTACGAGACCGCGGACATGACCGAGACCGACGGCCTCGCGGCCGAACTCGTTCGCGGCTGGCCGGTCTTCGACACCGCCGACGCCAAGGAGGGCGCCCGCGCCTTCGCGGAGAAGCGGCCCCCCGTCTACAAGCGCGCCTGACGGCCGGCGACCCTCGCGCGCCGACGGGCGACGCCCCTCGCGCGCCCGGTCCGCGACGTCCCCGCGCGCCCGACCCGTTGAAGGAGACCGGGCATGCCCGAAGTCCTCAAGGCCCCCCTCACCCTCGAATTCCCCTTCACCCGCTCCCTCGGCCCGGTCCAGAGCGCCTTCCTCACCGGACTGCGCGAACGCGTCGTCCTCGGGGTCCGCACCGGCGACGGCCGCACCCTCGTCCCGCCCGTCGAGTACGACCCCGTCACCGCCGAGGAGATCCGCGACCTCGTCGAGGTCGCCCCCACCGGCACGGTCACCACCTGGGCCTGGAACCACCGGCCCCGCCGCGGACAGCCCCTGGACACCCCCTTCGCCTGGGTCCTGGTCCGCCTGGACGGCGCCGACACCGCCCTCCTGCACGCCCTCGACGCCCCCGGCCCCGAAGCCGTACGCACCGGCATGCGCGTCCGCGTCCGCTGGGCCGGGGAGCGCTCCGGCGCCATCACCGACATCGCCTGCTTCGAGCCGTACGACGGCGCGGCGGCACCGCCCGGCGGCCACACCGGCGAGTTCGCCGACCCGGTCACCGGCATCGTGGCCCCCGCCCGCCTCGACTACACCTACTCGCCCGGCCGCGCCCAGACCGCCTACATCACCGCGCTGGCCGGGCGGCGGACCGTCGGCGAGCGCTGCCCGTCCTGCCGCAAGGTGTACGTCCCGCCCAGGGGCGCCTGCCCCACCTGCGGCGTCGCCACGGCGGAACAGGTCGAGGTCGGCCCGCGCGGCACCGTCACCACCTTCTGCATCGTCAACATCAAGGCGAAGAACCTCGACATCGAGGTGCCCTACGTCTACGGGCACATCGCCCTCGACGGCGCCGACCTCGCGCTGCACGGCCGCATCGGCGGCATCCCGTACGACCAGGTGCGGATGGGGCTGCGGGTGGAACCGGTGTGGACCGACGGGGCCCGCTACCCCGACCACTACCGGCCCACCGGTGAGCCCGACGCGGACTACGAGACGTACAAGGAGCTGCTGTGACGCGGGACATCGCGGTCGTCGCCTTCGCGCAGACCGACCACCGCCGCACCACCGACGACCTCTCCGAGGTCGAGATGCTCATGCCGGTGCTGCACGACGTCCTCGGACAGACCGGTCTGAGGACCGCCGACATCGGCTTCACCTGCTCCGGCTCCAGCGACTACCTCGCCGGCCGTGCCTTCTCCTTCACCCTCGCCCTCGACGGCGTCGGCGCCTGGCCGCCGATCTCCGAGTCGCACGTCGAGACGGACGGCGCCTGGGCCCTGTACGAGGCCTGGACGAAACTGCTCACCGGCGACGCGGACACCGCCCTCGTCTACTCCTACGGCAAGTCCTCGCCCGGCCCCCTGCGCGACGTCCTGACCCGGCAGCTCGACCCCTACTACGTGGCCCCCCTCTGGCCCGACTCCGTCGCCCTGGCCGCCCTCCAGGCACAGGCGCTGATCGACGCCGGACACACCGACGAGCCCGCGCTCGCCGCCGTTGCCGCCCGCAGCCGGGCGGACGCGGTCGCCAACCCGCACGCCCAGCTGCGCGGCCCGGTGCCGCAGGGGGACTACCTCGTACGTCCGCTGCGCACCGGCGACTGCCCGCCCATCGGCGACGGCGCCGCCGCGGTGATCCTCGCCGCGGGGGAGCGGGCCCGGGAGCTGTGCCCGCGGCCGGCCTGGATCCGCGGCATCGACCACCGCGTCGAGGCGCACGGCCTCGGCGTGCGCGACCTGACCGACTCGCCCTCCACCCGGCTGGCGGCCGAGCGTGCCGGCGCCTTCGAACGGCCCGTCGACACCGCCGAACTGCACGCGCCGTTCACCTCCCAGGAAGTCGTCCTGCGCAGGGCGCTGCGGCTCGGCGACGACGTGCGCGTCAACCCGTCCGGGGGCGCCCTCGCCGCCAACCCGGTCATGGCCGCCGGACTGATCCGCATCGGCGAGGCCGCCGCCGCAATCCACCGCGGCGAGTCCGACCGGGCCCTGGCCCACGCCACGTCCGGACCCTGTCTGCAGCAGAACCTGGTCGCCGTACTCGAAGGGGAGCCCCGATGAGCAAGGAGCCCGTGGCCGTCGTGGGCGTCGGCCAGACCCGGCACGCGGCGGCGCGCCGCGACGTGTCGATCGCCGGACTCGTCCGGGAGGCGGCCCGGCGGGCCCTGGACGACGCCGAGCTGGCGTGGGCCGATGTCGACGCCGTCGTCATCGGCAAGGCGCCCGACTTCTTCGAGGGCGTGATGATGCCCGAGCTGTACCTCGCCGACGCCCTCGGCGCGGTCGGCAAGCCGATCCTGCGGGTGCACACCGCGGGCTCGGTCGGCGGCTCCACCGCGCTCGTCGCCGCGAACCTCGTCGCCGCCCGGGTCCACCGCACCGTACTGACCCTGGCCTTCGAAAAACAGTCCGAGTCGAACGCCATGTGGGGCCTGTCGCTGCCCATCCCGTTCCAGCAGCCGCTGCTGGCGGGCGCGGGCGGCTTCTTCGCCCCGCACGTGCGCGCGTACATCCGGCGCAGCGGCGCCCCCGACACGGTCGGCTCCCTGGTGGCGTACAAGGACCGGCGCAACGCGCTGAAGAACCCCTACGCGCACCTGCACGAACACGACATCACCCTGGAGAAGGTCCAGGCGTCGCCCATGCTGTGGGACCCCATCCGCTACTCCGAGACCTGCCCGTCCTCCGACGGCGCCTGCGCGATGGTGCTCACCGACCGCGCGGGAGCGGCCCGCGCCCCGCGCCCCGCCGCCTGGATGCACGGCGGCGCGATGCGCAGCGAGCCCACCCTCTTCGCCGGCAAGGACGCCGTCTCCCCGCGGGCCGGCCGGGACTGCGCCGCCGACGTCTACCGGCAGGCCGGCATCACCGACCCGCGCCGGGACATCGACGCCGTCGAGATGTACGTGCCGTTCTCCTGGTACGAGCCCATGTGGCTGGAGAACCTCGGCTTCGCCGACGAGGGCGAGGGCTGGAAACTCACCGAGTCGGGGGTGACCGAACTGGACGGCGACCTGCCGGTCAACATGTCCGGCGGCGTGCTGTCCAGCAACCCCATCGGCGCCTCCGGCATGATCCGCTTCGCGGAGGCGGCCCTCCAGGTCCGCGGACAGGCCGGGGAACACCAGGTGCCGGGGGCCAGGCGGGCACTCGGGCACGCCTACGGCGGCGGATCGCAGTTCTTCTCGATGTGGCTGGTCGGCTCCGAGCCGCCCGACTCCTGACGGGCCGGGCGAAGCACCCCCTCACGTGGCCTGTCGGTGGCCGGAGCCGATCGCTAGGCTGGCCGCGGACGACGCACATCGGGAGGAGCACGGACGTGGCCGAGAGCACCATCCAGCAGCAGTCGCCGCTGGCGGGCTGGGACAAGCCGGAGCTTGACCTCAGCAACGCCGAGTGGCACTCGAGCAGCCGTGGCCTGGGAGATGTCCAGATCGCCTTCGTCGAGGGATTCATCGCCATGCGCAACAGCGGCCGCCCGGAGAGCCCTTCCCTGATCTTCACCCCCGCGGAGTGGGGTGCCTTCGTGTCGGGCGCGAGGGAGGGTGAGTTCGACCTCACGTGAACCGGCGGACGGTGTTCCGCCCGTATTTCCGGACACGCGACCCTCAGGACTCTCCCGGGGCCGTGCCTGAGCGAGGCTGGTTCCGGGAGAAAGGTCGTATCCCGGAGATGAGGAACCCATGAACACCCTGCCGGTCGTCGCGGCGGTCGACGGTTCTGACGACAGCCTGCGCGCCCTCGACTGGGCGATGGAAGCCGCCCGCAGGCGCGGGGCCCCGCTGCGGGTGGTCCATGTGCGGCAGTACGCCGCCTGGGCCCGGCCCGACATCCTGGCCGCCGGTCCGCCGGACGCCGACCAGGATCCCGTGCTCGACCAGGTCCGCGCCCGCCTGGCGGGCCGCACCGGCGCGCCGGACGTCGAGTACGTCGGGCTCGACGGTCCCGCCGGCGTCCTGCTGCCCGGACTGGGCTCCGGCGCGCAACTGCTGGTGCTCGGCTCCCGGGGCCGCGGCGGCTTCGCCGGCCTGCTGCTCGGCTCCAACGGCATGGCCGCCGCCCGCGACGCCGAGTGCCCGGTCGTCGTGGTGCCCCGGCCCGGACGCGTGGTGCACGGCGACGGCCCGCCCGAGCCGGGCCCCCGGGTCGTCGTCGGCCTCCAGGTCGACGGCCCCGACGAGGCCACCCTCGCCTTCGCCTTCACCGAGGCCGCCCTGCGCGGCGCCGTGCTCCAGGTGGTCGCCGCCTACGCGTGGCCGGTGCAGACCCTGGTGGCCCCCGGCGAGCTGCTGCCCCCGGTGGTCGGCCAGGAAGCGGTCGAGGCCGAGACCCGCAGCCTCGCCGAGGGCTTCCTCGCCCCGCACCGCACCCGGCACCCCGACGTCCGCGCCGTGCCCCACGTGCCGGCCGGGGACGCGGCCGGCCATCTGGTCGCCGCCTCCAGGGACGCCGACCTCGTCGTCGTGGGCCGCCACCGGCGCCGCCTGCTCGCCCCCGCCCGCATGATGGGCTCGGTCACCCAGGCCGTCCTGCTGCACGCGGCGAGCCCGGTCGCGGTGGTGCCCCCCGCACCCCCGGAGGAGTGAGACGGGGCCCTCGCCGGTACCCCGGCGGAACGTCCCGGTCCCACTTCGGTCAGTAACGGTCGCGGCGGGACGCCGGGCACCCGCGAGGCGTACGCTGAGGTGCCTGTGGATCACGGTACGCGCCCGCTCCCCGCGCCGGCGCACCACCGTGACAGGGGGTACATCATGGTGCGGCACGCTGCGCGGAACAGCAGGACCCTGTTCGAACGGGACAGCGAACTCGCTGCCGTCGACGAGGCGTTGGGCGAACTCGCCGGCCTGCGCCCGGACCGCGCCGAGCCCGCCGGCCGGCCCGGCGGCGGCCTGCTCGCCTTCGCCGGACGCGCCGGGCTCGGCAAGACGACCCTCCTCGCCGAGATCCGCCGCCGCGCGGTCGCGAAGGGCTGCACCGTGCTCTCCGCCCGCGGCGGCGACCAGGAGCAGCGCGTCGCCTTCCACGTCGCCCGCCAGCTCCTGCAACCGCAGCTCGCCGGGTCGTCGGAGTCCGAACTGCGTGCCTCGCTGGGCAGTTGGTACGACATCGTCGGCCCCGCACTCGGCCTGTGCGCCCCCACCGACGGCGCCCCGCCCGACCAGCAGGGCCTGCGCGACGGCCTCGACTGGGTGCTCACCCACCTCGCGGTGCGGCGCGCCCCCATGGCCGTCGTCCTCGACGACGCCCACTGGGCCGACCCGGAGTCCCTGCGCTGGCTCGCCGGGTTCGCGCCCCGCGCCGAGCAACTGCCGCTGCTGCTCGTCGTCGCCTACCGGCCCGACGAACTCCCCGACCACGCCGAGTCGTTCCGCGGCCTGCCGGGACGCGCCGGCGGCCGGCCCATCGGCCTCGAGCCGCTCAGCGCCGCCGCCGTCGCCCGCCTCGTCCGGGAGACGCTCGGCGCGCACGCCGACGACGCGTTCTGCCGCGAGTGCTGGGCCGTCACCGGCGGCAGCCCGTTCGAGACCGTGGAACTCGTCGCCAAGGTCCGCGACCGCGGCCTCAGCCCGACCGGGGCCGGCGCGCACCTGCTGCGCGACCTCGCCGCCGCCGTCAAGGGCAGTGGTCTCGTCGACCGCCTCGACCGCCTCGGCTCCTCCACCGTCCGCTTCGCCTGGGCCTGCGCCGTCCTCGGCACCGAGATACGCCCCCGGCTGGCCGCCGCCGTCGCCGGACTCGGCCACGAGGAGGCCGCCGACGCCGCCGACGCGCTGCGCGGCGCCCGCATCCTCACCGGCGTCGAGACCCTCGAGTTCGTCCACCCGCTGATCGCCACCGCCGTCTACCGGGCCATCCCGCCCGGCGTCCGCGTCGCCCTGCACGGCCAGGCCGCCTGGTGCGTCATCGACGACGGGCAGGGCCCCTCCGCCGCAGCCCGCCACCTCCTGGAGACCCACCCCGAGGGCGACCCCTGGGTCGTGCGGCAACTGCGCGCCGCCGCCGTCGAGACCCTCCGCGCCGGCGCCCCCGACGCCGCCCGCAGCTACCTGGCGCGAGCCCTGAGCGAACCCCCGCCCCCCGCGGAGCGGGCCGCCGTGCTGTACGAACTGGGCAGCGCCTCCCTGCTCACCGAGCCGGCCACCACCGTCAACCACCTGCGGGCCGCCCTCGAACAGCCCATCGCCGACGCCCGCCTGCGGCAGAACATCGTCTACCGGCTCTCCCAGGTCCTCGCCCACAGCGACCGCCTCGCCGAGGCGTCCGAGACCCTCGCCCGCGAGATCCGCACCACCGGCGACGCCCGGGTCAGACTCCGCATGGTCGCCGAGCAGTTCATGTGGGACGCCTTCCGCGCCGACGAACCCGACCACCCCTCCCGCTCCCGCCGCCTCGCCCGGCTCGCCGACCGCCTGCACGGCCGCGACCTCACCGAGCGATACATCATCGGCCTGCGCGCCTGGGACGCGATCCTGCGCGGGGAGCGCGCCCAGACCGCCGTGCACCACGCCGAACGCGCCCTCGCCGGCGGACTCTGCTGGGCCGAGCCCGACCGCGGCTTCGAGGTGCCCGTCCTGGTCGCCCTGACCTTCATGTACGCCGACCGCCCCGGCCGTACCGAGGAACTCTTCGAGACCGGCATCGCCGACTACGAACGCCGCGGCTGGCGCGGCGGCCACATGTCCTTCGCCTACACGCTGCTCGCCTACGTCCGCTACCGGCGCGGCCGGCTCGCCGAGGCCGAGGACTTCGTGCGCGACGGGCTCCGGCTCGCCGAACGCGTCGGCCCCGGCACCCCCGCCCACTGGTACGCCGTCGGCATCCTCGTCGAGGTGCTCCTCGCCCGCGGCCGCGTCGACGAGGCCGCGCGGACCGCCGACGACTACGGCTTCGCCAAGCCCTTCCCGTCCGCGGTGGTCTTCCCCGACGTTCAGACCGTCTACGGCGAACTGCTGCTCGCCCGCGGCCGGAGCGAGGACGCCGCCGCCGAACTGGCCGCCGCCGGCCGCCGCCTGGACCCGCGCGGCATCCGCAACCCCGCCTGGTGCCCCTGGCAGCTCCACCTCGCCCGCGCCGAGAGCCACCACGACCCCGAGCGAGCGGTCGCCACCGCCCTGGAAGCGCTCGCCCGCGCCCGCCAGTTCGGCACCCCGTCCGCCGTCGGACAGGCCCTGCGCACCGCCGCCGAGGTGTCCCCGGGCGCGATGCGTGTGAAGTACCTGGAGGAGTCCGTCGCCCACCTGGAGCGCTCCCCGGCCGCCTACGAACTGGCCCGCGCGCTCGTCGCCCTCGGCACCGAACTGCGCCGCACCGGCCGCCCCGCGGACGCCGCCGAGCACCTCTACCGCGGGCTCGACACCGCCCTGCAGTGCGGCGCCGACGGTCTCGCCGAGGCGGCCCGCGCCGAACTCGCCGCGGCCGGGCTGCGCCCGCGCAGGCCGCACGCGACCGGTACGGACACCGTCCACACCCTCACCGCCCGGGAACGCGCCGCCGCCGACCTCGCGGCCCGGGGCCGCACCGAGCCGGAGATCGCGCGGGAACTGGGCGTGGCGGAGGCGGAGGTGGTCCGCCTGCTGTCCGCGGTCTACCGGAAGATCGGCACGGAGAGCACGGGCCTGGCCGCAGCGCTCGCCCCGACCTGACACCACCCGCCCCGCCCGGCTCCCCGGCCCGACCCCCAGACCCCGGGGCCCACCCAGGCCACGACCGGCCGGTCCAACGCGGCCAGATGGTCCGTCGCGGCCAGGTGGCGTCCGGTCGGTGTCCGACGGCCCGCCGCGACCCGTCCGTCCGTCACGGTCCCTCGGCCCGCGGGTCTGCCCGGTCTGCTCCACCCAACGTCCGGTCGGTCAACTGCGGCCCCGCTGGTCCGCCCTGTCCGCCGGCCCGTCGAGGCCGGTTGGCGTCCGGTGGCTCGTCGCGGCCGGTCGGTGTCCGACGTTCCGCCGTGGCCCGTCCGTCCGTCACGGTCCCTCGGCCCGCGCGGGTCTGTCCGGTCTGCTGTCCCCCAAGGGTCGGTGGGTCCGCTGGGCCCGCTGGGCCGTCGCGGCTCGTCCGTGTGGTCCGGTATCGCCCGTGCGTCTCGGTCCGTGATCCGTCCGTCGGGGCCGGACCGGCGGGCCGGCCGCCGGTGGGGGGATCCGTCCGGGGCGGGCCGTCGGGGCGTCGCGGGGTGTGTGCCGGTGACGTCGCAGGCCACGCGTCACCGAGCGGCTCCGTGGCCGTACCATGGGCGGCATGTCGTTCCTCCGCCGCCGCAGCGCCACTCCCGCCGGGCCCGACTTCGACGTTCTGGCCATGGACCCGGGCGACTGGCCCGGCAATCTCGGCGCCGGACTGCTGCCCGCCCCCGACGGCACCTGCCAGGGCGTCTTCCTGCGCTACGACCTGTTCGGCGGCCGCGGCCCCGCCATGATCATCGGCAACCTGCCCGAGGGCTCCCCGGCCCGCGAGGTGGCCGAGGGAGAGGTCCCCTTCGAGGTGGCCCAACTGCTCCTGGCCCTGGAGAACGACGAGGAGGTGACCGTCGTCGGCGTCGAGGACGTCCCCGTCATGCAGGGCGACAACCTGCTGATCGTGCGCCGCCTGAAGCTCTCCGAGAGCCGCATCTCCTGCGTGCAGTTCGACCGCAGCGACAACGTCCTGGTGACCATCGCCGCCTGGGACCGCCCGATCACCGACGACCTGTACGCCCTGCTGAAGCCGCTCCCGGCGGAGCTTTTCCAGCAGGGCTGAGACGGGCTACGAACCGGCCGGCACGACCCGCACGTCGGCGGCGCGCACGAACGCCACCCGGTGACCGAACTGGATCTCGTAGTACAGGTCCTGGCCGACCACCACCCGGTGGGAGTCGGTGGTGTAGGTGACGGCGTAGTAGTACTCGCCCGGCACCCTGTCACCGACCACGTACCGCTGCCCCTGCGGCAGGGTGTACGGCAGCGGCGCGACCGCCTGTGCGGGCACTCCCGCCGGGTACGCCGACGCCTCCGGGTAGGCTCGCCCGTACACCGGGACGCTGTCCAGGCCGTCCTTGGGTGTGACGACCAGACCCGAGGCCGGCACCGCCGTCGGGTTCTGCCGCGGGTTCCTGAACCAGGCCTTCTGGCCGAGGTACCAGATCGCCGTCCAGTCGCCGTAGCGGTCCGCGACCGCGTACTGCTGGCCGGTGGAGACCCGTGAGCCCACGTCGTTGACGTCGATGGTGGAGTCGGCGCCCTTGTGCAGGCCCACGTCCTTGATCAGCGCGGAGTTCTCGTCGTGGTCGGCGTACAGCCGCACCTCGCTGGAGCCGTGCGCCGCGCAGGGCTCGCCCTTGGTGACGCAGCCGGTGTACACGGGCTGGTTGGCCGCGTAGTCGGGCAGGATCGTCACCAGGCCGCCGCCCTTGCCGGCGGTGGGCCTGAAGGGGTGCCCGAGCAGTGCGAAGTAGTGCCGCCAGTCCCAGTACGGGCCCGGGTCGGTGTGCATGCCGGGGACGGTCGACGTGGTCGGGCCGGGCACGTTGTCGTGGCCGAGGATGTGCTGCCGGTCCAGCGGGATGCCGTACTTCGCCGCGAGGTACCTCACCAGCCGCGCCGACGACCGGTACATCGCCTCCGTGTACCAGGCGTCCGGCGAGGCGAGGAAGCCCTCGTGCTCCAGGCCGATCGACTTGGCGTTGACGTACCAGTTGCCCGCGTGCCAGGCCACGTCCTCCGCCTTCACGTGCTGGGCGATGTGACCGTCCGTGGAGCGCAGCGTGTAGTTCCACGACACGTACGTCGGATCCTGCACCAGGTTCAGGACGCCGTCCCAGCCGCCCTCGGTGTCGTGGATGACGATGTACCTGATGCTCTGGGAGGCGGGCCGGTCGCCCAGGTCGTGGTTGCCGTAGTCGCCGTCCCCGAACTCCTCGTACGGCGCCGGGATCCACTCGCAGGACACCGACTTCGGGCACTCGGTGCCGGCGGCGGACACCGTGCGCAGACCCGTCTCGCCGAGCTGCGCGGTGTCGGGGTCCACGCCGGGCCGGGCGGTGAGCACGACCTGCTGCCCGGCGTCGGTGGTGCGCTCCTCGCCGGTGCGCAGCACGTCGTAGACGTCGTCGGCGTAGGCGGCCGCCGTAGCCGTGTCGTCCGCGCCCGAGAAGCGGGCCACCGCCCCGTACCAGTCGGCCGGGTCGTCGCTGAGCGGCTCGCCGAGGTCCTGCTGCGCGGCGGCCAGCAGCGCGGCGCCGCCGGCCACGTTGGCCTCCTCGTCGGTGCGCAGCTTCTCCGCCGGGATGCCGGTCAGCTCGGCCGCCTTGGGCAACGTCTTCAGGCGGGCCGGGAGTTCGGAGTCCGCGGGCACCTCGGCGGCGGGATGCAGGGCCGGGCGGGCGCCGTCGCCGCGGGCGTCCTCGGTGCCCTCACTGTGGTGCGGGGTCGCGGCGAGGGCGGTGCGGGCGTCGGTGAGGTGCATGGGACCGTAGCCGCCGGTCACGCTCGGCGCCCCGCCGTGGGCGTCCCAGCGCGACTGCAGGTAGGAGACGGCCAGCAGCACGCTCTGCGGGACGTGGTACTCGGCGGACGCGGACGCGAACGCCTGTTGCAGCCGGTCCGCGGAGGGCTGCGCCTGGGACGGGGCCGCGCCCAGTAACGGCAGCAGCAGCGCCGCGCAGGCGAGCGCGCCGGCGGTGGTGCGGGCGCGTCTGTGACCGGGCGCGGGTATGGGGGCGGGGGCGGATCCTCGCAATGCGGCCTCCTGGGAAGGACGAGCGTGGCGGGGCGTGCGGGCCCAGCGGTCCGTCAGTGGTACCCGCTGTCCGACTATCCGTCAATCATGCCCAGGGGCAGGGGAATTAGCGTGTCGACACTACGATGGGAAGGTTTCGCGGCGGTGGCGTGCGGGCCTGCGGGGCGTCAGTGGCGTAGACCGATGCGGCCGGTGCGAGGAGCCCTGCGCGCGCGAAGGCCCGTGGCGCACCCCTCGGCGGTTTCCAGGGGTGCGCCACGGGCCTTCGCCCCGTTTCAGCGGGTGCCGACCGCCGCGCGTACCGCCCGCCGGGCCAGCTGGCAGTCGTCGTGCAGCCGCCTGAGGACCAGCCGCTGTTCCTCGCCGGACGGCATGGCGCCGGGGTGGGCCGCTGCCGGTGCCGCCTCGTGCATCGACCGCTGCACGGCCGTCTCGTACGTCCGGATCTCGCGGGTCAGCACGAGCATCAGGTTCACCAGGAACGCGTCGCGGGAGGCCGGCCCCGCGGACTGCGCGAGCTGGCTGATCTGGCGGCGGGCCACCGGGGCGTCGCCGAGGACGGACCACAGCGTCGCCAAGTCGTAGCCCGGCAGATACCAGCCCGCGTGCTCCCAGTCCACCAGTACCGGGCCGGCCGGGGAGAGCAGGATGTTCGACAGCAGGGCGTCTCCGTGGCAGAACTGGCCCATGCCCTGCCGGCCCGCCGCGTGCGCGATGCCGTGCAGCAGCTTCTGCAGGTCACCCATGTCCCGGTCGGTCAGCATGCCGAGCTCGTGGTACCGGGCGATGCGGGCCGCGTAGTCGAGCGGGGCGTCGAAGGTGCCCGCCGGGGGCCTCCAGGCGTTCAGCCGGCAGATTGCGCCGAGTGCGGCCCTGATGTCCGCGCGTGGCGGGGCCTCTGCCGGGTGCCGCTGGAGCGCCGCCGCCCGCCCCGGCATCCGCTCGATCACCAGGGTACAGTTGTCCGGATCCGCCGCGATCAGTCTCGGTACGCGCACCGGCGGGCGGTTCCGGACGAACGAGCGGTATGCGGCTATTTCGCGGCGGATCCGCTCCGCCCGGGCGGGGGAGTGGTCCAGTAAGCACTTGGCGACCGCCGTGCTGCGTCCGGTCGTGCCGACCAGGAGCACGGACCGCCCGCTGCGGCGCAGCACCTGGACCGGGGCGAACTCCGGGCAGATCCGGTGCACCGACGCGATCGCCGAGCGCAGCTGGCCGCCCTGGGGGCCGGACAAGTCGAGTCTCCCGCTGAGCGGTTGGGTGCCGATCCCCGGGGCGCGCCGCGTCCGTCCCGCGCCGAGCGCGGGAGCCGGCTGGCGCGCGGCGGGGGCGAGGTAGGGGCCGCCGGTCCCCGGGCGGGGGATCAACGGCCGGGGCGGGGCGGACACGGAGGACGATGCTGCGTACATGTGCTGGAGCGATCCCTTCGTGTGCCTGCGAGGTCTGTGCGCCGCCCGGCCCGGCGGCCCGGACACACCTGGGGAATGGGTCCGTACGACCGATGGCTGCCGGGTCGGGATGGCGCTTTCCTACCTGACACCCGGTGCGCAGTGGCACACCATCTGGCGCACCCTGGCGAACCCTGGCGAATAGTCGCCCGGCATGTCTCCCGGGGCTACTGTCAACTCAGCCGAGAACCTGGGGGCTTGACGTGAGCGGACAACCCAACACCCGTCTGGCGGACCTGTTCGGCCTGGCCGGCTGGTCCAAGGGCGAACTCGCGAGGCTGGTCAACCGGCAGGCGGCGGCCATGGGCCACCCCCAGCTGGCGACCGACACCTCCCGGGTGCGGCGTTGGATCGACATGGGAGAGATCCCGCGCGATCCGGTGCCGCGGGTGCTGGCTGCTCTGTTCACCGAGCGTCTCGGCCGTGTCGTGACCATCGAGGACCTCGGTCTGGTCCGGCACGGGCGTGCGGGGAAACGGCAGCACGGCGGGAGTGCGGAACATCCCGACGGTGTGCCGTGGGCGCCCGAACGGACCGCCGAGGTCCTCACCGAATTCACGGGAATGGACCTCATGCTCAACCGACGCGGCTTGGTGGGCGCGGGTGCCGCGCTCGCCGCGGGATCATCGCTCAGCAACGCCATGCACGACTGGCTCCGCACCGATCCGGCCCTCAGGGCCGACGCCCCCCGATCCGACCATCCCCTGCACGCCGACCCCGCTGGGCTCGACCGCTACGAGGCCGCCCCCATCGGGTCGCAGGAGATCGAGGAACTGGAGAGCTCGGTCGAGGTGTTCCGGGCCTGGGACGCGGCTCGCGGCGGCGGGCTGCAACGCAAGGCAGTCGTGGGCCAGCTCAACGAGGTGGGCGGCATGCTCGCCTACCGTCACCCCGACCATCTCCAGCGGCGCCTGTGGGGCGTCGCCGCCAACCTCGCCGTCCTCGCGGGCTGGATGTCGCACGACGTCGGCCTGGAGCCCACGGCCCAGAAGTACTTCGTCATCGCCGCCCATGCGGCGAGGGAGGGCGGTGACCGGCCGCGCGCCGGGGAGGCGCTGTCCCGGGCGGCCCGCCAGATGGTGCACCTGGGCCGGCCCGACGACGCACTGGATCTGATGAAGCTCGCCAAGTCCGGCTCCGGCGACGAGGTGCTGCCCCGCACCAAGGCGATGCTCTTCACCATCGAGGCCTGGGCACAGGCATCGATGGGCAAGGGCCAGGCGATGCGCCGCACCCTCGGGCAGGCGGAGGACCTCTTCGTCTCCGACAAGGGCGACGTGCCGCCGCCGAGCTGGATGCAGATGTTCAAGGAGGAGGACCTGTACGGCATGCAGGCCCTGGCCTACCGCACGCTCGCGGAGTTCGAGCCGTCGGCGGCCGTGCACGCGCAGCACTACGCGGAGAAGGCGCTGGCCCTGCGGGTGGACGGGCGGCAGCGGTCGAAGATCTTCGACTTCCTGTCGATGGCCTCCGCCTGCTTCATCGCGGACGACCCCGAACAGGCGGACCGGTACGCGCGCCTGGCCCTGATGTCGATGGGATCCAACTCCTCCCACCGCACCTGGGACCGGCTGCGTCAGATGTACCGGCTCACCGCCGAGTACTCCGGCTACCCGAGGATCAGCGAGCTGCGGGAGGAGATCCGGCTGGCGTTGCCGAAGCCGGCGAAGGGGGGTGACAGCGCACAGGCATAGGAGGACCGGTGACGTCTCCGGTCACCCGATCACCCTGGCCACGAGCACGCAGGCGTCCTCCTCGCGCTCGCTCTCCCCGAACTCCTCCACGACCAGCCGCACGCAGTCCTGTGCGCTGCGTGCCTCGGCGAACCGGGGGGCCAGGTCGAGCAGCGGGTTCCGGGCCGCCGTTCCTCCTCCGCTGTCGGCTTCGCCCGCGCGGGGGGACCCGCTGTGCCCGGGCACCAGCCCGCCGGTGTACAGCAGGAGCACGTCGCCCGCGTCGAGGGTCTCCTCGGCCTGCCCGTAGACGGCACCCGAGGTCGCGCCGAGCGGGACGCCGTGCGGTGCGGGCAGCCCGCGCCCCGTCCCGCCGCGGTACAGCAGCGGGGCGGGGTGTCCTGCCTGCGCCCAGGTCAGCGTGCGGGTCTCCGGCCGGTAGCGGCAGCAGACGGCGCTGCCCAGGGCGGGCTGGACGGTGGCGTCGAGCAACTGGTTGAGGTAGGACATCAGCCGGCCGGGCGCGGTGCCGGCCACGGCCATCCCGCGTACCGCGCCGAGCAGCGTGGCCATGCCCGAGGTCGCGGCTACGCCGTGCCCGGTCAGGTCGCCCACGCTCAACAGCGTCTCTCCGCCGGGCAGTTCCAGTGCGTCGTACCAGTCTCCGCCGATCGGGGCGCCGACCGCGGAGGGCAGGTACCGGGCGGCCAGGTCCAGGGTCTCGGGCCCGCGGTGCGGGAGCCGCAGGGAGCCGCGCCATGGCGGCAGCACGGCCTCCTGCAGCTCGACCGCAAGCCGGTGCTCGGTCTGCTCGCGCTGCCGGTGGTGCCGGAGCGAGTCACGGGTCTCGCTCACCGCACGCCGGTGGCGGCGCAGTTCACTGACGTCGCGCAGGACGGCCCACATCGAGGCCGTGCCGCCGTCGGTGTCGAGCACCGGCTCGCCCATCATGTGCACGGTGCGTACCTCGCCGTCCGGGCGCACCACGCGGAACTCGCCGTCGATCGGCCTGGCGTCCACGAGGCACTCGGTCACCATCGCGGTCAGCTGCGGCCGGTCCTCGTCGAGCACCAGCGAGGGCAGCTCGTCGAGGGTGAGCGGGGGAGCGGCGGGGTCGCGGCCCAGGATCCGGTACAGCTCCGCGGACCAACTGGCCTGGTCCGTCAGCAGGTTCCACTCCGCGCTGCCCACCCTGCTGAGCAGCGAGCCGCCATCGGGCGGGGGTGGCTCGGCGGCCGACGGCTCGGGCGCGGGCGAGGCGGCCGGGTGGCCGTCCCGCAGTTGCGCCAAGTGGGCTCCGAGATCGTCCAGTTGGTGCAGCGCGAGGTCGCACAGCGCCCGCTGCCAGCGGTCCTGAGGGTCCGATCCGTCGCCGTGGGTGTCCCGTCGTACGGCGTCCACGTCTCCCTTGAGCCGCCGCATCCGCGATATGAGCGCGTCCACCGAGCCGCGTCCCGGCGGCTGGGCGGCGGGGCGGTCCGCAGAGAGGTGGGACGGCATGACGCACTCCGATGCGGGGACGGTACGGCCAGGACGGACGGAGGGACCGTTACGACTGTCGCACAGCCCGCGACGCGCTGTAAGGGATTCGGCAACACCCGATCCGGTGGTGCTTCTGGCATATGCCACCGTCTTCGCGGACGGTTGGCCGACTCGGAAGTGACGGAGGTCACATCAATTGGTGGGGGCTCCGGTGTAATGCAAACGGCACCTGCGAGGTCGTAACACCACACGGCAATCCGGCCGACCTTCGACCCGCAGGGGAGACCGACCCATGGACATCACCCTCGAGCAGCCCGCCCGCGGTCGCCTGATCACCGCGGACGAGCAGGAACTCCCCGTCCCGGCCACGCTCCGCTACACCTCCGGGGACCCGCTGGCGGTGCACGTCGACTTCCCGCCCGATGTCTCCCTCGACGGCACGGGGGTGACCTGGACCTTCGCCCGCAGCCTCCTGGAGGAGGGGCTGTACGGGCCGGCGGGCGGCGGAGACGTGCACCTGTGGCCGTGCGGCCGGGCCCGCACGGTGCTGGAACTCCACTCGCCGTACGGTCTGGCCCTGCTGCAGTTCGACACGCCCGCCCTGAGCCGGTTCCTGCTGCGCACGTACGCCGTCGTGGCGGCCGGCCAGGAGGATGTCGGCGAGGCCGTCGACCGGGGGCTGAGCGCCTTGTTCGGCAGCGTCTGAGGCCGGGCCGGCCGCGCCCGGGCGCGGCCTCAGTACCGCAGCACCCCGGCGATCCCCGCGGCGTCGCCCAGGGTGCCGTCCGGCACGAAGCGGACCTCCGCGCCGGTCTCCAGGCACTGCTCGACGATCTCGTCCACGATGTCCTCACGGGCGTCCAGGTCGCCGCTCGCGGCGGGGACCAGGTGGTCGCCGTCGGTGTCGCGCACGGTCACGCGGTAGTCCTCCTCGACGACGAGCAGGCGTACCCGGCCCTCACGCGCGTTCTGCCACACCTCGTCGACACCGGCCGCAAACGTTTTGCGGCCCTTCGCCGTCACCAGTTCCCGGGCCAGGGCGTCGGTGCTCCTGCGCTCGTTGTCGGCGACGATCGGCTGCACCGCCTGCCACACGGCGTCCGGGCTGCCGTGCGCGAGACCCCCGTGCGGGGCGTGCACGGCCTCCTTCGCCACGCCGCCGGCCTCGTCCAGGACCGCCAGGGCGGCCGGTTCGCCGGTGACGTACAGCGGCCGCGGCTGTTCGCGCAGCAGCCTGCCCATGGCGGCGTCGGCCTCGCGCAGGAAGTGGCGGGTGTCCTCGTCGCGGTAGGTGCTCGGCATGTCGCCGATCTGCTCCTGCCGCTCGGCGTCGAAGTTCTCCGGGCGTCTGGTCAGGGGGAAGCCGTCGTTCCGGTGCTCCACGACGCGGTTGACGCCGCCGCTCCAGAGCGTGACGCGGTCGGGGGAGACCGACAGCACCCAGAACGGGCGTGCCGCGGCGTGCGCGGAGACGAGGTTGCGGGTCAGGAAGGTGTCCGACAGCACCACGCGCTCCGGCACGGAGCGGGCGAGAGCCCACACCTGGTGCTCGCCCGGGGCGGCGAAGATCGCCAGACCGTCCTCGGCGCGTGACAGGTCCACCTCGGACAGTGCCAGGTCGAGCTGGCGGGTCACGTCGGTGCGCCGTTCCCGGGTGACCGCGGGATCGGATTCCAGCTGCCTCCTGGCCTCGGCCACGGCGTTGCGCAGCCGGACCCGGTCCTGCGCGTCCACCGGCCCGCGGCGGCGATGCGTGGGCGTCAGCACGGACACGGCCGGATAGGGGCGGGGACGTCGCAGCTCGGACAGGGACGCGGGGCTCAGGTCGTGCTCCATGACAGCACGATAGGTCCGTTTCACGAATCAGGCATCAGGGGGCGTCGGGGGTGAAACGGGCGGGGGTTTTGGTACCCCGGCGACCCGGCGACCCGGCGACCCGGCGACCCGGCGACCCGGCGACCCGGCGACCCGGCGACCCGGTCGCCTCACGGCCGGTCGCCCGGCGGCGGGGCGCTCCGCGGCCGGTCGCCCCCGGCTGGCCCTTCCCGGGCCGGTCTGCGGCGGGCCGAGCCGGTGCCTGGCGGGCCGGTCCGTCTCAAGCCGGTCCGCTGCGGGCCGGGGCCGCGGGGCCGGTCACCGAGACGCTCCCCTGGGCCACGGCGCACAGCGTCTCGACGCCCGCCGCGTCGGTCGTGACCAGGTCGCACCGGCACACGACGCGGGTCCGCCCGGCCCGCACCACCCGGGCGTGCGCGCGCAGGGTCTCGTCCGTGGCCGGCCGCAGGTAGTCGATGGTGAACCCGGCGGTGATCAGCCCGCTGCCGGCGACCGACCCCGCGGCGAAGGTCAGCGCGTTGTCGGCCGCGTACGCGAGCACTCCGCCGTGCACGAAGCCGTACTGCTGCAACAGCTCCTCGCGGATGTCCAGTTCGAGCGTCGCCTCGCCCTGGCCGAACGCCGTCAGGCGGGCGCCGAGCAGCGCGCTGAAGGGCTGGGCCGCGAGCGTCTCGCGGGCCGGCTCCAGGCCGAGTGTTCCAGGCACGGGCTCTCCTCACTTCATCAGTGAAGTGAGGGTGGCGCGGACCGGTCGGGTCTGTCAAGATCGGCCCATGTCCGACCCCGACCAGCGCCTGTTCTTCCTGTTGCAGCGGGCGGCCCACCGGCTGCGCACCACGGCGGACCGGCGCTGCCTCGCGGCCGCCGGGGTCACCACCGCCCAGCTCGGCGCGCTGTTCGCGGTCCACGACCGGCCCGGCACCACCCAGCAGGAACTCGCCCGCACCCTGGGCCTGCGCGAATCCGCCGTCACCGGACTCGTCGGGCGGCTCACCACTGCGGGCCTGCTGCACAAGCGGGCGCATCCCCGCGAACACCGGGCGGTGGTGCTGGAGTTGAGCGACCGAGGGCATGCCGCCCTGCGGGCCGCGCAACCGGAGATCGACCGCTTCAACGCCGAACTGCGGGGCCTGCTCGGTGACGACGGTTTCCTCGAGACCACCGGCGCCCTGGACCGCCTCGCGCACTGGGAGCCCTGACAGCCACCCGCTGGGTGAGTGACCGCGGTTCCTCAGTCGTCGTGCTCCGATCCGCAGGAACTGCCGTCGGCCGGCAGGGAGCCGTTCAGCAGGAACGCGTCGACCTTGCGGTGCACGCACTTGGCGGAGGCGTAACCGGTGTGCCCCTCGCCCCTGTTGTCCAGCACGACGGCCGAGGAGCCGAGCCGCTGCGCCGTCTCCACCGTCCACCGGTACGGCGTCGCCGGGTCGCCCCGCGTGCCGACCAGGAGCATCTTCGGGGTCCGGACGTCGTGCACCTCGTCGCGGATGAAGTCGGTGCCCCTGGGGCGGCCGTAGCACATCAGCACCTCGGTGAGCCGGTAGCGGCCGAACACCGGCGACGCATCCTCGTACCGGGCGCGCAGCCGGCCGAGGTCCCGGGTGATGCGGCCGGCGGTCGGACGGTCGGGGTCGTCCGCGCAGTTGACCGCCATCAGCGCCGCCGGGAGGTTGTCCACGGGCACGTCCTCCTCGTCGACCAGCCCGCTGTGGTGAGCCTCCCGGGCGGGAACGGCCGTCCCGGCGGACGCGAAGCCCATGACCGCGCGCGTGTCCCCGTCCTCCAGCAGATCGGCGAGCGCGCGCTCCAGGGAGGGCCACAACCGCCTGCTGTAGAGGGCCTGACCGATGGCGCCCGCGAGATCCTGCCCGGTGAAGCCGCCGCCGAGGCCCGTCGGCACCGGGTTCTCGTCCAGCGACCGGACGAGCCGCACCACCTGCTCGCGGGCGGCGCGCGGATCCTGTCCGAAGGGGCAGGCGACGTCCTTCGTGCACCAGGTGATGAAGTCCTCCAGCGCCCTCTGCTGCCCCTCGGCGCCCGCCAGCCCCTGCTCGGCCAGCGGCTCGGTCAGCGTGTCGACACCGTCGAGCACCAACCGCCCCACCTTGCCGGGGAACTGCGCGGCGTACACCGCGCCGAGCCGGGTTCCGTAGGAGAAACCGAGGTAGTTGAGCTTCTGGTCGCCGACGGCCTGGCGTATCACGTCCAGGTCGCGCGAGGCGTTCACCGTGCCGATGTGGCGGAGCACCGGCCCCGAGTTGCGCGCGCATGCGGCGGCGGCCTTGCGCAGCAGCTCCAGCCCGGCTTTCGGATCGCTGACGTCCGTGTCCGCGTCGAGTGCGGCCGCGGCTTCCTCGGAGCCGTTGCCGCAGCTGACCGGCGAGGACCTGCCGACGCCGCGCGGGTCGAAGGCCACCACGTCGTAACTGTTCGTCAGCCCCATGAACTCCTTTGCCCCGGACGCGAGTTCGTTGACACCGGCGCCGCCCGGGCCGCCGAAGTTCAGCACGACCGAGCCCCGCTTCTTCCCCGTCGCCCGGTAGCGGGCGAGGGCCAAATCCAGCGTCCCCGCCCCGGGCCTGGCGTAGTCGAGGGGCACGGTGACCTTGCCGCACTGCAGGTCCGTGGGCATGTCCGGCCCGTCGCACCTGGACCAGGCGACCTTCTGGGCGTAGAACCGGGTCAGGTCGGGGCCGGCGCGATCGGAGGCCGCCGCGGGCAGTCCCGCGCCGAGCAGGGCCAGGCCGACGGCGCCGGTGAGCGCCCGGCGCGGGGCGGCGGACCGCCTCGACAGCTTGGCCACCATCCATGCCTCCAGGGAACCGTCGCGGACCGGTGGAACGGCGCCCCTCGCTCACGATAAGCGCACGCCACGGGCCCCGCCTCCGGACGAGCGCCCCGGTCCCGGCCGCCCCGAGGAGCCTCCCCGCCGCCCCGATGCGCGCCACGTCGCCACGTCGCCGGGTGACCGGGTGACCGGCTGGCCCCGGCCGAGGCGGCCCAGACCGCCCGCAGAGCCGCATCGCCCGCATCCCGGCCCGCATCGACTGCCGCGCCCGCACCCGCGCCCGCACCCGCGCCCGCGCCCGCACCCGCACCCGCGCCCGCACCCGCGCCCGCGCCCGTGACCGGCGGTGCGCGCCGATCTCGCCGTGGGCCGGCAGGGCGACGGCTCGGGGCGCGGCCCCGCGTAATGCCGTTGCCGCCGGACGCCGCCCGATGCCGGAGTGACCGCATGGACCGTTCCCCGGTACTCGCGCTCTACGACCGCCGCATGCGCGAAGGGGCCCAGCCGGACGGCCCGGACGCCCGCGTGGAGCGGGTCGGCGCCGTCGTCCGCCAGGTCGCCCCGGTACAGGGCTGGAACGGCGTCCTCTGGTCCGGACCGGACACCGCGGGCGCGGGCGCGGCGATCGCCGGGCAGATCGGGTACTTCGGCGGGTCTCCACGGCCAAGGCGGAGCGGGAACTGGGCTGGAGCCCCGCCCACCCGTCTCCGCGCGAGGGCCTGGCGGCCCTGGCCAAGGCCGGCTGACCGGCCGACGAGGGGCGAACGGCGGGCAGTCGGGCGGGCAAACGGCGGGCAGCCGGGGGGCCGGTCGTCAGCGGGCCGCCGGCCCGCGGCCGGGCGGCGGCCCGCCTGGCCGGGCCCGCCCGCCCGTCCGCCGGCGTATCCGCGGCACGCCCGCAACGGTCTGCCGCGTCCCCGAGGCCGTCAGCGGTGTACCCGCGACCGGTCCAGCGCGGCGATGCCCAGCGCGGCCAGGCCGATCTGAATGAGCCACTCGATCCAGTCCACGCCGTTCGTGTCGGCGACGCCGAGCGCGTTCGCGATCGCGGACCCGATCAGCGCGGCGACGATGCCGACGACGATCGTCAGCAGGATGCCGATGCGCTGGCGGCCGGGCAGCACGAGGCGGCCCAGAACGCCGATGACGATGCCGATCACGATGGCACTGATGATGCCGGAGATCTCCATTCTCCACCCCATTTCTTCAAGGTCCCCGCACAGTGCTCATGCCCCCTCACACCCCGTACAGTCCGCTCGAGTTCAACCCCTGGCCAACGCTGGGTCAATCTTGGGGCGCACCATTCCGGAGACGCCTGTTCAGCCAGCATGTTGCCATGTACCGTTCAACCGATCCGGTCGTGCGGGTGCCGTGCGACCGGATGTCTACGCGCGCAGACGCGCTGCTTCTACGCGCGTAGTTCCGGCCCCCGCACCGATTCGTCCCCGACTCCCCACGGAGGTATGCCGGATGCTCGGACACAGCAGGTTCCGCCACAGACTCACCACGGCCCTCGCCGCACTCGGCCTCCTCACCGCGGGCGCCGCCGTGCAGGCCACGGCCACCGCCACGCCCGCCCACGCGGCCACCACCCACCGCATCCTGTTCGACAACGCCCACGCCGAGACGGCCGGCAACGCCGACTGGATCATCTCCACCAGCCAGCCCGACCCGCTCGGCCAGAACTCCTCCCCGTCCGCCGAGACCGACTGGACCGGCGCGCTGTCCTCCTGGGGCGTCGCCCTGCAGAAGACCGGCAGCTACAGCCAGAAGACCCTGCCGTCGGGCTCCAGCCTCAGCTACGGCGGCTCCTCCACCACCGACCTGTCGAACTTCGACACGCTGGTCCTGCCGGAGCCCAACACCCTCTTCACCGCCGCCGAGAAGACGGCGATCATGAACTTCGTCAAGAACGGCGGCGGGCTGTTCATGATCTCCGACCACACCGGCGCCGACCGCAACAACGACGGCTACGACGCGGTCGAGATCTTCAACGACCTGATGACCAACAACAGCGTCGACTCCACCGACCCGTTCGGCTTCTCCATCGACTCGCTCAGCATCAGCTCCGACTACCCGACGGCCATCAGCGACAGCACCGACCCCGTGCTGCACGGCTCCTTCGGCACCGTCACCAAGAGCCTGATCGCCAGCGGCACCACCGCCACCCTGAAGCCGTCGGACAACTCCTCCGTCAAGGGCCTGCTGTACCGCACCGGTTACTCCGGCAACACCGGCGCGTTCTTCGCCACCAGCACCTTCGGCAGCGGCCGGGTCGCCTTCTGGGGCGACAGCTCGCCCATCGACGACGGCACCGGCCAGTCCGGCAACACCCTCTACGACGGCTGGAACGACTCCGGCGCGACCAACGCCGCGCTCGCCCTGAACGCCACCGCGTGGCTGGCCGGCGCGGGCACCAGCAGCGGCGGTGGCGGCGGCTCCGGCACCTGCACCGCCGCCCAGCTGCTCGGCAACAACGGCTTCGAGTCGGGCGCCACCACGTGGAGCGCCACCAGCGGCGTCATCACCAACTCCACCGGCGAGTCGGCCCGTACGGGCTCCTACTACGCATGGCTGAACGGCTACGGCTCCGCCAACACCGACACCCTCTCCCAGTCGGTGACCATCCCGTCCGGCTGCACCACCGTCACCCTGAGCTTCTACCTGCACGTCGACACGGCGGAGACCACCACCAGCACGGCCTACGACACGCTCAAGGTCCAGGTCCTCAACAGCTCCGGAACGGTCCTGGGCACCCTGGCGACCTACTCCAACCTCAACGCCGCCGGCGGTTACACGCAGCGCAGCTTCAGCCTGGCGAGCTACGCCGGCCAGACCGTCACCCTGAAGTTCACCGGCACCGAGGGCTCGACCCTCCAGACGTCGTTCGTCATCGACGACACGGCGCTGAACGTCAGCTGACCCGCCGGGGCCCTGTCCGGTCCGCCGAGGACCGGCCAGGGCCCCACCGGGCCCGACGGCCGCCCCTCCACTGATCAACGCGGTGTTAATTTGGGGCAATGGCATTGCGCAACGCTGTGATGGCCGCGCTCCTGGAGGGCGAGGCATCCGGGTACGACCTCGCGAAGGGCTTCGAGGCCTCGGTCGCCAACTTCTGGATGGCCACCCCACAGCAGCTCTACCGCGAGCTGGAGCGCATGGAGAGCGAGGGACTGGTCTCCGCGCGGGTCGTGCAGCAGCAACGGCGCCCCAACAAGCGGCTCTACTCGCTCACCGACGCCGGTCTCGCGGTGCTCCGCGAGTACGTCGCCGACGTCCCCGCCCGGCCGACGGCCATCCGGGACGAGCTGATGGTCAAGGTCCAGTGCGTCGACATCGGCGACACCGGCGACATCGAGGCCGTACGCGCCGCCGTCGTCGAACGCATGGAGCGGTCCGCCGTCAAGCTCGCCCGCTACGAGCGCCTGCAGGAACGCCTCCTCGCCGGACGCGACGAGGACGACTACTTCGCCACCGCCGAACGCATCGGCCCCTATCTCACCCTGCTGGGCGGCCTCGCCCTCGAACGGGCCAACGTCGAGTGGGCGCGCACCGCCCTGCGCCGCCTCGAACAGCGGGCCTCCGCACTGCGCTGAGTCCGCCCCCGCCCCCGACGCCGGGGTGTCGGCGGTCCGCCGGTGTGCTGCCCGGACGTCCTACTCGGCCATGCTCTGGGTACTGAGGACCGCCGGCAGCGCCAGCTTCTCGGCCGCCTCGGTGCCCGGCTCGGCCGTGTACACGAGCAGCCGCAGATCGCTGCCCGCCACACTCAGCACATCGCAGTCCAGCGTCAGCACACCGACCTGCGGGTGTTCGATCGTCTTGCGCGAGGACTCGAGCCGGCCGACCACTCCCGCGTCCCACAGCTCGCCGAACAGCTCGCTCTTCTCCCGCAACTCCTCTGTCAGACGGCGCAGTCGGCGGTCGGCGGGATACCGCGCGGCGGTCGCGCGCAGTTCGGCGACCATGGAGACCAGCAGCGCCCGCTTCTCCTGCGGAGTGTGCCGGACCCGGGTCGGCACGCCGAGGAAGTTGCGCCACACACCGTTGCGTTCGAAGCCCCGCAGGCCGGACGGATCCCCCATCAGCGCCGCGTACATCGGATTGGCCAGCAGCAGCGTCGCGGCCGTGCTCGATTGCCGACCAGGCGTCGACCACGGACCGCCTGTTGGTCGAGGTCATCGACTTCGGCGCGGTCGAGGCTGGTGTCCCGGTACGCGGGTGTGGTCTTCGTTGGAGGGGCCGCGTGCCCTGTTCGACCGGACGGTGGTGTGGCTGGTGAACAACCGGGTGCTGTTGCCCGGGGTCACGACTTCGCCCGCTATGGCACCGTGCGCGGTTTCATCACGCAGAACTCGCCTCCGCCCTGCACGCCGCGTATGTCCAGGTCGCCGCCGGGCTATCGGGCAACACCGCGCTGGAGGTGGTGGGCGGGGCTCAGCAAGGCCGAGGAGCCCAAGCTCATGCCGCCGTTCAGGCAGTTGGTCAACGGCATGCTGCCGAGGGTCGACTTCCCCGAACTGCTGTGGCTGGCTGCCGACGGCTTCCCCGTCACCGACGAGTTGCTCGCCCGCCTCTCCCGACTCCAGTACCACCACATCAACTTCCCCGGCCGTTACGCCTTCACCCGGCCGCCCGCGCCGGGCCTGCGCCAGCTGCGCGACCCGCACAGCGACGACGAAGCAGACGAGGATCCTCTCTCTGCATAGATGCGCAGTCGGCGGCCTCAGTAGAACTACGCAATGGGACCAGAAGAACCACTGATGTCTCACGACGGCGGAGGCGATGTCAGTGGTTCCTCGTACAGTCGGTCCTGATCACTTGCTCCGTGCGTGGACCCCGTCCACGGTCGTCGCGGTCCTCATCCCATGAAAGTCGTGAACGTGATGTCCAACCTCCCCACCCCCGCAACTGGTGACGACTGGGAGTCGTCACTGACGCAGGCCTTCGGCGTCCTGCTGGGCCACCCCCTGTCGGACTTCGATTCCGGCGCGGTGTACGCGGCCGACTACAGCGGCAGCTGGCTCTCCGAATCCCAGTCCAACAGGGATCCTGCCTGGCTGGAGCCGGCCGCTCTCACCGGCCGGGAGACGATAACCAACGAGAACCTGCTGCTGCTCGACGAGGTGGGCTACCCGGAGCTCCGGTTCGACGCGAGCCGCTCACAGTTCGAGATCGACGCCGCGGTGGAATTCCCAGCCGCTTTCAAGGAAGACCTGGCGGCCGTCAAGCTGCGAGGTCACGAACGCTGGCCTGTAGTCAGGGGCGCCGATCTGGCACGACTGACGGCACGCCACGGGGTCGACCTCACCTCACCGGACCTGCCCGCGAAGACTTGGTGTGTGGTGCGGGCCAGAATCGCGTCCGACGGAACTCTTCTCGATGCCCTCCGGGTTGCCACCGGCATCGGAGAGGGCCCCGACGGCCTCGTGCTGCGTGAGGCGAAGGACACGGCGATGGGTGCGGAGATCGAGGCAGCGATCGCGGCCGTGGAGCATGCTGGGATCCGAGCGCATCTGCGCGCGTTCTGCAGCCCGCACTCCGACCTCGGCCTCTGCATTTCGTACATGCGCAAGTGCAAGGAGGAAGGCAGCCCGCTGGTGGCCCTGTGGGAAGTGGCTGGGGAGCAGTTCGAGATCACTGTGCAGCGGGTCGAGGCCTGACCCCTCACCTGCGGATCGGAAGCGTCTGGTGAGAGACAAGATCTCGTAAGAGGGAGAGTCGGCCGAGTCCGGCTGACTCTCCAGACCAATGTTTGTTTCTCACAAACGACCCTTTGCCCGAGCAAGATCAAAAACCGGTCGCCGGATGCCGGTTGATCTTCGATCGGTTCTCAGAACACGTTCTCACGCAAAAATGGGTCGGACCCCCTTCTGAGACTTGCATTGCGCGAAGATCCGGGCTCATGACGGTCCATCAAGACCCCTCGCTGGACGACGCGGACGACGTCGAGCGCCGCCCCTGCCCCCGCTGCGGTGTCCAGCCTGGCTCGCCCTGCCGCTCGCGCGGCGGCGCGGTCGCCGGCGCCTACCACACCGGCCGGTTCACCAAGGTGCCCCGGCTCGCCAAGCTGCTGCGGGTGCCGACCCCGGCCGACCGAGGACCGGGGCAGCCGTGGCGGCCTGGCACCCCGCCCCCCGGCTCCGGTCGTCGAGGACACCCCGGGCGCGGACATCCGCATCGGCTACGCCCGGTGCTCCCACGTGACGCAGGAACTCGACTCCCAACTCGACGCGCTCACCGCGCACGGCATCCCCCGCGACAAGGTCTTCAGCGAGAAAATCAGCACCCGCCTCCGGGTCCGCCCCAAGTTCGAGGAGGCGTTGCGCACGGCGCGGGAGATCAAGGCGCACGCGCCGCACTGCCGGGTCATTCTGACGGTGTACGAGATGAAGCGGCTCGGCCGCGACGCCGCCGAACTCACCGCGCTCGCCGACCACCTCACCGCCCACGGCCTGGCCCTGGAGATGCTCGCCGGGCCCCTGCCCGGCAGCTACGACCCGACCGGCCCCGGGAAGCTGCTGTTCGCGTTCTTCACGGCCATGGCGGAGACCGAGCGGGAGAACATCCGGGAGTCGACGCTGGAGGGGCTCGACACGGCCGCGCGCAAGGGCAAGCACGGCGGCCGGCCACCGGTCATCACCGAGGACGTGCTGCACACCGTGCTCCGCCGGAAGGCGCTCGGCGAGTCCGTCGAGCAGATCCAGCCCGACCTGATCATCCCCACGGGCAAGCGCACTCCCCAAGGGCCCACTCCTACCCGGGCGTGGCCTACCCGTCCTCCAAGGCGGCCGTCAACATGGTCACCGTGCAGTTCGCGAAGGCGCTGCCCGACATCCGCATCAACGCCGTGGAGCCCGGCTTCACGGCCACGGACCTGAACGGCCGGACCGGCACGCAGACCGTGGAGCAGGGCGCCGAGATCATCGTCCGCATGGCGCGGATCGGACCGGACGGCCCGACCGGGGGCTACTTCGACGCCGAGGGCACACTGCCCTGGTGAGCCGCCCCCGAACCGGCCCGGCTCAGCCCTTGCGGGCGTTGATCTCCTCGGTGAGCTGGGGGACGACGTCGAAGAGGTCGCCGACGACGCCGTAGTCGACCAGGTCGAAGATCGGGGCCTCGGGGTCCTTGTTGACCGCGACGATGGTCTT
>NZ_JBFADM010000040.1:0-81112 GCF_040641355.1 Streptomyces sp. NPDC020996
CGCCGCCCCCCCCCCCCTCGCACCCCCCCCGGCCCCCCCCTTCACCCGGGGGGGGGGTTCCCCTGCGAACCGGTCACCGGCCGCTCCCGGCTGCACGCCGCCGCCGTCCGCCGGGGCGGCGGCATCGTCGTGGATCGGGCCGTGCGTGCCGGCGAGGGGCAGGCCGGCGCCGCCGCAGCGGGCGGCGACGATCTCCGCGGCGATGGACAGGGCGGTCTCCTCCGGCGTACGGGCGCCGAGATCGAGGCCGATGGGCGAACGCAGCCGGACCAGCTCCCGGTCCGTGAGGCCGGCCTCGCGAAGCCGGGCGTCACGGTGCAGGCGGGTGCGACGGGAGCCCATGACGCCACGTAGGCGACGGGCCGGCGCAGGGCGAGTTCGAGGAGCGGCACGTCGAACTTGGCGTCGTGGGTCAGGACGCACAGCACCGTACGGGCGTCCACGTCGGTGCGCGCCAGGTACTCGTGCGGCCACTCGACGACGATCTCGTCCGCTCCGGGGAAGCGTTCCCTCGTCGCGAAGACGGGGCGCGCGTCGCACACCGTCACGTGGTGGCCGAGGAACTTGCCGACCCGCACCAGCGCCGAGGCGAAGTCGACCGCGCCGAAGACGATCACGCGGGGCCGGGACGGAGGACTCCACCAGGACGGTCGGCGTGCAGGTCGCCGCGGCTGAGGGTGCCTCGCGCGAGCCACTCGTGGGAGGCGGCCTTGCATGCGACGGCATCCGAGCCGCAGGAGGCGCCCGCCGAATAGCACCGTCCCCAGCGGTTTCCCAGTCGCGGTACGCACCATGTCACGGGCGGTTCCCAGGGCCGCCCGTGACAGCGGAGACGAGAGACAGGAAGTCCAATGTCGTCAACGAGCGGAGGCGCTGGGCACAGCGGGGCGTTCGGTGTGCCGCCCGGGAAGGCGACCGCCTTCGCGTGTCCTGCCACGCGCCGGGCCTGGCGCAGGTCGAGAGCGCTGCACCGGGTACGCCACCTCGGCCCCTACGTGCTTCTCGCCGTGCTGTCGGGGCTGTGCCCCGCGCTGGGCGTGCCCCGGTGGCTCGTCGCCGTGGTGGTCGGCACGGGTCTGGTCGTCGCCGTGCCCGCCCACCGGTGGCACTGCCGGCACGCCTCGGTCAACGCCCGCCGGGCGCGGCTGGTCCTGGAGCACTACCCGTGGCGGCCGTGTCTGCTGGAGCGCGGGCCGGATCTGGACGACCAGGCGGAACGGGCCTCCGCACGCAAGTGGCGGGGCCCGTTCTTCCGGCTGGCCGATCCCGACGTCGCCGGGCGGGTATGGGTGCACGGCGTTCCGGGGCCCGGCCCGCTGAACTCCTCCGTCCGGTCGCCGTGCGCCCCGCGCGTCCTGGACGAGGCGTTCGACGCCGACGGCGGTCAGCAGCAGGCGTGGTTCGCGGGGGACCTGCGGTTCGGCGGCGTGCTGTCCCCCGTCGGCGGCGGCCGGCCGGTCCTCACCCACGCACGCGGACGGCGGGGCCTCAAGGGCGAGCACAAGGCCGCCTCGCCCGAACAGGACGCCCTGGCGGTCCGCGCCGGGCTGCTGGAGTACGACGAGTTGCCCAAGTCGCATCCGCTGCGCCGCGCGCACGAGAACGGGGGGCCGGGCGGCGGACCGGCCGCGCCCCGGCCGGGTCCGGCCCGGCCGGTGACGGGCTCGTCGCCGGGCCGCAGCGCCGCGGCACGGGCCGCCGGTCGCACCGCGCTTGCCCTCTTCGCCGTGGCGGCCCTGGTCACCGGGCTGTTGCTGGTGTTCGTGGCCGTGCGGCCGGCCGGCACCGAGGCGGTCGTACGGGTCTATGTCGGCATGCTGGCGATGCTGGCGCTGGCGGTCTCCTTCCGCGTGTGCGCAGGCCTCGCCGAAGACGTGGACCGCGGTCCGCTGCGGTGGCTCGGCGGGCTCTCCGCCGGCTTCTTCTGGATGGCGTTCGCGCTGTTCTGGGCGGGCCTGTTCGTCGCGTCGTGAGCGGGGGACGGAGGCGGCGGGTGGGACCGGCGCGGGTCCTGCGCACTGCCAGCGTTCTCCCGGTCCCTTCCCAGCGCGGCGGGCGAGAGTACTCGCGTACGGCGGCCGGGGCGCGCACCGCCCCGGCCGCCGCATCGATGCCCGCACCGGTCCCGACCGGTCCCGTGCCGCTTCCCGAGGAGACATCACCATGACTGCAACCGATGCCGCATCCGCCGTCCGGACCGCTTCCGCGCCCGACGTCTCGTCGAGGCGTGCCCGCTGGCCGCTGTTCGGCGTCGCCGCCGGACTGCTCGGCGCGGTGGCCACGCTCGTCACCGACATCCATCCCGAGGGCTACCCCGAGGGCTTCACCCCGAAGGTGATCTCGGACGTCTCCCAGACGAAGGCGCACATCAGCATCGTCGCCGGATTCCTCGTCGTGGCGCTGCTGCTGGTGCTGGCCGGGGCGTGGCGGCGCCGGGTCGAGCCGCAGGTGCCCGGCAGCACGGCGGCCCATGTGGTCAGCGGCGCCCTGACGGCGTCCGCGGCCGCGCTGACCCTCGGCTACGGCTGGAAGGGCGCCCTGGCGGTCTACCTGCCCGGAGGCATGGACGCGGGCGCCTTCGACCGTGCGGGCCTGTACGTGCTGTTCATGCTCAACGACTTCGGCAGCTTCATCGGCTGGCTCGGCGTCGTGGTCGCCGCCGGCGCGATCGCCTGGATGGCGCTGCGGGAGCGCACGGTCTCGCGCTGGATCGGCGCGGTCAGCGTCCTGCCCGTGCTGGTGGTGACGGGGTTCGTGAGCGCCACCGGTCTGCCCGGTTTCCAGGGCATCGTGGGCCCCCTGTGGCTCGCGGTGGCGTTCCTCGGCCTGTCCTTCGGCCGCAGCCCGATCGTCAGGTGAGACCGCTGTGAGGAGGCTGGTGAGACGGATCGCCGGCGGCGTGTGGTCCTGGTGCCGGCCGGCGGCCCGGTCGAGCATCAGCGCCGCGCGTGACGGATCGTCAGCCGTCCGAACCCCATGGCGCCGGAGATCCGGATCGTCGGCCCGCCGGGGCCGGAGCGCCGCCGGGCCTTGTAGCGCGTGTCCTTCCATTCGGTACGCAGACCGTCGAGATCGACGATGGCGTCGCGAGGCACCGTGATCCTGGCCTTGCCGGTGCCGAGCCGCAACTCGATGTCGACCAGCGGGTGCTCGATGACCGCCTCGGAGAGGTCCAGGTGCACGCGTCCGTACGCGGACTCGACCTTGAGAGCCCGCGGCACCCGCCAGGGGCCGCGCCTGCTGATCCGTCCGCCGGCCGCTGCGATGAGGGACGTCGTGCCCGGGCTCTCCAGCGGGAGCGAGGCCAGGACCGGCGAGAGCTCGCCGTGCGTCCTGGCGGTCAGCGCCCGTTGGAGACGTTCGTCCATCTCCTCGTGCTAGAGGTGCCCGGCGGCGTACGCCTCCTGCACGCGCCGGACGGCCGTGTCGCGGTCGTCTTCGCCGAGCGGGAGCGACGGGTCTTCCGGCAGGGAGGTCACCGTCCCACTCTAGTGGGCGTCGCGAGCGCGGGCGGAACGGAACGGCCCGCGCGAACCCGGTTTCGCGCGGGCCGTCCTGACGTCACGTCACCGGGGTCGGCGCGGATCCGTCAGCACGGGCAGTAGTCCGTGCCCAGCCCCAGGAAGGGGATGTCCTGGTCCCTGAACGCTCCGGAGTAGGCCTGCACCTCGTCCACGTCGCCGTGCAGGTACTCGCCCCAGCCGTCGCCGGCCTTCGCCCGGCCGACCTGGAGGGCGCCGGCGCTGTGCCAGCCGTCGGGCAGGGTCGCGGTCGCCTGGGCGTTGGTGACGCCGTCGAGGTACAGCTTGATCGTGTCGGTGGCGTCGTCGTAGACCACGGCGAGACGATGGCCCTGCCCTTCGCCTCCGTCGGCGGCCTCGATCTGTGAGACCACCCGCTCGGGCGCTCCGGCCTCGTCCTTCTCGGGCATCACCAGCTGCCAGGCGTGCGTGGAGGGCTCGTAACGCACCCTGAAGGCGTCGGTGTGCTCGCCGGCCTGCGACAGCGCGGTCATCGGGTGGGCGGGCTCGGCGTCGGCGAGGCGTACGACGACACCCAGGGTGAAGCTGTCCGCGGTGTCCACCACGGGCCCGTCGGCGGCGGCGTACCCGGTCTCGCCGTCCAGCGTCAGGTGCCCGTCGCCGACCAGGGCCGGCGGCACGTAGGGGCAGTCGGGGTCGAGATCCGGGCTGCAGGAGCCGTCGGAGACCCGGTAGATCGAGGCCCCTGTGCCGAGCCGCAGCGGCGGGCCGTCCGACTCGGTCACGCCGGTGCCGGCACGGGCGGCGGTGCCCGTCTCGGCGGCGGCCGAGCCGGAGCCCGCCGGGTCGTCGTCCGGAATATCGGCGCCGACAGCGTTCAGCGCGGTGCGGGCCGGCGCGCGGGGTGAGCCGGCGCCGCGCGGACCGCGCGGCGGCCGGGGCGGACCGGTGGGCGGGGTCAGAGCCAGTGCCAGGTGATCTGCGCGCGGGAGCGGCGTTCGGCCAGCCACGCGGCGACGGCCGCGCGGCCCGCCGCGGCGAGGGTGTCGTCGTCGTGGGGTGCGGGACGGCGGGAGAGGACGGCGCCGACGAGGAGTTCGCCGTCGTGCCGGACGGGCCGGGGGACGAGCGTGCCCGCCGCGAGGTCGCGCAGTGGGAGCGGCAGGCCGTCGGGCAGGCTCGTGCCGGCGGTCACGCGCAGCGGCGCGCCCGCGTCGGCCGCCGCGCGGGCGAACACGGCGAACTCCTCGGCACTGCCGGCCTCGGCGAGAGGGGCCAGGAGCGCGGCCTGCCGTGCGGTGGCCCATACGGCGTGGACGTGCTCGAAATCCCGTTCGTGGGTGCGCAGATGGTCGTGGGCCTGGGTCTCGGCGATGCGGCGGCGGAGCCGGGCCACCAGCGCCTCCTCGGTCATCTGCTGCTCGAACGCGGCGCGGGTGAGGCCGAGCGAGTCGAGCCAGGCGAACAGCGCGTCGCGGTTGTGCAGGCCGAGGCGGCGGCGGAAGTCGTCCGTGGCGGCCTGGACCTCGGCCGGGGACGCCGGCTGGGGGTCGGCGTGGGCGTCCGCGAGCAGCAGGACGTGGTCCACGAGCTGGTCGTGCAGGGTGCGGTCGGGCAGGCCCGCCGCCCGCAGGACGTACAGCGCGGCGGGGATGGACACCGAGTGCAGCCCGTCGACGGTGAGGACCCGGCCGGCCGCCCAGTGGGTGGAGTGGTCGACGGCCCACGGCAGGCCGTCCTCCGCCTGGTGGTTGACGGCGACGCAGCCGCCGTCGGGGTGGTCGATGAGCAGGTCGTAGTCGACCAGCGGGGTGCCCGGCGGCTCGTCGACGACGAGTACGGCGGCGGGCCCGCCGCGGCGGCGCACGTCCGCGGCCCAGTGCTCGGCGGTGCGGCGGGCGCCGGGCAGGCTCTCGCGGCGGCGCGGCAGGGCGCGCAGCAGGGTGACGGCCTCGGCGAGGGCGGCTTCGAAGGACAGGGCCGGGGCCGGTGTGGGCGGCGCGGAGGCGGCCGGGACGGTGGAGGCGGGGGCGGGGGTCATGGCGTCACAACCTTCGCGGGGTGGTCGGGGGCGGTCGGGGCGGCGGAGCCGCGGGCGGGTTCGTCGGCGCTGAGCCAGTCGGCGACGGCGTGGGCGATGGGCATGCCGGTGAGCGTCTCCACCCAGCCCCACTGGCCGTTGACGTCGATCTCCAGGAAGACGTAGTCGCCGTCGGGCGTGAGGATCAGGTCGATCGCGCCGTAGGACAGCCCGAGCGACTCGACGAGGGCCACGCAGCGCCGCCGGACCTCGTCGGGCAGCCGGTGCTCGCGGGAGGCGACGGCGGCGTCCCGGTGGTGGCGCCGGTCCCGCGCGGCGGTGCGGCAGGCCTGCGAGTCGGTCTCGGCGGCGAACACCTCTCCCCCGACGACGGTGACCCGCAGCTCCACCCGCTTGGGCACCTCGGGCTGGAGGATCACCGGTGCGTGGCGGATGCGGGCGCGTCCGGCGAGGTCGCGGCGGCGCACCGGCACGGTGTGCATGTGGTGGCGCTCGCCGTCGACACGGACGTCGCGGCAGGTGAGCGCCTTGCTGACCAGGCGTCCGCCGGCGGTCTCCCAGGCGGGCACGAGTTCGTCCGGGTCGTTGGTGACCAGGGTGTCCGGGACGGTGAAGCCCAGCTCGGCCGCTCGGGTCAGGTTGACCAGTTTGTTGTCGGCGACGGCGGCGCGTGAGACCGGTCCGGGCATCCAGCGGCGCGCCGGCAGGATCTCCTTCAGGCCGCGCAGGAAGTACGTCGAGACGTGCTCCGCCCAGGCGCGGTGTGTCGGTTCCCGGACACTGTCCGCCGCGCGGGCGGGTTCGGGGCGGCGTACCCACACCGCGGTCACGTCGGCGAGGTCGTGGGTGGCGCCGCCGGTGTGCAGCAGCGCGCCGGGGAGGCCGCCTCGCACCTGGAGGGTCAGGCGGCTCTCCGCCGGGAAGCGGTCCTCGTTCCACCACAGCACCTCGGCGCCGAACCGCTCCAGGTGCGGGAGCACGAAGTGGACCGTGACGTCTTGCGGGTCGCTGATGATCAGGATCATGGTGTGGGCTCCTTGGCCGCGCTGTGCGTTCCGGATCCGGGCGGGCACCGGGCGGGCGCGCCGGAGTGCGCCCGCCCGGACCGTGGGATCAGGTGTTCCAGCAGTCCTCGCTGCTTCGGGCCTGGCGTCGGCCACGGGAGGAACCCTCACGGATCTGACTGGGAAGCCGCTGGCAGCGAGCCGGAGCCCCCTTCCCCAGTGGGTTGCCAGCCGCAGGCAAGAAGCTCTCGCGAACGCGGAAACGATCGGCAAGGGGACGCATGACCGACATACGCCTGGGGGTACTGGGACGCATCAGCGCGGACGTGGCCGGTGAGCCCGCCGCGCTGGGTGGCCGGGTGCCCCGCTCGCTCCTCGCCCTGCTGGTGTCCGAGCGAGGCCGCATGGTCAGCGCGGACCGGATCGTCGACGAGCTGTGGGAGGGCGCGCCGCCCGCGAGCGCGGTCACCACCCTGCACGGCTACGTCGCCTCGCTGCGCCGGGCCCTGGAACCGGACCGCGCGGCCCGCGCACCGTCCGCGCTCCTGGTGCGGCAGGGCCCCGGCTACGTGCTGCGCGTGCCGCCGGAGGCCGTGGACGCCGAACGTTTCACCCAGCACGCCCAGCTCGGCAGCCGCGCCCTGGCCGCCGGTGACCCGGCCCGCGCCGCCGAGGAGCTGGACGCCGCCGAACGGCTGTGGCGCGGCCCCGCCTACGCCGACTGCCGCGACGCCGCGTTCGCCCGCCCCGAGGTGGTGCGGCTGGAGGCGCTGCGACTGGCCGCCCGTGAGGACCGTTTCGCGTGCGCCCTGCGGCAGGGCGAGCACGTGACGGCCGTCGCCGCGCTGCAGGCCCACGCCGACGAGCACCCGCTGCGGGAGCGGACGTGGTCGCTGCTGGCCCTGGCGCTGTACCGGTGCGGGCGGCAGGGAGACGCGCTCGCCGCGCTGCGCACCGTCCGGGAGCGACTGGTGGACGAGCTCGGCGCCGACCCGGGCCCGGAGTTGCGCAAGCTGGAGGCGGACATCCTCGCGCAGTCCCCCTCGCTGGATCTGCCCCGGCCCGTCGCGGCGGCGTTCGCTCCGGCCGCCCGGACCGGGTCCGGCCCGGAGCCGGTGCGGACGGCGTCCGCCTCCGACCGCACCCGCAACCTGCCCCGGCACGTCTCCAGCTTCGTCGGTCGCCAGGAGCAGTTGGCGGGCCTGCGCGCGCTGCTGGACGAACACCGGCTGGTCTCCGTCGTCGGACCGGGCGGCATGGGCAAGACCAGGCTCGCCAACGAGGCCGCGGCGGCCCGCGACGATCTCGACGGTCCCTGGCTCGTCGAGCTGACGACCGTCACGGACCCGGCCGACCTGCCGCACGCCATCGGCTCCGTGCTCGGCCTGGCGGGCGCGGACTCCGCCCGCTCGCTGGCCCCGGCGCTGGCCGGCCGCAGCGCCCTGCTCGTGCTGGACAACTGCGAGCACGTCATCGACGCCGCCGCCGTACTCGTGGAGTCGCTGCTGGAGCAGTGCCCCGAGCTGCGGGTGCTCGCCACCAGCCGGGAGCCCCTGCGGATCGCCGGTGAGGCCGTGCTCGACCTGCCGCCGCTGAACGCGGACGGCCCCGACTCCGAGGCCGTCCGCCTCTTCCGCGACCGTGCCCGCACCCTCGTGCCCACCTGGCAGCCTTCCGACGAGGAACTCCTGACGCTCGCCGAGGTGTGCCGCGCGCTCGACGGCATGCCGCTGGCGATCGAGCTCGCCGCCGCGCACAGCCGCACCCTGTCGGTGCGACAGATCGCCGACCACCTGGACGACCGCTTCGCCCTGCTCAGCGGCGGCACCCGCACCGCGCCGCAGCGGCACCGCTCGCTGGAGGCGGCCGTCGCCTGGAGCCACGAGTCGCTGGACGTCGCCGAGCGGCGCTTCTTCGACCGGCTCAGCGTGTTCGCGGGCAGCTTCGACCTGGACGCCGCACGCCGGGTGACCGGGGACTCCGCCGCGCTGTCGCGGATCACCGGCCTGGTCGCCAAGTCGCTGGTGACGGTCGAGCCGGGCACCGAGCCGCGCCGCTACCGCATGCTGGAGACACTGCGCCACTACGGCGACCGGCAGCTGACCGACGGGGAACGCCGCGAGGTGGCCGCCCGTCACCGGGCGTGGGCCGAGCAGTTCGCCGAGGAGGCCGGCCGCCGGGCGCGCAGCGCCGACACCTCGCGCTGGCTCGGCCGCCTGGAGGCGGAGCTGCCGAACTTCCGCACCGCCATCACGTCGGCGTTCGCGGCCGGGGAGCCGGCCGTCGCCCTGCGCATCGCGACCGAGCTGTACTGGTTCTTCTACCGGCGCGGGCACGTCGGCGAGGGCCTGGACTGGCTCACCCGCGGGCTCGCGGAGGCGCCGCCGGCCGACCCCGCGCTGTACGCCCGGGGCTACATCGGCAAGGCGGTGCTGCACTACCTCTCGGGTGACCTGCCGTCCGCGGGCGCCGCCCTGGACGCGGCGCAGCCGTTCGCCCTCGAGGCGGAGGATCCCGAGCACCGTGCGCTGGTGCTGTGCTACCGCGCGTACTTCCTCGCCGCGACCGGCGACGTGGCGGGCGCGGCCGAGTTGGGCGAGCGGGCGCTCGCACTGGCCCGCGAGGCGGCCCAGCCGTGGGTGGAGGCCGAGGCGCTGATGGTGCTCGGGCAGGTCGCCCGGGCGAGCGGCGACCTGGCGGCGGCCGACGCGCTGATCGTGCGCGCGGTGTCGGCGGCCCACGCGTCCGGGCACGAGTGGGCCGCGCTGTCGTCCACCTGGATCGGCCTGAAGATCGCGATGGACATGGGCGACCGGGATCATCTGGTGTGCCGTGCCCGGGAGTTGGTGCAGGAGCTGTACGAGGAGTGGGACGTCACCTCCTGGCTGGTCGGCCTGCACTCGCTCGCGGGCTGCCTGACGATGCTGGGCCGTCCCGGGGACGGCGCCGTGCTGCTGGGCACGGTGGCGGCGATCGGCGGGCGGATCGGCTTCTTCCCGGAGCGGATGGATCCCCTGGACGGACCGCGCAACGCCGAGGCCGTGCGGGCGGCGCTCAGCGCGGAGGAATTCGACGCGCGGTTCGCCGAGGGGCGCGGGCTGGCACGCGCCGAGGCGACCGCCTACATCCGGGACCTCTTGGGATGAGGCCGCCCGCCGGGTGCGCCGCCGGGTGCACGGGGCGCCGGTTGCTCGGGACGCCGGGTACCCGGAGCGCCGGACGGGCCGGTCCGGAATCTCTCTGGAATCGGAGCCTCCGTTTCCGATCCGGTTCCCAGCCGCTTCCCAGCCCCGGCGGACACCCTGGGGACATGGCAGGCGGCGAAACCTCTCATCGGCACCCTTCGCCGCCGTGCCGAGACCGGCTTTCCGGCGCCGTACGGGGGGCGGCGCCGGGCAGCCGGGACTCATTTCTCCAGGTCGGCGCGCATCGCGACGAACAGCTCGGCCGCCTCGGCCGGGGTGCTGTCGGGGAAGTGGGCCACGCCCGCGGTGCCGGCGTCGGCCCAGCCGCAGATGACGTCGCCGTCCTCGGCGAGCGAGGCGAGCATGCACTCCACCGAGCCGCCGAGGGCGCCCGGGTCGTCGACCGGCCGGGCCTCGGGCCGGCCCTGGTCGTCGTCCCACCGGATGTGGTCCAGCATGCCCCGCCACAGGTGCTCGCGGCGCCTGGTGGTCTCCTCGGGCACATTGTCGACCGCGACGACGAGGACGGCGTCGCCGCTCCCCGCGCCGGAGCGGGCGTAGCCGTTCACCACCAGACGCATGCCGCCGCGCATCTCGCCCGGGTCGATGACCGCGTCGCCGGGCGCGGCCGGCCCGGTGACCCTGGCCAGTCCGCCCGCCGTGGCGGCGTCGACCACCCGGCGCGCGCTCGCGGTGGCGGAGGGCCGGGCGGTCCGCGTCTTCCCGGGCCCGGCGGACGGCCCCGTCCTGGAGGAGCCCTTGGACATGCCCTTGGAGGAGCCCCTGGAGTTCCCTTTGGAGGTTGTGCCCTTGGATGTGCCCTTGGAGGATCTGCCGTGCGCGCCCCCGAGGCCGTCGGTCCGGCAGCCGGCCAGCAGCACGAGGGCGAGGACGGCGGCGGTGAGTGCGGGAATAGGCGTGACGCGCATGAACGGCTCCCCCTGACGACCGGCGGTCTGCCGCCGGCCGGATCGACGCGGACGGGCGCGGCGCTCGGAACGAGGGCCGCCCTCGATGTGACGAGGCGTCACCACAGGATCGGCGACCGCCTTCCTGTCAGACGGTGCCGTCGACCGCTGGCAATCACCTGGGAAGCGACTGGATGCGCGCACCCAGTGCTCGCACGGACCGGCGTCCACGGCATGGCGACCGCGGGACGGCACCGCTCTCCGGCCCGCCTCGCGGGGCCTTCCGGCCACCGGTCAGGGGCGGCGGACGGCGTAGGCGACGCCGGCCACCGGTCAGGGGCGGCGGACGGCGTAGGCGACGGTCTCGCCGAAGGTGAACGAGCGGCCCACGGCGACGGCCTCGTCGAAGGCCGCGCCGCCCAGCGTCTCGCGGGCGTGAACGGCCGCGGCATCACGCAGCGAGTCGTCCGGCTGGTAGTAGCCGTAGACCGGGGAGCCCACGGACTCGCGCAGGGACTGTGCGGCGCCCAGCAGCGTCGCGACGCGTACGGCGTCCCCGGCGGCGTCCTCCACGACCGCCAGCGTGTCGAGGAAGTAGGCCAGGTTGGCCAGGTCGCGCGTCTGTTCCGACAGGCGCACGCCCTCCTCCAGGTGCTCCCTGGCCCGCTCGTGGTCGCCCTCGCTGATCCTGGCCTGGGAGAGGTTGAACAGCGCGACGTAGATCGCGAGGAGGTCGCCGCGGCTGCGTGCGGAGGCGAGCCCGAGTTCGATGTACGGGACGGCGTCCGCGGGACCCGTCTCCATCATGATCGCCGTGCCGAGCCACACGTGGATCAGCGACCACAGCCACGGGCCCGTCGCACCGGCCCGCTCCGCCAGCGGGATCGAGTCGCGGAACAGGGCCGCGGCCTTCCCCGGGTCGCCTTCGGCGAGCGCGACCAGTCCGATGCCGGGCAGCGCATGCGCCCGCGCCGCCACGTCCTGCGCCGTCTCCCCGTCCGCGTCCGCCTGCTGCCACCAGCGGCCGGCGGCCGCGAAGTCGCCCTGCGCGAAGGCCATCGCGGCGGCCGCGGACTGCACCCGGGAGCGCAGCCCGGCCGGCAGCGGCTGCTCCAGGGTCGCCTCCAGCGCGCGGCGGCCGACCAGCAGGTCCCCCCGCAGCCACCAGTACAGCCACAGTGCCCAGCCCAGCCGGCCCGCGGTCTCGGGCGAGCCGTCGCTGAGCGCCCAGTGGATCGCCCGGGTCATGTTGCCGTGCTCGGCGTCGGTCACCTCCAGCCAGCGCACCTGTTCGGCGCCCATGTGCTCCAGCGCGGCCCGCTCGGCCAGCTCCAGGAAGTAGACGGCATGGGCGTGGCCGGCCGCCCACGCTTCCGCGCGGCCGCGGGCGAGGTGGGTCCGGGCGTACTGGGCCACCGGTTCGAGCATGCGGTAGCGGAACCGGCCGTCCCTGTCGGTGACCGTGACGACGAGCGACTGGTCCACCAGTTCCGCCAGCGGCCCGAGCACCGGGTCGTCGCCTTCCGGGCCGGAGCCGACGGCCTCCGCGGCCTCCAGGGTGAAGCTGTCGGAGAAGGCCCCCAGGCGCCGGAACAGCCGTTGTTCGGGCTCGCCGAGCAGGCCGTAGCTCCAGTCGAGGGTGGCGCGCATGGTCCGCTGGCGGTCGGGCAGGTCCCGTGCCCCGTCTGCGGCCATCGCCTCGTCGAGCCGGGCGAGCAGCAGCGACGGGGGCAGGAAACGGGCCTTGGCCGCGGCGATCTCCAGGGCCAGCGGGATGCCGGCGAGCCGCTCGCAGACGGCGGCCACGGTGGGGGCGTTGTCCGGGGTGAGCGCGAATCCGGGTGCCACGGCGCGGGCGCGTTCGACGAACAGCCGCACCGCGGAGGCCGACCCGACGGCCTCCGGGTCCGTCCGCGAGCCGGACGGCAGGTCCAGGGGGTGCACCGGGTGGACGGTCTCGTCGCGGACGCGGAGCGCCGCCCGGCTCGTCACCAGCACGCTCAGCAGCGGGCACGCGGCGACCAGCCGGGCCACCGCCGGCGCGGCGTCGGTGACGTGCTCGAAGTTGTCGAGCACGAGCAGCATCCGCCGGCCTCGCACCTGGTCGACGACCAGCGCCTCGACGTCCAGCCCCTCCTGCGCTCCGGGCGCGACGGCGTGGCCGACGACCGACAGCACCAGCGCGGGGTCGCGCACCGAGGCGAGCGCAACGAAGACGGTCCCGTCGGGGAAGTCGTCCGCCAGCCGCCGGCTCACCGCCACGGCCAGCCGCGTCTTGCCCACCCCGCCCGTCCCGGTGAGCGTCACCAGCCGGTGTTCCGGCCGCCGCAGCAGCGCGGCGACCTCGGCGATGTCGCGGTCCCGGCCGACCAGCGGCGTGCCCGGCGTGTGCGGCGACCGGCGCGCGGCGGCGACGGCGACGGCGTCCGAGGGGGCCGGCGGCCGCGCGGCCACGGGTGCCGCTTGCGGGCCGTCCGGGTCCGCCGGTGGCGGCGCGGGCGGCCACAAGGACGGCCGGACCGCGGGCCGCGGCGCGGCCGACGCCGGCCGGGCCGCGGGGGGCGCGGCGAGGTCGTCGTCCTGTGCGAGGACGGCCGTCTCCAGCTGCCGCAGCCCGGGCCCGGGGTCGACGCCCAGTTCCTCGGCGAGGGTGCGGCGCGCGGCGCGCAGGGCGCCCAGCGCGTCGCCCTGGCGCCCCGACCGGTACAGGGCCAGCGTCAGCAGCTCCCAGCCGCGTTCGCTCAGGGGATGCTCGGCGGTGTGCTTCTCCAGGTCGCCGACGATCACGGCGTGCCGGCCCGTCGACAGTTCGGCGGCGTACAGGTCCTCCTGGGCCGCCAGGCGCAGACCGTCCAGACGGGCGATCTCCGGCAGGGCGAAGGTGGCGTCGGCGAACTCCGCGTAGGCCGGGCCCCGCCACAGGGCGAGTCCCTCGCGCAACGCCGCCACCGCCGCGGCGGCGTCGCCGCCCTGGAGGAGGTGCTGCCCGCGTTCGGTCAGCGTGGTGAACCACTCGGCGTCCACCGCCTCCGCGTCCAGCCGCAGCGCGTAGCCGACGCCCTCGCGCACCAGGACCTGGGCGGGCTGCCGGGCGGGGCGGCCGGGTTCCAGCAGCTTGCGCAGTTCGCCGACGTAGGAGTGGAGCGTGGCCGCGGACGCGCTGCGCGTCTGCCCCCAGGCGTCGGCGCGCAGCCGGTCCTCCGGAACCATGCGGCCGCGCGCGGCGACCAGCACGGCGAGGACGGCGCGCTGCCGCAGTCCGCCGAGGCCGGTGTGCCGGCCCGAGACCGTGGCCGTCATCGGCCCCAGCACACCGACCTGTATGTCCACCGATGCCCCGCCTTTTCTCACAGTTCTGGCGCATAGCGTGCCAGACGGCAGCGGTTCACTGCGACAGCGGGATCACCGGGACGCAGAGGATGCAGGGGATGTAAGGACTGAAGGTGACATATGGGTCGGAGGACCGGCGGGGTGGCCCGCGTCACGGCATACGGCAACGGGCTCGGGACCTCGCGGTGTGCGAGGCCCCGAGCCCTCGAACGGTCCGGCCGCCGGGTCAGTAGCCGCCCGTGGCGCCGCTGTCGGTGCCCATGTCCCACATGCCGCCGTCGCTGCACGCGCCCGTGGGGCGGACGGTCGCCGACTGCACGAGGTTGGGTGCGACCACGTTCACCTGCGCGGCGGCGAGCGAGTTGCTCACGATGTACTCCGAGTAGAAGAAACTCTTCGTCACCGACGTCTTGCCGGCCGGGACGCTCAGCGTCTCCTCCTTCATCGTGCTGCTGGTCGCGCCGTAGCGGACGGTGACCTTGCCTCCCCGGTGCCCCTTGGCGAAGGTGATGACCGCCAGGTAGCTCTCCGGCACGGCCGTCTTGCACTTCACCGAGGTGAGACTGGCGGGCACGACGGCCAGCGACACGCCCGTGACCTTGAGGGCGCCGCCGGCCGACCCCTGGTCCGCTCCGTCCCCTTCGGCGGAGGCCCCGACCGACGGGCGGCCGGTGCCGTCCACGTCGATGGCGGCATCGCCCGTCCGGCATCCCGAGGCGAGCAGGACGCCGCCGACGGCCACCGCCGCCACGAGACCGCGCCGGATCCCCCGCACTCCCCCACTCCCGGCCACCCGAACGTACCCCTTCATCCCCTTCGTCCCCGTCTCGCCCATGCGGCGTTCCCCGTTCCCCGTCGTCCGTCAAGCCCGGCGCACCGGGCGGCTGCTGCGAGGCGCTCGCCTCACCGCCCACGATGGGCCACGGCACTGGCAGTCGGCTGGGAGCGCACTGGACGGGGCCGGGCGCCGGGTCTCCGAACGAACGACGCCTTCGCGGCGTCGGTGTTCAGGAAACCCGACGCGTTCTCGGAGCGTGTTCGGCCTCCGCGTCCGCGGCGTGCTGTTCGTCGGCCCGCACCGGCCCTACCTCGCCTACGTCGCCGATGTGCTGCCCAGCCTCGGTGAGGAGGGCGTGCAGACCTGCGTCCTGCGGGACTTCGTCGCCGAGGGCGCCGGGGCGACCGTCGAGACCGACCCGGAGGTCGTCCGTCTGAAGTCCTCCGCGGACATGGTCCGGGCGATCGAGACGGCCGTCAGGTTCTACGAGGAGCCGCCCGCCGAGGGGATGACGGTCACCAGTCACTGGTCCGACGTCCGGCTCACCGCCGAGGACTGGGCCGTGGCGTTCGACGCCGCGGAACCCGGAACGCCGCACAACGAGGCGCGCCACCGGGTCTGGGAGGAACTGCTCACGATCCTGGTGGACAAGCACGAGGGCGACGTCTCGCCCGACCTGCTGCGGCGGTCACTGCGGCGGAACAGGGAGCTGCTGACGGCGTTCGGCCGCTCATGGCCGCTGCTCGAAGCGGCCGACCTGGTGTCGGATCTGTGGACGGTGCCCGCCTATCTGCGCCTGTGCGCCCCGTGGCTGAGCCCCGACGAGGTGCGCAGGCTGCGGCGCGCGGACGGCCGCGCCTGGACGGTGTCCGACCTGCCGCCGCTGGACGCGGCGCGGCAGCGGCTCGGCGATCCGGAGACGGCGCGGCGCAAGCGCCGGCCGGAGGCCGTTCTCGCCGCCCAGCGCGAGCGGATGGCACGGGTCGTCGACACTCTGATCGAGGCCGTGGCCGACTCCGGCGCCGACGGTGACGACGGCGAGGGCCTGGTGACCACGCTGCGCGGCGCGGACGCCCGGGTCAGCCTGGTCGACGAGTCCGAACTGCCCGTCGCCGACCCGGACCTTCCCCCACTGCCCTGTGGCGTGGGGGGACCACGTCGTCGTCGACGAGGCGCAGGAACTGACCGACGCCGAGTGGCAGATGCTGCTGACACGGTGTGCGTCGCGGAGTTTCACCGTCGTCGGGGACCGCGCCCAGGCCCGGCACGGCTTCACCGAGTCGTGGCAGGAGCGGCTGGAGCGGGTCGGGTTCGACCGGATCCGGCTGGCCTCCCGGAGCATCGGCTACCGGACACCGCGCGAGGTCATGGCGGAGGCCGAGCCGGTCATCCGGGCCGCGCTCCCGGACGCCAACGTGCCGGTCTCCGTGCGCGGCACCGGCGTCCCCGTCGAGTACGGCTCCGTCGCGGACCTGGACACGGTCCTCGGCGCCTGGCTCGCCTCGCACGCCGACGGGATCGCCCGCGTCATCGGCGATCCCGCGTTCCGGCCGACGGCCCGTGTCCGGTCGCTGTCCCCGGAGCTGGCGAAGGGGCTCGAGTTCGACCTGTCGTCCTCGTCGATCCGGAGAGGTTCGGCGACGGCGTCGAGGGGGCGGTCGACCGTTACGTCGCGATGACCCGGGCGACCCAGCGACTCGTCGTCCTCACCGGCTCCTGAGGCCGGCCGGGCGTGACGTGCTCGCGAACGCCGACAGGCGCCCGGTGGGCCGTCCGCCGGAACGAGCGTCCTGGTGTCAGTCCGCGGCGGGCTTGCAGAGGTCGAAGCTGTAGCCCGCCGTGCAGTCGGTCGTCGCAGGCACGACACCTGAGCCCCGCACGATCTGGAACACACTCACCGCGAGCAGGAGCACCAGCAGGAACTTCACCTTGGGTGTGAGGTTTCCCCTGACGCGTGCGGTGCTCCGCTGCCGCACGGCGTAGACGATGCCTGCCAGGCCTACAACGATGTCGGTGAGACCGAAGTAGCTGTACTCCGTGATCACACCATTCACGGAGGAGGTTGACTTGAAGCTCAGACCGACGAACAGGGGCAGGACGGCGAATGCCGCCACTACTATCGCCAGGCGAACCTTGTTGTCGTTCTGGTTCGTCGAAGTCATATGGGATCTTGTTTCTTCCTTGTCTGTCGAACTTCCTGAGAACTGGATTCCAGGTGTGCTCGAAGCGGGTGAACGCGTGACGGAAGAAGCATGTGCTCCCCGACTTGGAGATCACTGGAAACGTCTCTCCCTCGGCACCTCCACGTCGTGGATCCGCACGCGCGGGTCGCCGGTCAGGTCGCAGCCGTGCCGGTGCGGCCACGGCGGTCCGGTGTGCCGCGCCTGCGTTCATCGCGGCGCGAGGATCTCTCCAAGGCCGGTGTAGACGGCCTTGCCCTGAGCCTGGGCCTGGGCGACCATCATGTCGGCGCCCTCGGAAGGCCCACCGATCCGCAGGACCCCGTCACAGCGGGACAGGAGCCGCTGGGCGACGGGGTGGAAGATCTCCTCGTAGACCGGGTCGCCCGGCCGGGTGCTGCCTGCGGTCTCCAGCAGCGGCAGCGCGAGCGCCTCGCCGGTGACGCCCAGGTGGCCGGCGCGGAAGAGTTCGAGGGCGGTCTCGTTCATCGCCCTGACGTTGGCCTCCAGCTTGTGGGGGTCGTCGCCGGTGCCCGAGCGGTAGGGGCCGGCGACGAGAATCATCAGTGACCGGGGTGCGGCAGGCTGCACAGGGGTGCTCCTCGGTGGTGTTCGTGGTCCGTGTCAGACCAGAAGGGTCTCCACACCGGCTTTCCGCAAGGCCTGGAGGGTCTGCGGGCCGCCTGGGTGGGTGGCCGCGTCTTCGGCGGCCGCGTCGGTGACGAAGCAGTGCGCCGCGTCGAGCGGAGCGACCTTGCTGAACGCGCGAACGCCCAGCTTGGTGGCGTCAGCGACCGCGATGGTGCGGGCCGACTGGGCGAGGCCGGCCTGTTTGACGGCGGCGTCCTCCAGGGAGAACTCGGACCAGCCCTGCTGGGCGTGGACGCCGCCGATGGACATCACGAAGCAGTCGAAGCTCAGCGATTCCAGCGTGCGCAGCGCCAGTGGTCCCACCAGGGAGTGCTCACCGGGGCGGGAGCGGCCTCCCACGACCAGCAGTTCGATTCCCGGCCGGTCGGCCAGTCGGGCCGCCGTCTGCAGACTCAGCGCGGTGACCGTCAGGGGACCCCTGCCGGCCAGGTGTTCGGCGACGTGGACGGTGGTGGTGCCGGCGTCCAGAAGCACCCGCGAGCCGGGCTCCACGAGCGCGGCGACGGCCGCGCCCAGCCGTTCCTTCGTCGCGGGCTGCCACTGCTCTCTGGCGGCGAAGCCCCCGCCCTCCTCAAGCGGGCGGGTTGCGACTGCACCGCCGTGCACCCTGCGCACCAGGCCCTGGCGCTCCAGCGCGTCCAGGTCCCTGCGCACGGTCATCTCCGAGACGCCCAGACGGTGGGAGAGCTCGGACACGGAGACCCGGTCCGAGCCCTGCACCAACCGCAGGGTCAGGTCCAAACGATCGGCGACACCCATGCCTCATTTCTAACATGTATCTGTGAGATCTAACAATGGAATGTGAGAGCCGAACGCGTCCAGCACGACATCGGCCACCCCGTCGTCGCCGCTGGTGCCGCCATGCCGCCATGTCTCCACGCCCTCAAAGGAATTGGGAGACACGACGCAGTGAAGTCCAAGTGGATTCTCAGTCGCCGGTGGCTGCATCGCTGGGACATCGGCGACTAGGCGACCGCAGCGGTCGTCCGTGCCTGCCTCGTGGCACCCCCGGGCCCAACGGCGGCACGCCCGAACGGAGCTTCGGATCGCGCGGATCGGGGCAGAGGCGGAGTGGAACGGCGTGGACACATGGATCGGTGTACTCGGGTCGACGACGGCCACGGTGGCGGGCCGTCAGGTTTCGCTCGGCGGACTTCGGCAGCGAGCGGTGCTGGCAGTGCTGGTCGCCGCGCGCGGGCGGGTGGTCCCGGCGGACACCCTACTGGCCGAGGCCTGGGACGGGATGCGGCGGCCGTCCACGTCGGCCCTCCACTCTTACGTCCGTGATCTGCGCAAGGCCCTGGAACCGGAGCGCACGGCACGGCAGGCCGCCACCGTCCTGGTCCGGGAGGGGACCGGTTACGCGCTTCGGCTGGGGGCAGCGGGAATCGACGCCGAGCGGTTCACCGAACGGACCTCGCAGGGGCAGCAGTCGCTGCGGGCCGGCGACGCCGCCGGCGCGGCCCGTGCGCTGCGTGAGGCCGTCGGCCTCTGGCGGGGGCCGGCCTACGCCGACTTCGCCGACGCCTCCTTCGCCGTACCCGAGGCCGTACGGCTGGAGGCGTTGCGACTCGCCGCGTACGAGGACCTGTATGCGGCGGAGCTGGCGCTGGGGCGGCATGCCTCAGTGGTCGGGGACCTCGGCGCGTACACGGCCGAGCACCCGCTGAGCGAGCGGGGCTGGGAGCTGTTGGCGCTCGCCCTGTACCGGTCGGGACGGCAGGGCGACGCGCTCGGTGCACTGCGCACCGCACGGCACACGCTCGCCGAAGAACTCGGCGTCGACCCGGGCCCGGGCCTGCGGGAGTTGGAGGCGGCGCTGCTGGCGCAGGACGACAGCGTGGCCGCGGTCGTCGGGCGTACCCAGGACGGTGGCCTCGCCACGTTGGTCACGGGCGCCGCAAGGGGCGTGAGCCACAGCCCGGGTGACGGTGACAAGGCAGAGGGCGGCGAAGCGCGGTCGCGCACCGGCAATGTGCCGCTCTCCCTGGCGAAGTCGGTGGGGCGGGACGAGGAACTGGCGGCCGTGCGGCAGTTGTCGGCCGCGCACCGGCTGGTGACGCTGACCGGGCCGGGCGGCGTGGGCAAGACGTGGCTCGCGCTGGAGGTGGCGCGGGCGCATGCCGACGCCGACGGGCCGTGGCTGGTGGAACTCGCCTCCCTCAACGACCCGGCCCTGCTGCCCGGCAGCATCGCCCAGGTTCTGGGCATCCGGGCGGACACCGCGGAGCGGCTGGCCGAGGTGCTGGCGGACCGTGAGCTGCTGCTGGTCGTGGACAATTGTGAGCACCTGTTGGCCGCCGCCGCGGAGGTCGTCGTACGGCTGCTGACCCATTGCGGCGGGCTGCGGGTGCTGGCCACGAGCCGGGAGCCGCTCGGGGTGACGGGCGAGGTCGTCCACGAGGTCCCCCGGCTGAGTGCCCAGCAGGCCACCGAGCTCTTCCTGGAGCGGGCGACAGCCAGGGTGCCCGGGTGGGAGCCGAGCCGGGACGAACTCGACGTCGTCGGGCGGATCTGCGCCGAACTCGACCGTCTGCCGCTGGCGATCGAACTGGCGGCAGGGCAGAGCAGGATACTGTCGGTGGAGCAGATCTCGGCAGCGCTGGACGACCGCTTCGCGGTCCTGGTGGGTGGTGCGGCAAGCGGCCCGGAACGGCACCGGGGACTCCAGGAGGCCGTGGCGTGGAGCCACCGGCTGCTGGAGCCGGAGGAGCGGCAACTCTTCCACCGGCTGAGCGTGTTCGCGGGCTGCTTCGACCTGGACGCGGTCACCGCGGTCTGCGGCCGGCCCGTCATCGCCCCGCTCGCCTCACTCGTGCACAAGTCGCTGGTGGCGGTGGAGCCCGGCAGCACACCGCGCCGCTACCAACTGCTCGAGACGCTCAAGGAGTTCGGGCGGGTGCATGCCGAGCCGACGCAGTGGGCCGCGGCGCAGGAGGCGCACCGGGCCTGGGTGCTGGCGCGCGCGGAGGCGGCTGAGGGGCGGCTGCGCGGTGAGGACGCGCTGACGGCGCAGCGACAGCTGACGCGGGACGTCCCGGAGATCAGGTCCGCGTTCAACTCGGCCCTGCTGGCCGGGGACGGGGAGTACGCCTTGCGGCTGGCGGGCGCGCTGAGCATGTACTGGTACCGCCAGGGACACGTGGCCGAGGGCCTGGGCTGGCTGGCCGCCGCCCTCGACCTCAGCCCCGGCGCGGGGCCCGGCCTGCGAGCACGGGCGCTCGTCGGGCAGGGCGGGCTGTTGTACCTCGCGGGTGACTTCGTCGGTGCGGCCCGGGCGATGCACGCCGCCGCGCGGGACGCCCGAGCGGCGCAGGACCTGGTCACCGAGGGGGTGGCACTCACATACCGGGCCCTGTTCGGCGGTCTCGCCGGCGAGCCTGAGGCAGCGGCGAATGCGCAGGCCGCGGTCGAGCTGGCGCGCTGCACCGGGGAGCGGTGGCTGGAGGCCGAGGCCCTGATGGGGCTCGGCATGCTGCTTCGGCTGGCCGGGCGGGCGGGGGCGGCGCACGAGGCGCTGGAACGGGCCGTCCGGGTGGCCCACTCCTGCGGGCACCGTCTCGTGGAGGCGTCCTCCACCTGGCTGGGCATGAAGACCGACATCGATCTGGGACGGCCGCAGGCGGCGGTGCAGGCCGGCCTGTCCGTGCTCCGGGTGCTGGACAAGGACGGCGACGTCACGTCCTGGCTGGTGGTCGCCCACACCACTGCCGCCGCCCTGGCCCTGACCGGCGACGCCCCACGGGGCGCGACGCTCCTCGGAGTCGTGGAGGAACGCGGCGCGAAGGTCGGCTTCTCACCGGCTGCCATGGACCCGCTGGACGCGCCCGGACAGACCGACCGCGTACGCCGGGCCCTGTCCCCCGAGGACTTCGAGCACCGGTTCGCGCTGGGACGGCAGCTCACGGACGACCAGGTGCGGGTGCTGCTGGCGCAGTACCAGCCGGAGCCGCAGTGAGCGGGATACGAACGGTGGGCGCGGAACGGGTGCAGCAGGGGCTCCCCGCACCACCTGCCGTTGGCGCCGCGTCCGACGGAGAGACCGGCGAGAGGCCGGATGAGGCCGTGGAGCGCCACCGCCATCCGCAAGGGACCCACGGCGCCTCGGAAGCCGGGCAGTCCGGCGCTGCCGGTGAAGGCCGCCACCGCCCGGACGGGCAGCAGGCTGAGCACGCCGATCCGGATCGGGACGACGCGCTCCCGCAAGGCCGCCCAGACGAACGCGCCGGCCGCGATCACGACCTCCAGCCGGCGAAGCTGCCGAAGTCGTTCAGCATGAACAGGGCGTACAGGCCCTCACGGTCGAAGCCGGACGCGTCCATACCGCCGGGCGGACAGGCTGCCGGGGCGCCCTTCCAGCCGTAGCCGAGCGTCACTGCGGCGGCCGGGGCGGTGAGGGCGCCGTTCACCAGGTGCGCCGCCGCGCTGCCGGATGCCCGTGTGGGGAGTCGGCGGGGCGGGGCCCGAGGGCCGAAGCGGATGGCGTCTCCCGGAACCGCGTCGGCCGGAGGGCCGGGGTGCGAGCACACCCGGCCCCGGCCCTCCGGTCACGGTCGTGTCGTCACGACGCCGGGAACATCACGTCCAGGCGGATCCGCTGGGACGTCACGTCCTGGAAGAAGTCGGACGTGACGCTGGTGGCGAAGGACTCGGCGCCGGTCTCCTTGACCAGCAGGTCCCGGTCCGGCTTGCCGGGGACGACGTACTTCGCGGTGATCTTGTAGCGACCGACGGGCACGTCCACCGTGCTCCAGCCATAGGGGTCGACCCAGACCGCCTTGCGGTTGCTGATGGTCTTGCCGGTGCTGCCGTCGATCAGCTTGGTGACGGGCTTGAGGGTCAGCCGGACGTTCCGGTTGTCCAGCCACTCGTCGTCCGGCGCGTTGTCCGACCACAGGTAGTGGGAGACGATGCCGCCGTAGTAACGGCCTTCCTCGCCCTTGCGCTTGCCGGTGAGCTTCCACTTGAAGTCACGGACCGCCCCCTTCTTCGCCTCGAACGGGGCGAGGCTGCTGGGCCAGAGGCTGAGCTGGTAGTTCCTGCCGTGGTACCGCTTCGACAGATAGCCACTGGCCTTCCAGGTGCCGGCCTTGTGCGGCAGGCCGACGCGGTAGGTGCCCTGCTTGTTGGTCATGGCCACGAGGTTGCTGTCCCAGTGCAGCGTGTCGTCGACCACGATCTTGGCGCCCTTGATCGGCTTGCCGCCGACGGTGGTCACCTTGCCCTTGACGACGTACGCCTGCCGGCCCGAGGCCGACGTGACGGTCCGGTGTGAACCGCTGTCCGCGGTACTGGCCCCCGCGGGCACCGTGGAGGCGAGCAGCGCTCCCAGCGAGACCACCACGACCGTCGCGGCCCGGGCGGTTCTCGTGCTGGTCCCCCGGCGTGCGAGCGTCTCTGACTGCTTCAACGTTCTCTCCCGTGTGTCTCTCGAAGCCCGGTGGCCGATTCCGTACGCCGTCCACCGGGCCGTCCCTTCCCGCCGGAGCCGCCATCTCCACCGGAGTGGCCGGTCGACCGCGCCGTGCTGCGGCCGTACCGCTGAACAGGCGTTGTGACGCGCTGTCAGGTACTGCCGTCGTACACCGGCGCGGCGTCGCGCGGTCACCCGGCGGTACTCGTCGGTAGTCCCCCGGCTGCGCTCCGGACAGCAATCACTGTGCGCCGCAGGTCTGGGAAGCCACGGGAGTGACACTGGGGCCGACTGGGGACCGACGGGGAAGCCTCGATGCCGAGAAGGACCGGGCGGGCAGGCAGGCGGCCCGTGGCCGGGCCCTTCGGATACGAAGCCGGTGGGCACGTCGTCATGAGGCTGCGGCGCCGGGCGCGGCGGGCGGCGGGCTGAGGGCGGCGGGCGGCGGGCGGCGGGCGGCGGGGCACAGAAACATGCGGCACCTCGAAGCCGCCGCCATCCTTGTCAGGGACGCTGCGAGAACGTTCCCCGACATGGCGCGGGCCGGGACCGGGCCGTGGCTGCGAGGTCGGGAAGGCCGACGGGCGGTCGTGGAACCGGCGGTGGCGTCCGCATCGTGGCCTCAGTCGTGGGGGCGTAGGCCGCGCATGGGACGCTGCCTCCGTACAACGGAAAGAAGAAGGACACGACCGGTGAACACGATGGACGTCCAGGTCGCCGTGCTCGGGCCCATGTCGGCCACGGTCGGCGGGCGGGCGGTGGCCCTGGGCGGACTGCGGCAGCGCGCGGTCCTCGCGGTGCTCGTCGCGGCGCGCGGGCGGATGGTCTCGGCCGACCGGATCGTCGCCGACGCATGGGGCGAGGGACGCCCGCCCTCGGCAGCCACCCTCCACTCGTACGTGGCGGAACTGCGCAAGGTGCTGGAGCCGGGACGCGCTGCCCGGCAGGCCGCCCGCGTCCTGGTCCGCGAGGGCACGGGATACGCGCTGCGGCTGCCCGCGGACGCCGTGGACGCCGAGCGTTTCACCGATCTCACCGCACAGGGGCAGCGGCTCCTGCAGTCCGGCGACCCGGCCGGTGCGGCCGACGCCCTGCGCCGGGCCCTCGCCCTGTGGCGCGGCCCCGCCTACGCCGAGTTCGCCGACATCGCCCTCGCCGCGCCGGAGGTCGCCCGGCTGGACGGGCTGCGGCTGACCGCCCATGAGGACCTGTACGCCGCCGAACTCGCCCTGGGACGCCATGCCGTGGTCGCCGGCGACCTGCGCAAGCACACCGCCGAACACCCGCTGAGCGAACGCGGCTGGGAGCTGCTGGCCCTGGCCCTGTACCGGTCGGGGCACCAGGGTGACGCACTCGGCGCGCTGCGCACCGCCCGCCGTACGCTCTCCGACGAACTCGGCATCGCCCCGGGTCCGTCCCTGCGGCGCCTGGAAGCCGCGCTGCTGGCACAGGACGACACGGTCGCCGCGCCACCGCCACCACCACCGCATCCTCTGCCGACACCGACACCGACGAGCGTCACGTCGGCAGAGCCGCCGACCGCCGGCGCACCCGGCAGCGTCTCGCCCGCAGCCCCGGCCGGAGTCCGCGCCGACACCAACCTCCCGGCCAGGCTGCCCGGCAGCCTGGTGGGGCGGGGGCATGAACTGGCCGCCGTGCAAGCGCTGTTGGACACGCACCGGCTCGTGACCCTCACCGGGGCCGCCGGCATGGGCAAGACCCGGCTCGCCCTGGAGACGGCCATGGCGCGCGACGACCTGGACGGCCCCTGGCTCGTCGAGCTGGCCGGGCTGTCGGACCCCGCCCTGCTGCCCCACGCCACGGCCACCGCCCTCGGGATGTCCGCGCCGCGCGGCGTACCGGACCTCGTGGCCGCTCTGCGCGACCGGCGGACCCTGCTCGTGCTCGACAACTGCGAACACCTGGTGGACGCCGTGGCCGGCCTCGTCCCGCACCTGCTGGCGGCCTGCCCCGGTCTGCGCGTGCTGGCCACCAGTCAGGAGTCCCTCGGCCTGGACGGCGAGTACGTCTACGAGGTCCCGCCGTTGCCGACCGGCGAGGACTCGGACGCCGTCGCGCTCTTCCTGGACCGCGCCGCGCTTGCCGAACCGGGCCGGCGTTCCGATCCGGCCGAACGTACGCTGCTCGCCGAGCTGTGCAGGAAACTGGACGGTATGCCGCTGGCCATCGAACTCGCCGCCGCCCAGTGCGGGGTGCTGTCGGTGCGGCAGATCGCCGAGCACCTCACCGACCGTCTCGACGAGCGCTTCGTCCTGCTGCGCACCGGCCGTCGTGACCGCGCGGAACGGCACACCACCCTGCTCGCGGCGGTCGCGTCGTCGTTCGCGCTGCTCACCGCCGAGGAGCGCGAGGTCCTCGATGCGCTGGCCGTCTTCCGGGGCGGCTTCGATCTGGCGGCGGCCCGGTACGTCACCGGACGGGACGACATCGTGACGCAGCTGACACGGCTGGTCGCCAAGTCGCTGGTCATGGTCGTCGCGGGCAGTGATCCACGCCGCTACCGGATACTCGAGACTCTGCGCCAGTACGCCTTGCGGCACGCTCCCGAGGACCGGCGCGAGGAGGCGGTCGCGCGCCGGCTGGACTGGGCCGTACGCCTGGCGGAGGAGGCGTACGAGAATCTGCGCGGTCCGCGTGCCGCCGCGTGGATGCGCAGGCTCGACGACGAGCTTCTCAACATCCGCGCGGCGCTCGGCACCGCGGCCGGTACGGGCGAGACGACGAAGGCGCTGCGCATCGCCGCCGGACTTGCCGGCTTCTGGTACCGGCGGGGGAACGTCATGGAGGGGATCCGCCACCTGGCGCCGGTGCTCGACGACACACCGCCCGGGGGACCGCGCGGCGTGGACCGCACCGCACCGCGGCCGAGGACCGGGGAGGGTGCGCCCCCCGGGCAACCACAGGCCGTCGACCACTCCCTGTACGCCCGCGCGGCCGCGGGCCTCGCCCTGTTGCGGTACCTCGACGGCTCTCACGACTCGGTGGTCGACGCCCTGCACCGGGCCGGCTTCCACGCGGCGCTGGCCGACGACCTCGGGACCGCCGCCTGGGTGATGGCCACCACCTCCAGCTTCGAGGCGCTCTCGGGTCTGCCGGAGCCGGCCCGCAGGCGCGCGTCCAGGGCCTTGGAGATGGCCCGTGCCACCGGCTCCCCACAGCTCGTGGCCGAGGTGCTGCTGTGTCTGGGGGACATCGAGCGCCACGCGGGACGGCCGGACGCGGCCACGGCCCATCTGGAGGCCGCGCTGGACGCGGCGGACGGGTGCGGGTACGCGCTGGTCGCGGGCACGGCACGGTTGCACCTGGCCGGGATCGAGCTCGACCGGGACCGTCCCGACGTGGCGCTGCCCCATGTGCTGCGGCTGGTGGAGCAGACCTACACGGAGTCCGACACGACCTTCTGGCTGCTCGGCGTCGCCGCCCTCTCCCAGGTGCTGCTGCGCCTCGGCCACCCGGTGCAGGCGGCCGAACTGGCCGGCGTGGTCACCGGATTCGGCACCCGGATCGGTGTCTCCCCGCAGGCCATGGACCCCGACGGGCTCGGCCGGTACGCCGCCCGGCTCCGCACGGAGACCCTCCTCTCGGCGTACGGCCCGGCCGCCGAACGGGGACGCGCACTGTCCCAGGACGAGGTCATGGAACGCGTCCGGGCCCGGTGGACGTCGGTGGTGCCGGCGACGGACTCCTCGGCCACCGACGTCGTGCTCCGCGCGGCACCGGCCGGGTCGGTGCCGCGCCGCGCTGGTGGACCGGCGGCCTGAGTTCCCGGGGAAGCCGCACACCGCGCCGGGTCCCTGCGTGGGTCCGGTACGTGCCGTGGCCACCCCGGGCCGACGCGTCCATAGGTACATACAATTTGCGCGTGATGATCGAGGACACCAGGTCGACCGCACCGGGACGGGAATCGTTCGGTGTCCTGCTTCGGGCGCTGCGGGAGCGGGCCGGGCTGACCCAGGAGGAACTGGCCGATCGCGCCGGGGTCAGTGCCCACGCCGTCGGCGCGCTGGAGCGCGGGGCACGCAAGCGCCCGTATCCGCACACGATCCGGTCGCTCGCACTTGCCTTGGACGCCACCCCGGGTGACCTGGCCGCGCTGGTGGAGGCGAGCTGTCGGCGGCTGAGCGCCGACCCGCACCCGCAGAACCCGACGGAGAGCGACGGGGCCGTACGGGGGCTGCCGGCCGCGCCCGGCACCGCGCTGGTCGGCCGGGATCGGGAGGTCGCCGAGGTCTGTGCGCTGCTGCGAAGGCCGGAGCGCCGTCTCGTGACGCTCACCGGGACCGGAGGGGTCGGCAAGACCCGGCTGGGTGTGGCGGTGTGCCGAGCGGTGGCCGCCGAGTTCCCCGACGGGGTCGTCTTCGTGCCGCTCGCTCCGGTCGGCGACCCCGGGCTCGTGCTGTCGGCCGTCGGACACGGCGTCGGCCTGCGGGGCGTGGAAGAGGCCGAGGGCGGCGACATCGCCTCGGCGCTCGTCGAACAGCTGCGTGAGCGGCGGTTGTTGCTCGTCCTGGACAATTTCGAGCATCTGGCTCCCGCCGCACCGGAAGTGGCCCGGCTGATCGCCGCCTGCCCGCGGCTGAGCGTACTGGTGACCAGCCGGGCCGCGCTGCGGGTCGGCGCGGAGACCGAATACCCGGTACGGCCGCTGGCACTGCCCACCGCCGGTGAGACCGCGGTCGAGGACATCGCCACCGCGGCGGTGCGCCTGTTCGTGGAGCGAGCCCGGGCCGTGTCACCCGGATTCCGGCTGTCGTCCGAGAACGCCCCGGCCGTCGCCGCCGTCTGCACCCGGCTCGCCGGCATTCCGCTGGCCCTGGAGATCGCTGCGGCCCGGATGCGTTTCCTGGATCCCTCCCTGCTTCTCGCCCGGCTCGACGAGGCGATGTCCGGCGGTGGCGACCCCGACCTGCCGGAGCGCCAGCGGACCATGCGGGCGACCCTCGACTGGAGTTTTTCCCTGCTGGGCGAGGCCGAGCAGCGACTGCTCAGACGCCTCGCCGTGTGCTGCGACGGTTTCACCCTGGAGGCGGCAGAGGCGGTGGGAACCGGCGAGTCCGGTGGCCGTGCCGACGGAGGCCGTGATCACGCCGGCCCGCGGGGCCCCGGCACTCCTCGCGGCACCGGCAGCGGAGTGCTCCCCGCCCTCGAAGCCCTCGTGACGCAGTCCCTGGTCGTCGTCGACTCGGGCAGCACGGCCGGCGCACCGCTCCGCTATCGACTGCTGGAACCGACAGCCCAGTACGCCCGGACCCTTCTGGACGCCGACCCCGCCGAGGCGCGGAACGCGGAGCGCGCGCATGTCGGCTGGTGCCTGGAACTGGCCGAACGGGCCGCCTCGCAATACCGGGGAGCCGACCAGGTGCGCTGGCTGGAGGTGACCGACGCCGAGCACGGCAACATGACCCGGGCGATCCACTGGGCGCTCTGCGACGGCTCGGCGGAGACCGCGGGCCGACTGTGCTGGGCCCTGTGGCTGTACTGGTGGCTGCGGGGCCATCTGCTGTACGGCCGCCGGACGCTGGAGGCGGTCCTCGAAGGTCCACTGTCCGGTCCGCTGCACACGCGGGTCCTGTGCTCTGCCGCCTCCATGGCCTTCGCGCAGGGCGACTACGAGGTGGCGAGGGGCCGTTGGCGGCAGGCATACGGGCAGGCCGAGGCCGCCGGGGACCTCGAAGGGCAGGCACTGTCCCTGCCGGGCATCGCGCTGTGCGCGCTGGCCACCGGCGATCCCTGGACCGCCGCGAGCCTGCTGCGCGGGGCGGTGCCCGTGGCGGAGCGCGCGGGGGCGAGGAGCGAGTGGATCGGCGCACTGATCCATGTGTGGCTGGGCACCGCGGTCATGCTGGAGACCGGGCCCGCACAGGCCGTGCCGCACATCGAGCGCGGGCTCGCCGCCGCCCGCCGCCGGGGCGACCGCCTGGCGATCTACGTCGCCCTGTTCAACCTCTCCCAGGCGCGGATCGAACAGGGCGACCACGAGCGGGCCAGGGCGCATCTGGAGGAGGGCGTCCGGCTCTCGGAGCAGACCCGTGACCTCGCCAATCTGGCCTACTTCCTGGACGTGCTGGCGGTGGTCGAGGACGCGGCGGGGCAGTCGGCGCGGGTGGCGGTCCTCCTCGGCGCGGCCCAGTCGCTGCGCGAGGCCGTCGGCTCCGACGTGTACGGGTACTACCGGCCGGACGAGTCATTGCGGCGGACTGCGGCGGACCGCGCCCGCGCCGCGCTGGGCGGGGACGCCTACGACGACGCGGTGGACCTGGGCAGGTCGTTCGATCTCACCCGGATCGTCGACTACGCGACGTGCCGGCCCCCGCACTGAACGTGGCGGAGTGTACGGGTGCTGTGCGAGGCACGTCCGCACCGGTGCCCGGTCCGGGCCCCGCGGACGCCGCCGTCGGCGTGCCGTCCCCCGGACGCACCCGGTCCGCCGGCCGAAGGCGGTCTGCTGGAGGGCGAGGCGGTTCCCCCGCGGTGTGCCGGGCGATCGGGCGTGTGCGAGCCCGCGGCCTCGTACCTGCCCCAGACGGTCGTGGTCGGCGCCGCCGGCGCTCACCCTGGGCTGGAAGTCCGCGGTACGCGGGGCCTTTCGCCGTTCCCAAGCTGGTTTCGTCCTGCCCGCCGCGCACCACACCGACGTCTGCCCCACCGCCCTCGGGATCGTCCTGGCCTCCGTCTACGTCGCCGGTCCGGTCTTCCGGCCGCACCGCCAGTACCTGCGGATGGGGTCGACGGCGTCGCCGTCGTGGTGCTGTACGGCGTCGGCGTCGCGGGTCCGGCCTCCATCGGGTCCTGGGCCGCCCGGCCGGCCGCGCGGCCGAAGAGGGCTTTTCGACGGGCTTGATCAGGGAACCCGGTGGCCCGGGCACAACGCCCGAGCGAATCCCGAACCGATGAGGAGGCCGATGTGAGCCACGAGCGGGACGCCCAGCAGGACCCGACCACGCAGCACCCCCGGCCTGACTTCCCCTCGCAGGACCAGCCGCATCCGGGCTGGACCGGCCCGATGGACCCGCCGCCCGACCACGGCGAGGAGTCCTACCGCGGTTCCGGGCGCCTGGAGGGCCGCAAGACGGTCGTCACGGGCGGGGACTCCGGCATCGGCAGGGCCGTCGCGCTGGCCTACGCCCGTGAGGGCGCCGACGTGCTGTTCACCCACCTGGAGCAGGAGGCGGACGAGGCAGGCGAGACGTCCCGGCTGGTGGAGGAGGCGGGCCGCAAGGCGGTCGCCGTCTCGTGCGACATCCGCGAGGAGGACAACTGCCGGGCGCTGATCGAGCGCGCGGTCGCGGAGTTCGGGCGCATCGACGTCCTGGTGAACAACGCCGCCTACCAGATGTCGCAGCCGGACGGCATCGAGGCCATCACGAGCGAGCAGTTCGACCGGGTGCTGCGCACGAACCTCTACGGGATGTTCTGGCTGACCAAGTTCGCCCTGCCGCACATCCCCGCGGGCGGCAGCGTCATCAACTCCGCGTCGGTGCAGGCGTACAAGCCCAGCCCGCACCTGCTGGACTACGCGATGACCAAGGGCGCGATCGTCACCTTCACCCAGGGCCTGGCGCAGATGGTCGCGGAGCGCGGCGTCCGCGTCAACGCGGTCGCGCCCGGCCCGGTGTGGACGCCGCTGATCCCGGCGACGATGCCCGACACCGCGGAGTTCGGCAAGCAGAGCCCGCTGGGCCGTCCGGCGCAGCCGGCCGAACTGGCGCCGGCGTACGTCTACCTCGCCTCCCAGGACGCGAGCTTCGTCACCGCGGAGATCCTCAACGCCACCGGCGGCACGCCGCTGCCGTAGGCCCCGGCCCGGTCACGCACCCCACCACCCATCGAGCTCACCCACGGAGGCTCACGTGAGCACCCACACCCTTGCCCTTCAGCCGTCGGCGGGCGTCGTCCCTCCCTGGGCCGCCGTCGCCGCCCTGGTAATGGTCATGACCGCGGTGCTGGTGGCGCGCACCTGCCACAGGGGAGACAGGTACCGGAGATGAGACCGGCGCCGCAGGCGGGCCGGTGACCGCCGCGCCCTGGCCCGGTGGCCGTCAGCGGGCCAGGGCGGAGGCGAGTTCCCGGGTGGCCTGGACGAGTTCGGTGTTCCGCTCGGCGAGCAGGCGCGGGATGGCGCCGCTCTGGTCGCGTACGGCGCGGCGGGCCGCCGACTCCCATTCGACGTAGTCGTTGTGGTGACGGCGCAGCTTGGGGTAGGCGGCGGCCGTGGTCTCCCACTGCCGCGCGTCCGCGATGTTCCTCAGCAGCCGCAGGATCCGCGCCCGGCAGGTGACCTGGGGGCGCTGGGCGAGGTCCCACAGGAAGGGGACGGTGACGGCGGTGGCCTGGCCGACGACGAAGCCGTACTGGCAGATGCGGTGGCGCAGTCTGTCCAGCGCGGTGTCGGCGGCGGCCGGGTCGCCGGAGGCGATGGCGGCGAGCAGGAACGGGATGGCCGCGGCGGACCCGGTGGCGTCCTCGATCTCGCTCCAGGGCACGCGCGCCAAGTCCCCGAACACCGGGGCAGGTTTCGTCTGCGTCGGGACGCCTGTCATGGCTCTTCTCCGTGCCGTCGTCTCAGGGGCACGACCGGGTGGGCAGCATGGCCCAGACGGTCTTGCCGGTGGGGTTGCCCCTGGTCCAGCCCCAGTGTTCGGACAGGGCCTCGACGATGTGCAGGCCGCGTCCGTACTCTTGCAGCGGGCTGGTCAGGGGCCGGTACAGGGGCAGGCTGTCGCTTCGGTCGGTGACCGCGCACACCAGGTGGCGGGGGCGCAGGGTGAGCTTCAGTCGCGCCTCGAAGGCGGTCTCGTCGGCCGGGGTGGGCGGCCGGGCGTGCAGCACGGCGTTGCCGACGAGTTCGCTGACGACGGCGAGCGCGTCGTCACGGCACTGCTCCAGCTCCCAGGCGGCGAGGGTGCGGCCGGTGAAGTCCCGTGCCCCGGCGCAGCCGTGGTCGTCGCCGGTCAGCCACAGGGTGGCGGTCAGCGGTGCGTCGCGCCGGGGAGCACCGGCCGGTGGGGGCCGCTTCGCCGGCCGGGCGGGCGGGACTTCCGCACCAGGCCCCGACCAGGGTGCTGGGTGCACGGGCAGCGACACAGCGCCTCCCTGAGGTGACGTCAGGACAAAGCGTCAGCGCGGCGGTTGACGCCTTGGTTATTATCCACGCCGTCAGCGACTTCGTGCAATTTCACGGGAAATTGCGCACGGTCGGGTGAAGGAGCCGTCACGCGGAGCACGCCGCTTCAGGGCGGCCGGCGTGACGGAACACGTGGAGGAGGACGCCGTGGCATCGGTTCCGAACGGGGTGCGGGCGAGTTCATTGGGCGTCGACTGGATCAAGAGCCGCCACAGCAACGCCGAGGGCAACTGCGTCGAGGTCGCGGCCCTGGCCGGCGGAGGCATCGCCATGCGCAACTCCCGTGATCCGCACGGGCCGGCGCTGATCTACACGCCGGCCGAGGTGGCCGCCTTCCTCGCGGGCGCGAAGGAGGGCGAGTTCGACCATCTTCTGTGACCCGGAGACACGACCGCCACCACACCCGGCGACGGCCAGGACACAGCCCCGAGACGGCCCGTTCTCCGCGGCCCCGAGGCGGCCCGTTCTCCGCGGCCCCGAGACGGCCCGTTCTCCGCCAGCCGGGAGGCGGACAGCGGCGCTCCGCTTCGGTCGGTGCATGCGACAGTGAGTCCCGCAGTGCGATAATGCGTCCTGTCGCCGTCTGCCCACCGGGAGTCAGGATGCCCTCCGAGTCACCGCGTATCTCCCGCCTGGAAACGTATCTGAGCCGCGCCGAACCCGCCCCGACCCTGCTGAAGATGCTGGTCGGCGTGCAGTTGGCAGGCCTCCGGGAGGACGCAGGCCTCGCTCAGGAGCAGGCCGCCCGCGCGGTGGGCTTCAGCGCGGCGAAGCTGTCGCGGATCGAGGCGGGCAAGGGCCGTCGGCCGCCCACCGAGGCGGACGTCCGCGCGCTTCTGGAGCTCTACAAGACCGGGGAGCACGAGACGTCGGTGCTGCTGCAGTTGCTGCGGCGGGCCGGGGAGCCGGGATGGTGGCAGCGGTTCGACAAGCGGCTGATGCCGGAGTGGTTCGACCGGCTGGTCGGGCTGCAGGAGGCGGCCGACGCCATCCGTACGTTCGAGATCCAGTACGTGCCCGGACTGCTGCAGACGCCGGCCTACACGCGCGCCGTGGTGGAGCGCGGGCTGCCCACGGCGACGGGCCGCGAGGTCGAGCGCCGCGTCGAACTGCGCATGCGGCGGCGGGAGTTGCTGGAGCGGCCGGATGCGCCACAGCTGTGGGCGATCATCGACGAGTCGGTGCTGCTGCGGGTACTGGGCAGCCGAGAGGTGATGCGGGAGCAGCTCGAGCACCTGATCAGGATGGCCCGGCTGCCGCACGTGACGCTCCAGATCGTGCCGCTGGACGTCACGAACGCCTCCGCGCCCGCCATCCCCGTCACCTATCTGCGGTTCGGCGGCGCCGACCTGCCCGACGTCGTCTACCTCGAGCACATCAGGAGCGCCACGTTCTTGGAGGACCGAGACGAGACGGAGGAGTACCGGGTGACTCTGGACCGGCTGGCCGACGAGGCCCTCAACCCGCGCGAGTCCCTGGCCCGCCTCCGCGACACAGCAGTCCAGCGGTACGCGGAGACGTGACCGGGAGACCGGCTAGCGCAGGCGCCCCACTCCCCCGAACTCGATCCACTCCTGGGTGAGCTGACGGGGCGCCACCTCGGTGTCGGGGCGCCAGGTGGACACCTCCACGAGGCCCGGTTCGAGGATGTCCATGCCGTCGAACCACTCCGCGACGTCCTTCTCCTCGCGCACCCGCCCCCAGTTGCCCTGCGTAACCTGCCCCATGAAGTCGGTGACGAACTTCCGCACCTCGGGGTCGTCGCTGACCAGCTGGCACATCACCAGATGGCTGCCCGGCACCAGCCGTTCGGTCACCCGCCGGATCACCGCGAGGGGCCCGTCGGTGTCGCTGTCCGGGATGCAGTGGAACACCGAGTTGAACAGCACCGCCACCGGCTGGGAGAAGTCGATCAGCCGCTGGGTGTCGGGGTGGGACAATATGCTCTCGGTGTCGCGGAAGTCCGCCTGGATGACGGCGGTGCGCTCGTTCTGCTCCAGCAGGGCCCGGCCGTGCACCAGGACCATCGGGTCGATGTCGACGTACACCACCCGCGAGGACGGGTCGACCGCCTGGGCAACGTGGTGCACGTTGTTCTGGGTGGGCAGCCCGGATCCGTGGTCGAGGAACTGCCGCATGCCGTATTCCTCGGCCAGCGTCCTGACCACGCGCTGCAGGAAGCGCCGGTTGTTCAGGGCCAGCGCCCGCGTGCTCGGCACCACCTTGTCCAGTTCCTCGCAGGCGGCCCGGTCGGCGGCGTAGTTGTCCTTGCCGCCGAGGTAGTGGTCGTACATGCGCGCAGCCGTCGGCACCGTGGCATCGATCTTGGTGGACAGCTGCTGCTTCCCGGACTCCATCGTCTCCCCAACTCCCTGCGCGCACCCGGCGACCTCGCCCTTGAGGCAGTCCATCCTAGGGACACGTCACCTTGTACGACCACAGGTTGACGGTACGTCAGACAGGGAGTCAGCTCCGCCGCAGTCCCGCGACGAGGAGTCCGACCAGCCGGCGCGCGTCGTAGCGGGGATCGCTCTCCGCGCCGATGCAGAGGTTGCCGACGCCACGCATGAGCGCGAAGGCGTCCATGCCGGGGCTGATCTCGCCGGCGTCGGCCGCGGCGTCGAGCAGCCGGGCGCACACGGGCACGAGGCGGTCGAGGAAGTAGGCGTGCAGCGCCTCGAAGCCGGCGTCGTCGGACCGCAGCACGGCGGCGAGGCCGTGCTTGGTGACCAGGAACTCGACGAAGCGGTCGATCCACTCCCGCAACGCGTCGTAGGGGGTCGCGCAGCTCGCCAGCAGAGCCGGGCCGGCCTCGGCGCAGGCTTCGACCTGGTGCCGGTAGACGGCGATGATGAGGTCCGCCCGCGTCGGGAAGTGCCGGTAGATCGTGCCCAGTCCGACGCCGGCCTTGGCCGCGATGTCCCGCACCGGCGCCTCCACGCCCGAGGCGACGAAGACCGCGGCGGCCGCGTCCAGCAGCGTCTCCTTGTTGCGCCGGGCGTCCGCCCGCCTGGACGGGGCCGCGCGCCCCGCGCCCTCCTCGCCGTCGTTCACGGCGCACTCCTTCCACAGCCGGGCCTTGCTAAACGGAACAACGTTCCGTATCTTCATTTCCGGAACGACGTTCCGCTTTCTCATGATGCCAGAGCGGGAACCCCCGGCCAAGCCGTGCCCCCGCCCGCACCCCACCCCTTCCCGGAGGAACACCGCCATGCAGTACCGCACCCTGGGCCGCACCGGCGTTCAGGTCAGCTCCCTCGCGCTCGGCGCGATGAACTTCGGCAGGATCGGACGGACCACCCAGGACGAGGTCACCGCCCTCGTCGACACCGCTCTCGATGCCGGGATCAACCTCATCGACACCGCCGACAAGTACGGCGACGGCGAATCGGAGGAGATGACCGGCAAGGCGATCGCCGGACGCCGCGACGACGTCGTGCTGGCCACGAAGGCCGGACTGCCCATGGGCGACGGGCGCAACAGCCAGGGCGGTTCGCGCCGTTGGCTGGTCACCGCGGTGGAGGACAGCCTGCGCCGTCTCGGCGTCGACCACATCGACCTGTACCAGATCCACCGGTGGGACCCGAACACCGGCGACGAGGAGACCCTGTCGGCGCTGACCGACCTGCAACGCGCGGGCAAGATCCGCTACTTCGGCTCCTCGACGTTCCCGGCCCACCGCATCGTGCAGGCCCAGTGGGCGGCCCGCGAGCACCGCCTGGGCCGGTACGTCACCGAGCAGCCCAGTTATTCCGTCCTGCAGCGCGGGGCCGAGACCCATGTGCTGCCGGTGACCGAGGAGTACGGCCTCGGCGTGCTGGTGTGGAGCCCGCTGGCCTCCGGCTGGCTGTCGGGCGCGATCCGCGAGGGCCGGGAGATCACCACCAACCGTTCGACGTTCATGCCGCAGCGGTTCGACACCACCCTGCCCGCCAACCGGGCCCGGCTCGACGCCGTGGAGCGGCTGGCCCGGATCGCCGACGAGGCCGGCCTGACCATGATCCAGCTCGCGCTCGGATTCGTGACCGCCCACCCGGCCGTGACCAGCGCGCTCATCGGCCCGCGCACGCAGGACCACCTGCGCGCACAGCTCGCCGCCGCCGACACCGTGCTGTCCGCCGACGTCCTCGACGCGATCGACGCCGTCGTCGCCCCCGGCGTCGACCTCGCCCCCCACGAGAAGAACGACACCCCGCCCTCCCTCCTCGACCCGGCACTGCGCCGACGGTGACCGTCCCGCCGTCCCGCCCGCAACTGCCACGCCCACGCGGCGGCCGTCCGTTCCTACACTGACCGCAGGCCCAGGCAGGGGAACCGGGCGGGAGACCCAGGGACGAGGAGGTGCCGCGGGTGACGTCGGCGACGCGGAAGCGGCCCGCGGGTCTCTTCGTCGGCCTGTGCACCCTGGACGTCATCCAGCTCGTCGACCGTCCGCCCGGTCCGGACGAGAAGGTGACCGCGCGGGAGCAGGTCGTCGCCGCGGGAGGCCCGGCGGCGAACGCGGCGGCGGTCTTCAGCCACCTGGGCGGTACGGCCGCGCTGCTCACCGCGATCGGCCGGCACCCCCTGGGCGTGGCCGCCGCGACGGACCTCGCCCGGCTGGGCGTGCGCGTGACGGACCTGGCGGCCGACTCGCCCGGACCACCGGCCGTGTCCTCGATCCTGGTGACCGCCTCCAGCGGGGAGCGCGCGGTCGCCTCGACCAACGCGGCGCGGCACCGGCTGCTCCCGCCCGACGGCCTCGACGAGCTGGTGGCCGGCTGCGACATCGTCGAGTCCGACGGCCACCATCCGCGGCTGGCCCTGGCGGCCGCCCGCGCCGCACGTGCCGCCGGCCGCCCGGTCCTCTACGACGGCGGAAGCTGGAAGGACGGCACCGACCGCCTGCTGCCCCTGACCGATGTCGCCGTCTGCTCGGCCGACTTCCACCCGCCCGGCACGGGCTCGCCCACGCAGGTGCTGGAGTTCCTGCGGGCCCACGGCGTCACCTGGTCGGCGGTCAGCCGCGGCGGGCGGTCCATCGTGTGGGCGGGACCCGAGGGAGGCGGCACCGTGGACGTGCCCGCCGTCCGTGTGGCGGACACGCTCGGCGCAGGGGACGTCCTGCACGGGGCCCTCGCCCACCGCCTCGCCGCCCAGGGCCCCCTGACGACGCGGGTCTTCGTCACGGCCCTGCGGGAAGCCGCCGCGCTCGCCTCACAGGCGTGCGCGATGTTCGGCACCCGCGCCTGGATGCTCGGCCGGTGACCGGGAACCCGTCGAGGTGCGTCCCGGGGTGACCGCCGTCAGAGTGGACCGCGGACGTGCCCGACCCCGCCCACGAGGAGGCCGGCCCATGGCCAAGGACAGGGACAGCTCACCGAAGAAGGACTCGGAGAAGGCATCGGAGAAGGCATCGGGGGGAACGGAGGAGGAACCTCGCAAGGGCGACAAGGTCGCCTGGCGCACGCACGGCACCGAGACCACCGGCACCGTCGAGCAGAAGATCACCGAGCGGACGGAGGCGGCCGGACGCCCGGTCGACGCCTCGCCCGACGACCCCCAGTACCAGGTCCGCAGCGACAAGTCCGGCCGGTCGGCGGTGCACAAGCCGTCCGCCCTGAAGCGGAAGAAGCAGGCGTAGGCGCAGGCAGCGGGCCCGGACGCGGTGGACTCCCCCCGCCCTCCCGGCCCGGAACGGAAACCGCCCCATGCAGACGTTTCTGCCCCACCCCGACTTCCGGCTGTCGGCGCTGGAACTCGACCGGCGTCGGCTGGGCAAGCAGCGCGTCGAGGCGCTCCAGGTGCTGCGCGGCCTGACCGTCCCGGGGTACGGATGGCGTCACCACCCCGCCGTGCGCATGTGGACCGGGTACGAGGAGGCGCTCGTGCGCTACGGGCTGGAGGTCTGCCGGGTGTGGCGCGAGCTGGGCCACCAGGACAGCTGCGCCGCCACCCTGGTGGCCGACTTCGCCGCCTTCCGCCCCGGCACTCCACCGCGCGGCCAGGCGGAACTGGCGGCGGCCGGCGAGCTGCCGCCGTGGCTCGGCGACGAGGCCTTCCACCTCAGCCACCGGTCCGCCCTCGTCCGCAAGGACCCGGACGTCTACGCCGCCAGGTTTCCCGGAGTGCCGGACGACCTGCCCTACGTCTGGCCGGACTCCGACCGGCGGCACGCGGACGGAGCCGGCCGCTGAGCGCGTCCGTCCGCGGCCATGGGCGGACCTCAGACGTCCTCGACCGTCGCCGTCACCGGCGTACCGGTCTCGACCGTGCGGCTGACCGTGCACAGCCGGTCGTGCGAGGTCCTGACCGCGCGGGGCAGGATCGCGCGGGCGCGGTCGGCGCCCGCGCCGTCCTCGAAGGCGACGGAGAAGGTGACCGTGAGGTCGGTCAGCCGGTTGCCGAGTTCGTCGTCGGTCTTCCGGCCGGTCACGGCGACGGAGAACCGGGTGGGCTCCGCGTGCCGGGTGGTGGCGAGGTCGACGTCGACCGCGGTGCACCCGCCCAGTGCGGCGAGCAGCAGCTCGACCGGGGTGAACTCCTCCGCCCCGTCGGGACCCGCACCGGTGCCGAAGCTGATCGTGCCGCCGCGGGCGTTGGTGGCGGTGAAGCGGCCGGGGCCGGTCCGCTCGACGGTGACGGAGCGCAGATCGTCGGTCATGACGGCGACCCTAACGCGGACGTGCCGAGAAGGTCACAGGCTTTCTCGCCCTCGGCCGTGCGGCGGCCCGGTGTCAGCGCCGGCGGCGCGGCACGGGCCATGCGCTGCCGATGCCCGCCAGGTGCAGGGCCAGCGCGGTGAGGCCGAGCAGCATCACGTTGGTCGAGGTGAAGGTGTCGTTGGTCGATATGTCGGCCGCGTTGATGAGAAACGCGATGAAGAACAGGACCGCGGAGAAGATCGCCAGCACGGGGAGCCGTCCCTTCGGATCGTCGAATCCGTCACGGTGCGTGCGGTCCTGATGCCCCCGACTCGCCGGGGCACACGCCGCAACCGGAGGCCGGTCCGCGGCGGAATCACTGTCGGTGCCTGTCGGCGGGCGCGGACGAGGAGGGCTGAGGAGCCATGGACATGTGGAGGGTACGTCCGGACGGCGGCCGGCCGGAGGGGCGTGGCTGCGCTCACCTGGGCGGGACCGCTCCCGTCGCCGTGCCGGAGCGCCCGCCGGGCTGCGCCCGGTGCGCGGCCCGCGGGCGGACCTGGCTGCACCTTCGGATGTGCCTGACCTGCGGGCACGTCGGCTGCTGCGACAGTTCCGCCGGAGCCCACGCGACCGCGCACTACGAGGAGACCGGGCACCCGGTGGCGTGCTCCGCCGAGCCCGGCGAGGCGTGGGCCTGGTGCTACGCGGACGAGGTCTATCTGGAGCCGGCGCCCGGCGCCCGTCCGGACCCGGCGCCCGGCGTCCGTCCGGACCCGGCGCCCGGCGGCGGAAACGAGGCGCGCTGAACGGGCCGTACGAGGGGCGATGCCGGGTATACGTACGCGCGCCCGCCGCGGACCGCGTCCGTGGCCGGCCCCGGCGTGGAGGACGAGAGGAGCACGGGAGATGACCCTGCGGTCGGTGGAGACACCGGACACGCCGTCGCCGAAGCCGGAGCCGCTCGCGGCTGCGACTGTTGCGACGACGGCGACGACGTCGGCGGCGGCGACGGCGACGGCGACCGCTGCGACCGCTGCGACGGCCGACGCGAGCGACGGCACGACGGACCGCACACGCGTCCGCAAGCAGCGGCTGCGAAGACGGCTCGAACGCCTCATCGGCATCGCCGCGACGGAGGGCAACGACCTCACGCCGCTGCGCAACGGGGACGCCATCTTCCCCGCCATGCTGGAGGCGATCCGCTCGGCGCGGCACACGGTCGACATGATGACCTTCGTCTACTGGCGCGGCGATATCGCCCACGAGTTCGCGGACGCCCTCGCCGAACGCGCCCGGGCCGGACTGCGGGTGCGTCTCCTCCTCGACGGGTTCGGCGCCCAGAAGATCGAGCAGGACCTCCTCGACGCCATGGACGCCGCGGGCGTGCAGGTCGCGTGGTTCCGCAAGCCGGTGCGGCTGTCCCCGCTGAAGCAGAACCACCGCTGCCATCGCAAGGCCCTCGTCGTCGACGAGACCACCGCCTTCACCGGAGGGGTCGGCATCGCCGAGGAGTGGTGCGGCGACGCGCGTCATCCCGGCGAGTGGCGGGACACCCACGTCCGGGTGCGGGGCCCGGCCGTCGACGGCATAGCCGCCGCCTTCGCGCAGAACTGGGCCGAGTGCCATGACACGCTCCACGACGAACGCGACCGCTTCATCGAGCACGAGCAGGTGGGCGGCGCGACCGTCCAGGTGGTGCGGGGCTCGGCCAGCTTCGGCTGGCAGGACATGCAGACTCTGATCCGGGTGGTGCTGGCCTCGGTGGAGGAACGCTTCCGGCTGTCCACCGCCTACTTCGCCCCCGACGACTACTTCGTCGGCCTCCTCGCGGACACCGCCCGGCGTGGGGTGCGGGTGCAGATCCTGCTGCCCGGCCCGCACACCGACCAGCGGGCCTGCCGGCTGGCCGGACAGCAGCACTACGAGACGCTGCTGGCGGCGGGCGTCGAGATCCGCGAGTACCAGCCGACCATGCTCCACACGAAGATCATGACGGTCGACGGCGTCGCGTCGCTGATCGGATCCACCAACTTCAACCGGCGTTCGCTGGAGCACGACGAGGAGGTCATGCTCGCGGTCCTGGACGAGGAGTTCACCGCGGCCCTGGACCGCGACTTCGACGCGGACCGCGAACGGAGCGCCCCGGTGGACCTCGCCCGGTGGCGGCGCCGGTCCCTGCTCCAGCGGGCCAGGGAGACCGCCGTCACACCGATCAGACGGTTCCTGTAGACCGGCCCAGGCCCGGCTCCCCGGCACCGCCCGATAGGGTGTCGTTAAAGAATCACCCAAGAAACACCCAAGTCTCGAACAGGGGGGCAGCCGTGGGCGCCACGCGCATGAGCAGTACGCCGTTGCCGGGCATCGGGGTCCGTTACGACCTGACCACGCGGGAGCAGCAGCGCCTGTCCGTGGTCGCGCACCGGGACGGGGCGCGGACCCTCAGCGCGTACCGCGAGGACGATCCCGACGCCTGCGCGCTGTCCGTCCGGCTGTCGGCCGGGGAGGCGGAGGCGCTCGTCGGCGCGCTGATGCCCGCGCACCACAGGGCGGGGCTGCTGTCGACGACCGAGCTGGGGCTGGTGGCCGAGCGGATCGAACTGGCCGCCACCTCGCACTGGAACGGGCGGCTGCTCGGCGACACCCGCATGCGGACGCAGACCGGAGTGTCGATCGTGGCCGCGCTGCGCCTGGCCGAGGCGATCCCCTCACCGGGACCTGACTTCCGGCTGGCCGGCGGCGACACCCTCATCGTCATCGGCACCCGTGAGGGCGTGGAGGCTGCCGCCGCGATCCTCGGTCGGGAGTGATCCGGCATGCACTCCTCCGCCGTCTTCCTCATCGAATTCGGGGCGATCATCCTCGCCCTGGGGCTGCTGGGCCGGCTCGCCGGGCGTTTCCGGTTCTCCCCCATCCCCCTGTACCTGCTCGCCGGGCTCGCCTTCGGGCAGGGCGGACTGCTGCCGCTGGACACCAGTGGGGAGTTCGTGGCGATCGGCGCCGAGATCGGCGTGATCCTGCTGCTGCTCATGCTGGGCCTGGAGTACACCGCCAGTGACCTGGTGTCCAACCTCAAGACGCAGTACCCGGCGGGGCTGGTCGACGCCGCGCTGAACGCCGTACCCGGCGCCGTGGCGGCGCTGCTGCTGGGCTGGGGGCCGGTGGCCGCGGTGGTGCTGGCCGGAGTGACGTGGGTGTCGTCGTCCGGGGTGATCGCCAAGGTGCTCGGCGATCTCGGGCGGCTGGGCAACCGGGAGACCCCGGTGATCCTCAGCATCCTGGTCCTGGAAGACCTCTCGATGGCGGTGTACCTGCCGATCATCACCGCGCTGCTGGCCGGGACGGGGCTGGCGTCCGGCAGTGTCACGCTGGCCGTCGCCCTCGGTGCCGCCGGGCTGGTGCTGGTGGCGGCGGTGCGGTTCGGCCGGCACATCTCACGCTTCGTCTCCAGCGACGATCCCGAGAAGCTGCTGCTGGTGGTGCTGGGGCTGACCCTGCTGATCGCCGGGCTCGCGCAGGAACTGCAGGTCTCGGCCGCCGTCGGCGCCTTCCTGGTGGGCATCGCGCTGTCCGGCGAGGTCGCCGAGGGCGCGCACAACCTGCTGGCCCCGCTGCGGGACCTGTTCGCCGCCGTGTTCTTCGTCTTCTTCGGCCTGCACACGGACCCCTCCAGCATTCCGCCGGTACTGCTGCCCGCCCTCGCGCTGGCCGTCGTCACCGCGCTGACGAAGATCGCCACCGGTTACCTGGCGGCGAGGCGGGCCGGCGTCTCGGCCAGGGGACGCTGGCGGGCGGGCGGCGCCCTCGTCGCGCGCGGCGAGTTCTCCATCGTCATCGCCGGACTCGCCGTCACCGCCGGGGTCGAGCCCTCCCTGGGCCCGCTCGCCACGGCCTACGTGCTCATCCTGGTCGTCGTGGGCCCGCTCACCGCCCGCTGGACCGAGCCCGTGGCGCTCCGGCTGACCGCCCGCCCGACCAGCCCCGCCCCGGCGGCCGAACCACGGCCCGCGACCGTGCCCGCGCTCGCGGAACCGAACGAGAGCGACTGAGGCGGGCTCCGGCGGGGCTCTAGCGGCGGCCCAGTTCCAGCACGCCCAGCGCGAACTCCTGGTGCGGCGGGGCCGCGCTCGCCAGGAGGACGAAGCGGGCGCCGGGTACCTGGGCCAGGGCGTCGCCGAGGTAGTGCTCCTCCTCGAACCGCTCGGTGACCAGGTCCATGGGCCCGCCGAAGCCGAGCAGGAGCAGCGCGAGCAGGCGCCGGCGCGGTGACACGATCTCGGAGAGCGGGGGCACGTCACCGGCCGGCGACACGTCGTCCTCCAGCGGGTCCAGCACATCCTCCACGGGCTCGCCGGTGGCCGCCACGAGGTCGTCGGCCAGCAGGTCCAGGGCGTCGTAGAGGGAGGCGGCGGCGCCGCGGGCCGCGAACCTCTCCGCGCCCAGCGACCGGAGGTGCTCCACGTCCAGTGCCAGGTTCTCGCCGTAGGCGACCGCGAGGTAGCGTCCGCCGCACCACTCCGGTCTGCGCCGGTCGCCGTCCGCCTCCGCGAGGCGGCGCAGCGCTTCGTCCACGTCCATGCCGCGCAGTCTGCCAGCCCGGCGGACCCGGCCCGGCGGCGGGATTCCCCGTCGGACACCACACGGCGGCGTTGCCGCCGGCTCGGGGATCGAGGGCAACGCCGCTGGGGTGCCGGGTCTTCGCCATTACCTGCCCCGGCGTCCGGGCGTCTGCCCGGGCACCGCGCCGTCATGCTCGGCCGAACGGACGAAACCCCGGCCGCGGTGAAGCCGGGGCCGGGGCGGGCGGGATCAGCGCCGGGGCCGGGGGCGCTGTCGTATCAGCGCCGCCCGCCCTGGGGTGCGGTCATATCGACGCCGCCGTGGGGTGCGGTTCAGGCGGCCAGCGGGCGGCCGGCCGCGCCGTGGGGCGTGTCGCGCAGGGAGATCCGTACCGTGACGCGCTTGCCCACCGGCTCGCGTGTCACCTCGTAGGACTCCACCAGGGCCAGCACGATCTCCAGGCCGTGCCGGCCGAGGCGCTCGGGGTCCGGGGCCTGCGGCGCCGGCAGCCGCGGGTCGGAGTCCCAGACCGCGATCTCGACCGTGTCCCCGACGATCCGCAGGTCCGTCAGCACGGGGCCGGGCGCGTACTTGCGGGCGTTGGTGACCAGCTCGCTCACCACCAGCTGGGTCACGTCCACCGCGCGCACGGACACCGGCACCCCGTGCCGGGACCGCGCTCTGCCGAGGAACGCGCCCGCCACGCGGCGGGCCTCGGCGATGGAACCGTCGTCCCCGTCGAAGCCCGCCATCGCCTGTATCCGCTCAGCACTCGGGGCGGTGTCGTCCTCGTCCCGGGACGTCCACTCCATACGGCTCGCCTTCACCACGCTCACGCCGTCACTTCTACCCCCGCTGGCGCAAGCATGCAGTCCCGACCCGATCGGCTCACGGATCGAGACGTATCTCACCCACGCGGGGGCGCTTCAGCCGTGGCTGCGGGGCAGCCGAACCACCTGGACGAAGAAGTCGTCGATCTGGCGGACCGCCGCGATGAACTGGTCGAGGTCCACCGGCTTGGTGACGTAGGCGTTGGCGTGCAGCTTGTAGCTGCGCAGGATGTCCTCCTCCGCGGCGGAGGTGGTGAGCACCACCACGGGGATGTGGGACAGGTCCGGGTCGGACTTGATGTGCTCCAGCACCTGCCGGCCGTCGTACTTGGGCAGGTTCAGGTCCAGCAGGATGAGGTCCGGCGTCGGCGCGTCCGCGTGCTCGCCGCGCCGGTGGAGGAAGTCGAGCGCCTCCTCGCCGTCGCGGACCACGTGCAGCGTGTTGCCGATCTTGTTGTCCTCGAACGCCTCCCGCGTCATCAACTCGTCGCCGGGGTCGTCCTCGACCAGGAGGACGTCGATCGGGGTGGCGCCGGGCTCGGTCATGTCAGGGCCTTTTCGTCGGTGTCGTGAGGCGCGTCGTCGCCGGCCTCGGCGGTGAGCGGCAGGGTGAAGCGGAAGCGGGTGCCGTCGGTGTGACCGGGGTCGATCCATATCCGGCCGCCGTGGTACTCGACGATCTTCTTGCACAGGGCGAGTCCTATGCCCGTGCCCCCGTAGGCGTCCCGGCTGTGCAGCCGCTGGAAGATCACGAAGACCTTCTCGGCGAACTCCTGCGGGACGCCGATGCCGTTGTCGGTGACGCTCAGCAGCCAGCTGCCGGGGTTCTCGGCGCTCTCCTCGCAGGTGATGCGGATGTCCGGGGCGCGGTCGGGGTGGCGGAACTTGACGGCGTTGCCGATCAGGTTCTGCCACAGCATGGCCAGCAGCATCGGGTCTCCGACCACCCGGGGGAGCTTCTCCGGGCGTTCGAGGCGCGCCTGTGCCTCGGTGACGGCGGTGTCCAGGTTGGCCAGCGCCTTGTCCAGCGCCTGGTCGAGCTCGACCGGCAGATGGGCGTCGTTGACCCGGCCGACCCGGGAGAAGGTGAGCAGGTCGTTGATGAGCACCTGCATGCGTTTGGCGCCGTCGACGGCGAAGGCGATGTACTGCAGGCCTCGCTCGTCCAGCTTGTCGCCGTACCGCTTCTCCAGCAGCTGGCAGAAGGAGGCCACCTTGCGCAGCGGCTCCTGCAGGTCGTGCGAGGCGACGTAGGCGAACTGCTCCAGTTCCGCGTTGGAGCGGCGCAGCTCCACGGCCTGGACGTCGAGGTCGGCGGCCTGCCGGGTGAGGAGGTCCTGCTGGGTGCGGGAGGCGTCGAGTTCGGCGACGATCCGCTGCCGCATGTCCTCCACGGCCGCGGCGACGGCGGTGACGTCCTTCGGCCCCCCGCCCGTGATGACGTGGCTGTACTCGCCGCGGGCGACCCGGCGGGAGGAGTCGCGCAGCGCCGCCAGCGGGCGGGCCACCAGCAGCCGGATCAGCACCGTCAGCACCGCGCCGGTGAGCAGGAACAGGACCACCAGCGCGGTGAGGACCGCCGCGCGGACGGTCCGCTGGTGCGCCAGCCGTTCCTTCTCGGCGTGCACGGCCCGGGTGAGGTCGGCGGTCTGCGCCGCCCACTGGGCGCGCACCGTGTCGAAGGCCTTCCGGCCCCGCTCGGCGGTCGCCTTGTCGATCGTCCCCGGCTGTCCTTCGGTGACGTCGGCGATCAGCGGCTCGGCGTAGGTGCGGCGCCAGGTGTCCGCGTTCCGCTCCACCGACCGCAGGTCCTTCAGGAGGGCGGGCCGGTCGCCGACGAGCGCCCGCAGGCGGGCGGCCGAGCGGGCCTCGTCCCGCCTGCCCTGGGAGTACGGTTCGAGGAACTGCCGGTCGGCGGCGATGGCGTAGCCGCGCACCCCGGTCTCCTGGTCCACCAGGGCCGCCTGCAGCCGGTACGCCTCGGTCTGGGCCGGCAGGACGCGGTCGGTCAGCCGGTCGGTGATGTCCGCGGTCTGTCCGAGCAGCCGCGCGCCGATGACGGTGCCGACCACCACCAGCACCATCATCAGGGCCACGACCAGCTGGAACCAGCCCAGCACCGTCAGCCGAGGACCGCTCGGCGGCCTGCTCGTCCTGTCACTCACGCACAACTCCGACCCGTTCGTCCGGCTCGTTCAGTTCCAGCTCAGATGCAGGACGGCGACGTCGTCGTCGAGACCGCCCTGTTGTTCCGCCAGCGCCTCCGCACGCTGGATCAGCCCGTCGACGAAGTCCTCCGGCGCCAGCCCGGCCGTCTCCCGGGCCAGCCGCAGCAGCCCCTGCTCGCCGAGGCGCTCCGGCCCGCGTCCGACGTACCCCTCGAACAGGCCGTCGGTGAACAGCACCACCGCCGCTCCGGGCGGCACGTGGAACTGCTCGACCGGCCACCGGGCCCGGCCGGGCACCACGCCGAGCGCCGGTCCGGCCGGCACCTCCACCCACTCCACGCGCGCGTCCGGCGTGCGCAGCAGCATCCCCGGGTGCCCGGCGCGGATGATGCGGGCCCGGCGTTCACCCGGCGCCGCGGTCAGGGTGGCCAGCGTGGCGAACATCTCGGTGCGGGCCCGCTCGGCGACGAGGATCTCCTCGAGCCGCGCGATCTGCTCGGCGCCCGTGACACCGCTGAGCACGAGGGTGCGCCACGCGATCCGCAGGGCCACGCCCAGGGCGGCCTCGTCCGGTCCGTGTCCGGACACGTCGCCGATCAGCGCGTGCACGGTGCCTTCCGTGCTCTGCACTATGTCGAAGAAGTCGCCGCCCAGCAGCGCCTGGGAACGGCCGGGGCGGTAGCGCGCCACGACCTCGACGCCGTCGCCGCGCAGCAGCGGGCGCGGCAGCAGGCCGCGTTCCAGGCGGGCGTTCTCCCGGGCCTGGAGCTGGCTGGCGCGCAGTGCCACGGCCGCCCGTTCGGCCTGCTTGCGCTGGATGGCGTAGCGCACGGCCCGGCCGAAGAGGTCCGGTTCGACCCGCCCCTTGACCAGGTAGTCCTGGGCGCCGGCCGCCACCGCGGCCAGGCCCGTCTCCTCCTCGGCCAGTCCGGTGAGGACCACCACGGCCACCTGGTCGGCCTGCGCCCGGATCTGCGAGACCGCCTCCAGCCCCCGGGCGTCGGGCAGGTTGAGGTCCAGCAGCACGCAGTCCGGTTTCTCCCGCAGCAGGGCGTCGCGGGCGTCGGTCATCGAACGGACCCACCGCAGCCGTATCCGCAGGGCGCTGTCGGCGACCAGTTCCTCCACCAGCAGCGCGTCGCCGGGGTCGTCCTCGACCAGCAGCACCGTCGGCTCGCGCCACTGCCACGGCACGCCGACGTCGACGCGGACGGGAGAGGCCGACCCTGCAGCCCTCGGCTGCGACGTCACCATTGTCCTGCCTTCCCCGCCTCACGTCCGCCCCGACCGTTGTCGGCCGACAACAGTCGGGAGCATACTCGCGTCCCGATCTCCGTGCCGCACGGTCCGGGCACGTCCGCACCTCCCGACCTGTGCTTCCGCTCCCAGTGCCGCCGCCTCCCCTCCCGGCCGCTCCCGGTACGGCGGGGCGCCGAGCGCGGCGGGCCCGGAGGCGGCCGGAGGGGGAAACATACCGAACCCGGGCGGAGGCCGGGGGCACGACCGAGCCCCGCCGGGTGCGTCGGCTCCCGGCGGGGCGCGGAAAGGCACGGGGAAGGGGTCCGCGGCATGCGGCCGCGGCCCGGTGGACCGGACGCTCACCCCGTGGTGAGCAGTCCCTCGCGCAGACGGGTCAGCAGGCGGCTGAGCAGGCGGGAGACGTGCATCTGCGACACGCCCAGACGCTCCCCGATCTCCGCCTGGGTGCGCTCCTCCACGAAACGCATGTGGATGATCAGCCGGTCGCGTTCGTCGAGCTGGGAGATCAGCGGCGCCAGGGCGTGGAAGTCCTCCACGAGTTCCAGCGCGGCGTCCTCGCAGCCGATGAAGTCCGCCAGGACGCTCTCGCCGTCCTCGCTGGTGGAGATGGCGGCGTCCAGGGAGGAGGAGTTGTAGCCGTTGGAGGCCAGGCGCGCCTCGATGACCTCCTCCTCGGTCAGGGACATCAGCTGGGCGAGTTCGGCGACCGTCGGCGTACGGCCGAGCCGGCTGCTCAGTTCCTCCGTCGCCTGCGCCAGCTGCACCCGGGCCTCCTGCAGCCGGCGCGGCACGTGGACGGCCCAGGAGGTGTCGCGGAAGAACCGCTTGATCTCGCCGACGATGTAGGGGATGGAGAAGGAGGTGAACTCCACCTCGCGGGAGACCTCGAACCGGTCGATGGCCTTGATCAGGCCGATGACACCGACCTGGACGATGTCCTCCATCTCCTCCGGCCCGCGGCTGCGGAACCGTGCGGCGGCGTAGCGCACCAGGGAGATGTTCATCTCGATCAGGGTGTTGCGCGCGTACTGGTACTCCTCGGTGCCCTCCTCCAGCACCGCCAGCCGCGCCAGGAAGTGACGGGTCAGCTCGCGGGCGTCCTTGGGAGCGATCCGGGAGGGGTCGGCGACCTCCGACAGTTGCCCCGCACCGGCTTCGGTCGTCAACGCCGCCGTCATGTTGGTTCCCTCTCCCTCGGTCCCGAACGGCCGGTCGGCCGCCCGGGCTGGCAGGTACCCCCGAATTCTCATTTCATCCTCCCCTTTCGTCAGAGTGTTCGTCACCGTGTTCGTCTCTGTGTTCGGCGGGCGCCGCCGGCGGCCCGGCCCGCCAGGCTTCCGAGCAGGCGGCTGCGGCCGTGGCCGGGCACGGTCCACAGCGGGTGTCCGCGCACGCCCCAGGACCGCAGGAGGGCGTTGGCGGCCAGGAATCCGGTGGTGGCGGCCCGCTCCATCAGCGCCACCGGCAGGTCGGTGCGCACCAGGTCACCGGCGAGCACCAGACCGTTCTGCGGGGTGTGCACACCGGGCCGGTCCTCGTGGCCGCCGACCGGGAACAGGGGGCAGTCCCGGCGCCACTCGTGCCGTTCGTCGAGGATCCGCGCGGCCCGGGTCTCCGGGTAGACCCGGCCGAGCTGGTCGATCAGCCGCTTGGTCTCCACCTCGCGGTCGGCGTCCTCGGGCAGCGCGTATCCGTGCAGTTCGACCACGGATCCGCCGGTGCGCCCGGCCCAGCGGGCGGCCTGCGACTCCCAGCGTTCGAGGACGCTGACGTTGTCGAGGGAGCCGTAGCCGGCGGTGCCCAGGAAGCCGGGCCGGTCCCGGGCGACGGGGCGGTCCAGCCAGAGGCGGGAGACCAGGAAGGGCGGTGCGGTGCGCAGCCGCGCGACGCGTTCGCGCCAGGCGGCGTCGCCCAGTCGCGGGGACCGGCCGACCAGGGAGCGCAGTCCGGGGGTGTCCAGGGCCAGTACGACGCTGTCGTGCCGTGTCTCCGCGCCGCCCGCGGTGACCGTGAAGGCCCCGTCCGCGGCCGGGGACACGTACTCGACGGCCGTGGAGGTGCGCAGGGTGACACCGTGCTGCCGCAGGTAGCCGCCGAGCGGGTCCCACAGGGCCGCCGGGAACGGGTCGCGGGGCACGTCGAACAGCAGCCCTTCGGCGGAGCCGAGGAAGTAGATGTGGAACATCAGGACCATCTCGGCGGCCGACAGGCGCCGGGGGTCGGCGAAGAAGCTGCGGGAGAAGACCTCGAAGGCCAGGTGGCGCGCGGCCTGCGGGAAGCCCAGCGCCTCGAGGAAGTCGTGGGCGCTGACGCCGTCGAGCCGGTCGTAGACGTCGGGCACGCGGACGTCGAGGAGCCCCAGCGCGGTGGCCGGGTTCATCCGCACGAGGTCCCGCGCGCGGAAGGAGGGGCTGAGCGCGACGAAGCCGAGCGCGCTCAGCGGCGGGGTGCGCGGGACCCTGCGGAAGCTGTCGTGCAGTCCGTTCGCGTGGAGCAGCGGGTAGTCGGGCAGTCCGGTGAGGCGTTCCAGGCCGGGGTCGGTGCGGCGCAGCAGGGCGCGCAGGTTGTAGTACTGGCGGAAGAAGGCGTGGAAGCCCCGGCTCATGGTCGCGGGCGAGCCGTCGTACAGGTCCACCGGCCAGCCGCCCACCCGGCCGCCCAGGTAGGGCTCGCGCTCGTACAGGGTGACGTCGACGCCGCGTTCGGCGAGGGCCGTCGCGGCGGCGAGGCCCGCGATGCCGGCGCCGACGACGGCGGTGCTGCGGGGCGTCCCGCTCACCCGGGGCGCTCCGGGCGGCGCGGGCAGGTGGACGGCGCGCCGGTCCCGGCCGGGGCGGGCGGCGGGCGCGGTTTCGCGGGTCATCGCGGCCCTCCGGCGGTGGAGCGGGCGCGGCGGCCGACGACCGTGTGGGTGATCCCGGTCTGCCATCCGGGCAGCGGCAGGACCCGCACCCGGTCGAACCCGGCGGCGCGGACGCGGCCCGCGAACCGGTCGGCGGTGTCGAAGCCGACGACGCTGCGCCACAGGTGGCGGTACAGGTCGCCGTCGCCGAGCGCGGTGGCGACGGGCAGCACCAGCCCCCGGCACACGGCGGTCCACACCGCGCGGTGGGCGGGACGGCCGCTGAGGGTGTACTCGTGCACGGCGAGCCGGCCGTGCGGGGCGAGCAGGCGGTGGACGGCGGCCAGTACGGCGTCGGGGTCCGTCACGTTGCGGAAGAGGTAGCCGGCGAACACCGCGTCGAAGGGCCCTTCGACCCCCGCTTCGGCGAGGGCCTCCACCGGGGCGCACACGAAGCGGACGCCCTTCGGCCAGGGCTTGGCCGTCGCGCGGCGCAGCATGCCGGCGGAGGCGTCCACGGCGGTGATCTCGGCGTCGGGCAGCGCGGCGCACAGGGCGGCGGTGGACGCGCCCGTGCCGCAGCCGAGGTCGAGCACGCGCAGTCCCGTGCCGGGACCCGGCAGGCCGAGCCGGCGTACCGAGCGGCGCAGGTGGGCGTGGTAGCCGGGGTTGGCGGCGACGAGTGAGTCGTAGCCGTGTGCCGCGCGGTCGAACGCGGCGGCCAGGTCCGCGTCGTGCAGCAAGGTCATGCCGTCTCCTGGTGCGGGTGGTCGGGTGTGGGGCGTGCGGTGGGCGAGGTGCGGGGCGTGGGGTGTGCGGGGCGCGGGGTGTGCGGTGGGCTGGGCGTGCGGTGGGCTGGGCGGGGCGCACGCCGGGCGGGGCGCGGGGGGTGCGGTGGGGCGCACGCCGGTCAGGGTCCGGGGAAGGGGCGGCGGGGCAGCCGGGGGACCTCCGCGGCGGCGCGGAGCATGGGCAGGACGGGGGTGCGCAGGCCGATGCCGAGCTCCTCGTGCAGGCGGGTGCCGCCGTCGAGGAAGCGCAGCAGCCGGGCCATGGGCACCCGGGAGAACAGGCCGGAGAAGAAGGCCGCGCCGTCCACCAGGCCGCCGTCCAGGGCGTGCAGCAGGACGGCGTCCATGGCGCGGGAACGCGCCGAGTGGGGCTGCGGCGGCACCGGACGGCGACCCTGGCTCAGGGCGGCCGCGACGGCGGCGGTCTGCCGCTGCACGCCGGCGAAGGTGTAGCCGGTCGACGGCCGGGTCGCTCCTCCGGCCGCGCCGATGCGGAAGACCGACGGCGCCGTCTGCCGGGGGAAGGGACCGTCGGTCATCGGGATGACGCCGGTCTCGGTGCCGACCACCTCGAAGTCCTCGAGGCCGAGCACGGTGCCGGTGTAGTGGCGCAGCGCCGCCTCGTAGGCGTCGGCGGACAGCACCGCCGGGGAGAACTCGGTGTACTCCACCAGGGCCTGCCCGGAGCCGGTGGGCAGGACGTAACCGAAGGACAGACCCTTGGCGGGCTGGGCGGTGCGGAAGTCCATGAGCTCCACGCGGGCCGGGTCGAACGCGGGGCGGCCGGTGCGCACGAACCAGCCGTGGAAGTGCTGCAGCAGCGTGGTCCGGGCGGCGGGCAGGCTGCCCGGCGGACGGGAGTCGAACACCCAGCGGGCCCGCACGGACAGGGCCCGGCCGTCGGCCGTCCGGGCGTGGACGCGCGCGCCGTCGGGGACGCCCTCGACGCTCTCGACCGTCGCCTGGAGCCGCTGCACCCGTCCACTCTGTGCGAGGTCGTGACCGACCAGGTACTCGAAGTCGTCCGAGCGGAGCATCTTGTACGTCAGCGGGGCGATGTCGTCCTCGATCGGCTCTCCGGTGGGCCGGTGGACGCGCAGGCGCCGCCAGGACGCGGTGACGGCGGCGTCGTAGCGGCCGCGGCCCGCCTCCCAGAAGCACCAGGTGCGGGGCGGCGGGCGCAGCGGGCCGGGCGGGGCGTCGACCAGGACGGCGGACAGCCGTCGGGCGCCGGGCTCGGGGCAGGACAGGCGGTGCGCCAGGGACAGCCCGGCGGCTCCCGCTCCGATGATGGCGACGTCCGCCTCGAGCACGTCCCGCTCACTCCTCCCGCACCGGTCCCGCCTGTCCGGATCATTCCCGCCGGGGTACCCGTTCGGATGCGGTACGTCACCTGCGCGGTCGCGTCCCGCGTGAGCCTACCGAGCCGTACCGGCTCCGGCGCGGTGCGCGCATCGTTCGTGCACCGGTGTCACGCCGCGTACTCGTCCTCGTCGTCGGCGAGACGGCTCGCGAGGCGATGCAGTCCGCGGCGGGCGTGGCTCTTGACGGTGCCCAGCGGCCATCCGGTGAGTTCGGCGATCTGGGTCTGGGTGAGGTCGTCGTAGAAGGCGAGGTTGAGCACGCGCCGCTGCGGTGCGGGCAGCCGCTCCAGTTCCCGGGCCAGCAGGACCCGGTCGAGCGCCGCCTCCGGCCGGGCCCCCTGGTCGGGGACCGTCAGCAGCAGCCTGGCGCCCGCCGCCGCGACGAGCTCGGTCCGCCGGGTACGGGCCGACAGCGCGTCGGCGATCTTCCGGCGGGCGATGCCGACGAGCCAGGCCGGCAGGGTCCCGCGCCCCGGGACGAACCCGGCCCGGCCCCGCCACGCCGCGAGGAACACCAACTGGGTGACGTCCTCCGCCTCCCTCGCGTCGCCCAGCGAGCGCTTGGCCAGGGTGTACACCAGCGGGCCCCAGCGGCGGTGGACGACCTCGAGACACGCCTCGTCCCCGGCGAGGAAACCGTCGACGAGTTCGGTCTCGTCGAGGTCCGCGAGGGTTTGCTGTGCGGTCGTCATGGCTACTCCTCTGCTGAGCCTGATCACCACTGAGAGCGACTACGACCACTCCACCGTGCGGATTCGATGCACCCCGATACAACTCGCATCGTCTTTGCATCGAAAATTCGGCAGCAGCCGGCGTGAGAGCCGTCATCCGGCAGGGATCGCCGCATCCGTCGCCCCGGCCCGCGCGGAACCGATGACGACGATGACGACGACGCCAGCTCTGATCGCGAGGATCTCGATGAGGGGAACCGGCATGAGCCCCACCGCGGCGAAGGATCACCGTGCGGACCGACGTCCGCCGGACCGCCCCCGCGCCGACCGGCCGTACGGCGCCCCGCACGGCGCCCCGACCGCCGCGCACCCGGCGGGCGCGGACGACCCGTACGCCGTGGACGGCGACATGACCGGAGCGGATGACCCGCACGCCGTGGACGCCGACGCGACCGGCGCGGACGATCCGCACGCCGTGGACGCCGAGGCCCGTCCGCACGCCGTGGACGGCGACTCGACCGGCGCGGACGATCCGCGCGTCGTGGACGCCGACGTGACCGGGGCGGTGCGCGGGGTCCTGGCCGGCCTGCTCGCCGAGCGGGTGGCCGCGGCCGAGGCGGTCGACCCGCTGTTCGCACGGGACCTGGCCGCGCGGGTCGCGCGGTTCACGGAGGACGGCGGCAAGTTCACCCGCTCCCGGCTCGTGTGGTGGGCGCAGCGCGCCTGCGCCGGCAGCGCGCCCCCGGCGCCGCACGCCGCCCTGCGGATCGGGGCCGCCCTCGAACTAATCCAGACCTGTGCCCTGGTCCACGACGACGTGATGGACGCCGCGCCGCTGCGCCGCGGCCGTCCCGCGCTGCACGCCGACGTCGCCGCCCAGTACGCCCGCGCCGCCGGACCGGGCAGCGCCCGACTCGGCCAGGCGGCCGCCATCCTGGCCGGCGACCTGGCCCTGGCCTGGGCGGACGACGTGGTCGCGGACACCGAGCTGACGCCGGACACCGCCCACCGGGTGCGGGAGCTGTGGAGCACCATGCGGATGGAGATGGTCGCCGGGCAGTACCTCGACGCGCACGGCGAGGCCACCTCGGCGCGGTCCCTCGCCCGCGCGATCCGCGCCGCCTGCCTCAAGAGCGCGCTGTACTCCGTGGAGCGTCCGCTGGCGCTGGGCGCCGCCCTGGCCGGCGCGGACCCGCTCACGACCCGGGCGCTGTGCTCGGCCGGCCGCTGCGTCGGCCTCGCCTTCCAGCTGCGCGACGACCTCCTCGACGTCTTCGGCGACCCCCGCCGCACCGGCAAGCCCGCCGGGGGCGACCTGCGCACCGGCAAGCCGACCTACCTCGCCGCCGTCGCCCGGGCGCGGGCCGAGGCGGCGGGCGACCGGCACGCCCTGACCGTGCTGCGGGACACGCTCGGCCGGGCCGACGCGTCCGACGCCGAACTGGACGCCGTACGCGAGGTGTTCACGGCCACCGGGGCACGGCGGACCGTGGAAGGCAAGATCGGGCGGCTGGTGGCGCAGGGCCTGCGGCACCTGGACGCCGCCCCGCTGGAACCGCACGCCGGGCAACGGCTGACCGCGTTGCTGCGCTCCGCCGCAGCGCCGCCACCGACCGGCACCCCGGGCGCCGGGGACGCCGCGGGCGTCGCCGGCGCCGCGGCGGACAGCGCGGTCCCCGTCTCGCTGCTGCTGACCGCCGCGGACGAGGGGGCGCGCCGATGACCCGCACCGTTCCCGGGCGCACCGACCACGTCGTGGTCGTCGGCGCCGGTCTGTCCGGGCTGGCGGCCGCCCTGCACCTGCTCGGCGCCGGACGCCGGGTCACCCTGGTCGAGCGCGACGAGTCGCCCGGCGGGCGGGCCGGGCGCCTGGTGCGGGGCGGCTACCACATCGACACCGGGCCCACCGTGCTGACGATGCCGCACCTCGCCGACGAGGCCTTCGCCGCCGTCGGCGACAGCCTGCACGCCCGCGTGGAACTCCTGCCGCTGCACCCGGCGTACCGGGCGCGCTTCGCCGACGGCAGCACCCTGGACGTGCACACCGGCGCCGAGGCGATGGAAGCGGAGGTGGAACGCTTCGCCGGAGCGCGCGAGGCAGCCGGCTACCGCAGGCTGCGCGCCTGGCTGGAGAAGCTCTACCGGGCGCAGATGCGCCGCTTCATCGACGTCAACTTCGACTCCCCGCTGCAACTGCTCGGCCCGGACCTCGCCCGGCTGGCCGCGCTCGGCGGGTTCGGCCGGCTGGACACGCGCATCGGCCGCTTCGTGCGCGACGAACGGCTGCGGCGGGTCTTCTCCTTCCAGTCCCTCTACGCGGGCGTGTCACCGGCCCGCGCCCTGGCCGCCTACGCCGTGATCGCCTACATGGACACCGTGGCCGGCGTGTACTTCCCGCGCGGTGGCATGCACGCGCTCCCCCGGGCCATGGCGGACGCCGCCGCCGACGCGGGGGCGGAGCTGCGCTTCGGGGAGGCGGTCACCCGGCTGGAGCGTTCCGGGGACCGCGTCACGGCCGTCGTCACCGAGCGGGAGCGGATCCCCTGCGACGCGGTGGTCCTCACTCCCGACCTGCCCGTCGCCTACCGCCTGCTCGGTCACGCCCCGAAGCGCCCGGTGCCGCTGCGGTTCTCCCCCTCCGCCGTGATCCTGCACGCCGGGACGGACCGCACCTGGCCGTGGCTGGCCCACCACACCATCTCCTTCGGCGCGGCCTGGCGGCGGACGTTCACCGAACTCACCGAGACCGGCCGCCTGATGAGCGACCCGTCCCTGCTCATCACCCGTCCCACCACCACCGACCCCGGCCTCGCCCCGCCCGGACGGCACCTGCACTACATCCTGGCCCCGGCACCCAACACCGCCCTCGGCCCCAGCGCGGCGGACTGGGGCGACCTGGCCCCGGGCTACCGCAACACCCTGCTCACCGAGCTGGAGCGGCGGGGCCTCGACGGCATCGCCTCCGCCATCGAGGAACAGTGCCTGGTCACCCCGGCCGACTGGCAGGCGCAGGGACACGCCGCCGGCTCACCCTTCTCCGCCGCCCACACCTTCGCGCAGACCGGCCCGTTCCGGCCGCGGAACCTGGTGCGCGGCACGGCCAACGCGGTCCTGGCCGGCTGCGGCACCACCCCCGGCGTCGGCGTGCCGACCGTGCTGGTGTCGGGGAAGCTGGCCGCGGCGCGGATCACGGGCGGCGGCCGCTCCCGACGCTCCGGCGCGCCACCGCGGCCCGTCGTGCGGGAGGCCCGGGAAGGGAGGCCGGCGTGACCGACCGCGAACTCGACGCAGCCGGCATCGCCGATCCCGCGCTGCGGCAGGCGTACACGCACTGCCGGCGGCTCAACGCCCGGCACGGCAAGACGTACTTCCTCGCCACCCGGCTGCTGCCGGTGGAGCGCAGGCCCGCGGTGCACGCCCTGTACGGTTTCGCCCGCTGGGCCGACGACATCGTCGACGCCCTCGACGACGGCGGCCCGGCGGCCTCCGCGGACGACCGCTCGGCGCGGCTGGCCCTGCTGCAGCGCGAGCTGGAGACGGGGCTGCGCGCCGGGGACAGCGACGAGCCGGTGGTCCGCGCCCTGGCCGACACCGCGGGCCGGTACGCCATCGACCACCGGCACTTCGCCGACTTCATGACCGCGATGCGCGCCGACCTGGACGTCACCGGCTACGCCACCTACCGCGACCTGCGCGGCTACACCTACGGCTCGGCGGAGGTGATCGGCCTGCAGATGCTGCCGGTGCTCGGCACGGTCGTCCCGCGCGAGGAGGCGGAGCCGCACGCGGCGGCCCTGGGCGTGGCGTTCCAGCTGACGAACTTCCTGCGGGACGTCGGCGAGGACCTCGACCGCGGCCGCGTCTACCTGCCCGCCGACCTGCTGGCGGCCCACGGCGTGGACCGCGGCCTGCTGCGCTGGAGCCGTGACACCGGACGCCCCGACCGCCGGATCACCGCCGCGCTGCGGGAGTTCGAGCGGCTGACGCGCGAGGTGTACCGGGACGCGGCGCCCGGACTGGCCATGCTCGAACCGGTCTCCCGCCCCTGCATCCGCACGGCGTTCGTGCTGTACGGGGGGATCCTGGACGCGGTCGCCGAGGACGGCTACCGCTCGGTGCAGCGCCGGGCGGTGGTCCCGCGGCGGCGCCGTGCCGTGGTGGCCGCCGACGGTCTGGCCCGGGTCATCGCGGCCAGGCTGCGCGCCCGCAGGGCCGGGGACCGGATGGCCGCCGTCTCTCCCGCGCAGACCGCGCAGACCACGCAAACCGCGCAGACGGGGACGGCCGGGACGGAGCCCGGGTCCGCGTCCGAACCGATGCAGGAAAGGGTCGCCTGATGCCCCGCCGACCGCAGGACCGTGGCCGCTATCCCCTGTCGCTCCGCCGGCACCCGGTGCGCTGGGATCAGCAGCGGCCGACCTGGCGCCAGGCGCGCCCCGCGGTGATCGCCGAGGCGCTGAAGCGGGCCCAGGCGCGCCCCTCCGGCAACTGGTTCGTCGTGGGCGCGTCGCGTGACGTGCGCGGCGACCGGCCCCTGTCCGGCACGGTGGCCGGGCAGGAGGTCGTGGTGTGGCGCACCGCCGACGGGCGGCTGGCGGCGGGTCCCGGCGTCTGCCCGCACCTGGGCGCGCCGCTCGCGGACAGCCCGGTGCGCTGCGGGACGCTCGTGTGCCACTGGCACGGGCTGGCCCTGGACGGGGCGCCGTTCGCCGGCTGGGAGCCGCTGCCCGTGCACGACGACGGTGTCCTGGTCTGGGTGCGCCTGGACCCGGTGGGCGGCGAGGCGCCGCTGGACGCCCCCGTCGTACCGCCCCGCCCGGAGCCGGCCCGCTCCGTCGCGGCCGTCTACACCGGGGTGGGGGTGTGCGAGCCCGAGGACGTCGTCGCCAACCGGCTCGACCCGTGGCACGGGGCCTGGTTCCATCCGTACTCCTTCGTCGACCTCACGGTCGTCGGCACGCCGGGCGGGGACGGGACGGACCAGGGCGGGGCGGACGCCGACGACGGCTTCACCGTGGACGTCTCCTTCAAGGTCGCGGGACGGCTCGTCGTGCCGGTGCGGGCGGTCTTCACCACCCCCGGACCGCGCACGGTCGTCATGCGCATCACCGAGGGCGAGGGGCGGGGTTCGGTCGTCGAGACGCACGCCACCCCGCTGGGTCCGGACGAGCGGGGCCGTCCCCGCACCACCGTCGTCGAGGCCGTCGTCGCCTCCTCCGAACGGCCCGGGTTCGCCGTGGCCCGCAGGATGGCCCCGGTGCTGCGCCGGTTCATGGAGGCGACGGCCGGACGGCTGTGGCGCGACGACCTGGCCTACGCGGAACGCCGCTGGCAGCTGCGCTCCACCGGGCGTTTCCCGGGCTGACCCGAACGGGACGCCGGCCGTCCCGCCTCCGCGTCCTCCGGCGCGGGGCCCCGCGTGGGCCCCGCGCCCCGGCGTGCCGCTCGGGCCCGGACCTGCTGCACTCGGTCCATGGGCCCTGACCGGACCGGCGCCGCGCCGGAGACCCCGCCGCCCCGGCCCGAGCTGATCACCTTCGGGCACGGCACCGCGGACCGGACGTCGCTGACGGTGCTGCTCCGGGGCGCCGGCGTGACCGCCGTCGTCGACGTCCGGACCGCGCCCGGCAGCCGCCGCCACCCGGACATGTCACGGCAGCGGCTGGAGCGGTGGCTGCCCGAGGCGGGCGTCGCCTATCGCTGGGAGCCGCGCCTGGGCGGCTTCCGCAGACCACCGCCGGACTCGCCCGACACGGTCTGGCGCAACGTCTCCTTCCGGGGCTACGCCGCGCACACCCGCAGCCCGGAGTTCGTCGCCGCCATGGACGGCCTGCTGCGGCAGGCACGCGCGGAGCGCACCGCGGTGATGTGCGGTGAGGCGGTGTGGTGGCGGTGCCACCGGCGCCTGATCGCCGACTTCGCCGTCCTGGCCCGCGGCGCGCTCGTCCGCCACCTCATGCACGACGGACGCCTCACGGCACACCGCCCGACCCCGGGCGCCCGCCTGCGCCCCGACGGCCTCCTCGTGTACGACGACGAGACCGCTCGCGGTTGATCATTGCGCTGCCAGGAGGTCCTTCCGGAAGACCGTGGAGCTGTGCCGGACCCTCATACCCACGCTCAGGTACAAGTCCAGTGCGCCGGTTTCCGAGTGCGTCCCGAGCGTGCACGCCTGCCGTCCCTGCTGGTGGAAGCCGCGGAAGACGGTGCGGAGCAGGAGACGGGCGATGCCCCGGTTGCGGTGATCGCGGCGGACCGCGACTTGCTCGATGCAGCCCTCGCCGGTGTCCGGGAGATCCAGCGAGAGCGCGACGCCGACCAGTTGGCCGTCGGCGAACGCCAGCGCCGACATCGCGGGGGCGAAGGCGGGGCGTTCGACGGTGTGCCGGGCCCACTCCTGGTAGGACTTGCGCCGCTGCTGCCATTCGTCGAAGGCATCCTCGACGACTCGGTGTGCGTCGTGCTCGTCGCCGGGGCCGAACGGCCGGACCGTGATGCCGGCCGGGGGCTCGGGCACGGTCGGTTCCTCCGGCATGGGGAACTCCAGCAGCCATTCGGTCACCATCGGCTCGTATCCGCGCGAGCGCAGCAGTGCGACAGCATGACTGTCGTTGTCCGGGACGGTCCGGACGATGCGCGCGCCACCCGTCTGCCGGGCGCGGGCCTCGGCCCAGCCCAGGAGCGCGCCGCCCAGGCCGCGGCCGCGGTGGTCGGGGTGGACGTCCACCTCCGAGCGCCGGTTCACCCAGGCCCGAGCGGCCAGCTGCCCTGCCCGGTCGTGGATCTGCCGGGTGTCCAGCTCCGGAACCAGACCCGGTCTGGCCAGGTCGGCGGCGACGCGGCCGAGATCGGTGTGCGCCTGTCCGTAGAGCTCCCGCTCGCAGGCCGTGACCAGGCGATGGACGTCGCCGAGGTCGTCGGCAGTGGTCGGGCGCGCCCGGTATCCAGGCGGCAACTCCGGCATGAGATCTGACAACTGTGGACGCTCCTCCCCGGGGGCAGGACCGGAGAGCGATCCCGTCTCGTAGCCCGGTGCCAGCGTAAAGAGAGAGGTTCGGCACGGTCAGGTCTTGGGGATGCCGGTCCTGGCCGCGATCCCCAGCGGTGATCCGCGCCGGAGGCCGGTCGTTGCATCCGTCGGCGCTGCCGGAACCGAAGACAGGGGTGCCATGACCGGTGCCGTGACCGCCGGTCGCGTGACGTGAGCGGAGGCGGCTGTGATCGACGTCGGGGGCTGTCACCCGGGCGGGACGCGGTGGACGTGAGCGAGCAGGACGCCGACGCCTTCCCCGCGGCCGGTGTGACCACCGGCTTCCTCGCCCGGCGCCTGGGTGTGTCGCCCACCACCCTGCGGTCCTGGGACCGCCGCTACGGCCTCGGCCCGGCGGCCCGCGCCGACGGACGCCACCGGCGATGGTCGCCCGACGACATCGCCATGGTCTTCGAGATGTGCCGGCTCACGGCCGCGGGCATCCCCCCGGCCGAGGCGGCACGGGCCGCGAAGGAGCGCGCCGGCGCGGGCGCCGCCGACGCAGGCACCGCCGGTACGGACGCCGCCGGCCCGGTGCCGGGGTCGGTCTCCGGTCTCGTCCGCGGCGCCGTCCCCGTGCCGCTGGACGGCCGCCCGGCGGCACGCGCCTCGCGGTCCCCCAGCGGTCTGCCCCTGGGCGACGTGCGGCAGGAGTGCAGGGGCCTGGCCCGCGCGGCCGTACGACTGGACGCGGCAGGAGTGCAGGAGCAGCTGACGTCGGCGGTGCGCACCTACGGCCTGGTCGTGGCGTGGGAGGAGATCCTCGCGCCGGTGCTGCGGGCCGTGGGCCGCAAGTGGCAGTCCGCCGGAGACCGGTACCTGGAGGTCGAGCACCTGCTGTCCTGGCACATCTCCGCCACGCTCCGCCACGCCTACGTGCACGCGGCGGCGGCCCCGCGCAGGCCCGGGATCCCTCCGGTGCTGCTGGCCTGTCTGCCCGACGAGCAGCACACCCTGCCCCTGGAGGCGCTGGGCGCCGCGCTGGCGGAGCGGGGCGTGCCCACGATCGTGCTGGGCGGCGCCGTGCCCGCCGAGGCGCTCACCGACGCGATGCGGCGGGTCGGTCCGGGCGCCGCGGTGCTCTGGTCGCAGACCCGCTCCACGGCGGACATGCCGCTGGCGCGCCGGCTCGCCGTCACCCGCTGGGGTGTGCGCGGCGCCCGGACGCACAGTGCGGTGCTGCTGAGCGGCCCCGGCTGGGGACGCGCCCAAGGGCCCGGCCTGCTCCGTCCCCGGGGACTGCACGAGGCCCTGCGAATGCTCGGGACGCGGGATTCCTGAAGGCGACCCGGGCATCGGAAAATGGGTTCGAGTACCCCCGAATTCGCTGGTCATTCCACCGGGTTCGGAAGTTTTCCGGGCGGGCTGAAGTGCTCGCATCGGCCTTTGGTTGTCGCACGACAACTGGGTTAACCTTCACCGGATTTTCTCATCCGGCCGATCCACGGACTGCGGAAATGCGGACGGTGAGCGGGGCCGAAAGGGGACCCGGCACGGTTCCGAGTCCTCGGGGTGAGGGCTCTTGGGGAAGCGGGAAGCGGAACGAGGGCGCGCATGACCAGCAAGACGATCGAGGCTGTGGACCGGGCCCCGGGCGAGCAGGAGCTGCGGCAGCTGCTGGCCGGACTGACCGCGGTACGTGACGGTGACTTCGGCACCCGGCTGCCGTCCGACGGCGAGGGCCTGCTCGGCGACATCGCCACGGTGTTCAACGGCATGGTGGACCAGCTGTCGGTCTTCACCTCCGAGGTGACGCGCGTCGCGCGCGAGGTGGGCACCGAGGGCACGCTGGGCGGCCAGGCGGAGGTGCCGGGCGTCTCGGGCACCTGGGCCGACCTGACCGATTCGGTCAACGCCATGGCGGGCAACCTGACCACCCAGGTCCGCGACATCGCCCAGGTGGCGACCGCGGTCGCCAAGGGCGACCTGTCGCAGAAGATCGACGTCCCCGCGCGCGGCGAGATCCTCCAGCTGAAGGAGACCGTCAACACGATGGTCGACCAGCTGTCGTCGTTCGCCGCCGAGGTCACCCGCGTCGCCCGCGAGGTCGGCAGCGAGGGCCGGCTCGGCGGGCAGGCGCAGGTGCCCGGCGTCGGCGGCGTGTGGCGCGACCTCACCGACTCGGTCAACTTCATGGCCGGCAACCTCACCTCCCAGGTCCGCAACGTCGCCCAGGTGACCACCGCGGTGGCGCAGGGCGACCTCTCGCAGAAGATCACCGTCGACGCCCGCGGCGAGATCCTGGAACTGAAGAACACCATCAACACGATGGTCGACCAGCTCTCCGCCTTCGCCGACGAGGTCACCCGCGTCGCCCGCGAGGTCGGCACCGAAGGACGCCTGGGCGGGCAGGCGGACGTCAAGGGCGTCAAGGGCACCTGGCGCGACCTCACCGACTCCGTGAACTTCATGGCGGGCAACCTCACCGCGCAGGTCCGCAACGTCGCCCAGGTCGCCACGGCGGTGGCGCAGGGCGACCTCTCGCAGAAGATCACCGTCGACGCCCGCGGCGAGATCCTCGAACTGAAGAACACCATCAACACGATGGTCGACCAGCTCTCCGCCTTCGCCGACGAGGTCACCCGCGTCGCCCGCGAGGTCGGCACCGAGGGCAACCTCGGCGGCCAGGCCATCGTGCGGGGCGTGTCGGGCACCTGGAAGGACCTCACCGACAACGTCAACGTGATGGCGTCGAACCTGACCGGTCAGGTGCGCTCCATCGCGCAGGTCGCCACGGCCGTCGCGCGCGGCGACCTGTCGCAGAAGATCACGGTCGAGGCCAAGGGCGAGGTCGCGGCGCTGGCCGACGTCATCAACACGATGGTCGACACGTTGTCCGCGTTCGCCGACGAGGTCACCCGCGTCGCCCGCGAGGTCGGCACCGAAGGACGCCTGGGCGGCCAGGCGAACGTGCCGAACGTGGCGGGCACCTGGAAGGATCTCACCGACAACGTCAACTCCATGGCCAACAACCTCACCGGCCAGGTGCGCAACATCGCGCTGGTGACGACGGCGGTGGCCAACGGCGACCTGTCGAAGAAGATCGACGTGGACGCCCGCGGCGAGATCCTGGAGCTGAAGACCACCATCAACACGATGGTCGACCAGCTGTCGTCGTTCGCCGCCGAGGTCACCCGCGTCGCCCGCGAGGTCGGCAGCGAGGGCCGGCTCGGCGGACAGGCCGAGGTGGAGGGCGTCGAGGGCACCTGGAAGCGGCTGACGGAGAACGTCAACGAACTCGCCGGGAACCTCACCCGGCAGGTCCGCGCCATCGCCGAGGTCGCCAGCGCCGTCGCCGAGGGCGACCTGACCCGCTCGATCACCGTGGAGGCGTCCGGCGAGGTCGCCGAGCTGAAGGACAACATCAACTCCATGGTGGAGTCCCTGCGCGAGACCACGCGGGCCAACCAGCAGCAGGACTGGCTCAAGACCAACCTCGCCCGCATCTCCAGCCTGATGCAGGGCCACCGCGACCTGCCCGTCGTCGCCGAGCTGATCATGGACGAGCTGACGCCGCTGGTCTCGGCGCAGTACGGCGCGTTCTACCTGGCGGAGGACACCGCGAGCGGTCCCGAACTGCGGCTGGTGGGCTCCTACGGCTACCCCGACGACGCCGGCCGGCCCGACCGCATCCCCGTCGGCCGCTCACTGGTCGGGCAGGCCGCCCGCAACCGGCGCCCGATCAGCGTGGAGGAGCTGCCGCCGGGTTACGTGACCATCTCCTCCGGGCTCGGGCAGACCGTGCCGAGCGCCCTGGTCGTGCTGCCCATCGTGGTCGAGGAGCAGGTACTCGGCGTCATCGAGCTGGCCTCCGTCGGCCGCTTCACGCAGATCCACCAGGACTTCCTGGCGCAGCTGATGCCGACCATCGGCGTCAACCTCAACACCATCGTGGCCAACGCCCGTACCGACGAGCTGCTGGACGAGTCGCAGCGGCTGACCGCCGAACTCCAGGCGCGGTCTGAGGAGTTGCAGGTGCAGCAGGACGAACTGCAGCGCTCCAACGCCGAACTGGAGGAGAAGGCCTCCCTGCTGGCCTCGCAGAACCGCGACATCGAGGCGAAGAACCTGGAGATCGAGCAGGCCCGGCAGGAGCTGGAGACCCGCGCCCAGGAGCTGGCGCTGGCCTCGAAGTACAAGTCGGAGTTCCTGGCGAACATGAGCCACGAACTGCGCACCCCGCTCAACAGCCTGCTGATCCTGGCCCAGTTGCTGGCGCAGAACCCCTCGCGCAACCTGACCCCGAAGCAGGTCGAGTACGCGGGCATCATCCACTCGGCCGGCTCGGACCTGTTGCAGCTGATCAACGACATCCTCGACCTGTCGAAGGTCGAGGCGGGCAAGATGGACGTCGCCCCCGAGCGGGTGCCGCTGCGCAAGCTGCTGGAGTACGTCGAGGCGACGTTCCGGCCGATGACGACGCAGAAGAGCCTGGACTTCACGGTGGCCACCGCGCCGGGCACGCCCGCCGACCTGCTCACCGACGACTCCCGGCTGCGGCAGATCCTGCGCAACCTGCTGTCGAACGCGGTGAAGTTCACCGAGCAGGGCGGTGTGGAGCTGCGCATCGAGCCCGCCGCCGACCGGGAGGTCCCGCCGGGCGTCCACCGCGGCGGTCCCGTCGTGGCCTTCCGGGTCAAGGACACCGGCATCGGCATCCCGCGGCAGCACCTGGAGACGATCTTCGGGGCGTTCCAGCAGGCGGACGGCACCACCAGCCGCAAGTACGGCGGCACCGGCCTCGGCCTGTCCATCACCCGGGAGATCGCCCACCTGCTCGGCGGCGCCGTCACGGTCGACAGCGCGCCCGGCCGGGGCTCCACGTTCACGCTCTACCTGCCCATCGCGCGCGCCGACTTCGAGGACCTTCTGGACGGCGGCGGCCGGCCCGCGGAGATCGCGCACGCCTCGGCCGCCTCGGATGCGCTGCCACAGGCCCCGGCGCAGGCCGCCGCCGGCCACGGCGGGGCGCAGGAACAGCGCAGGCGCCGGCTGCTGGTCGTGGAGGAGCGCCCGCGCGGACTGCTCACCCTCGTCGCCGAGCGCGCCGTCGCCGACATCGCGCCGGACCCCGACGACCCGCTGGGGGCGATCGACATCATCACGGCCGTCGGCGCCCAGGAAGCGGCGGCGACGCTGGCCGCCGAACCGTGCCACTGCGTGGTCCTGGAGCTGGGCATGCCCGACGGCGAGGGCGCCCGGCTGCTGGAGGCCATGCGGGGCGACTCCGCGCTGTCCAGCGTGCCGGTGCTGGTGCACACCGGTCACCGGGTGGACCTGGCGCACGAGCAGATGCTGCGCTCCCGCGCCGACGGCCGCCCGCTGGACTTCCTCTCCAGCCTGGACGAGCTGCGCGAACGCGTCACGCTGCACCTGTCCGCCGAGGAGCCGGGCGACGTGCTGTCGCTGGTGCGCGCCGAGGAGTCGCAGCGCCCGGCCGCGCAGGTCGTGGACGACGCCTTCCTCGGCCGTACGGTGCTGGTGGTGGACGACGACGCGCGCAACCTGTTCGCGCTCAGCGGGGTGCTGGAGCTGCACGGCTTCCAGGTCCTGCACGCCGACAACGGCCGCAAGGGCATCGACATGCTGCTCGCCCACCCGGACGTGTCGCTGGTGCTGATGGACGTGATGATGCCGGAGATGGACGGCTACGCCGCCACCGCCGAGATCCGCGCCATGCCGCAGTACGCCGAGCTGCCCATCATCGCCGTCACCGCCAAGGCCATGCCGGGGGACCAGGAGAAGAGCCTGGCGTCGGGCGCGAACGACTACGTCACCAAGCCCGTCGACACCGACGACCTCATCGGCCGCGTCCGGCGCTGGCTGTCGGCGTGAGACCACGTCACGCCGCCGTGCGCAGCAGCCGATCACATGGCGTCCCCGGGCGCCGGAGCCGAGGAACAGGTCAACCGTGAGCGATCTCCAGCAGCCGTCCGAGCCGGAGGGCACCGGAGTCCCGCCGGGTGAAGCGCCCGGTGACGAAGCGGCGGGCCTCGGCCTGCTCGCCGCGGTGCCCGCCGCCCGCGACGGCGGCGCCCCGGAGGACGCGGACGGCCGGGCCACGCCGGTGGGACGGCTCGCGGCGACCGTGCAGCGGCTGCGCCGCGAGGTGCGGGAGGCCCAGGCGGAGGCGGACGGGCGTGCCCTGATCGAACTGGCCAAGGGCATCCTCGTCGAGCGGCTGGGGTGCGGGCCGGCGCAGGCGGCGCGGCAACTGGCCGAACTGACCGAGCAGGCGGGCGTCACGCCGCTGGAGTTCGCGGTGGAGGTCATCAACCAGGCCTCGCGGGACAAGCTGTCCGAGGTGACGACCGCGTTCATCGCGGCCACGTCGGACCGTGCCGGGGACGACGCGCAGGGCGGTGAGTCCTCCGCCGTGCGGCTGCGGGCCGCCGAGAGCGGTGCGCTGGCCGCCGACGACGCCCAGGCGGTGGCCGACTCGCTGCTGGAGCACGCCCTGACACCGCTCGGCGCGGTGGCGGTGGCGATCTGGGCGCTGGGCGCCGACGGCTCCCTCACCCTTGCGGGCAGCGCCGGGTTCTCCGTCGCGGAGGCGGGACGCTGGCGGTACGTGCCGCCGGGCGTGGCGACCGTGGCCCGGCGCGGGCTGGGCGAGCGGTCCGGGCAGTGGATCGGCTGCCTGTCCGAGACCGGCCTGCCCTCGGTCGGCCAGCACCACCACCCCGACGGCGGCCGGGTCGCCGTACCGGCGAGCAACGGCGGCCGGATCCACGGTGTGCTGGAGATCGTCTGGCCCACGCCGCTGGAGCCGCAGCCGCCGCAGATCGTCCGTCAGGTCGAGGCGCTGGCCGAGCTGTGCGCGCACACGCTGGAGAACCACGCCCTGCACCGCCCGGACGACGATCCGACGCCGCGCCCGCTGCCCGACGTCGCGGAGCTGACGGCCCTGGCCGACGGGCTGCACGACCCGGCCCTGGTGCTGGTGCCGCACCTGGACCCCGCCGGGGAACTGGTCGACTTCCGCATCCACCACGTCAACAGCCGCTTCCTGGACCCGGCCGGCCGGCCGCGCGGTGTGGTCAACGGCGCCCTGCTGCTGGAGGCGTACCCGATGGCCGCCGGCGAGAGCGAGCTGTTCGAGCAGGTCGAACGGGTCTACGCCACGGGCGAGCCGTTCCGTGCCCACCGCATGCGGCTCACCGCCCTGGTGGACGACGTCCCGCTGGCGGCGGTCGCCGACATCAACATCAGCCGCCACGGCGGCAGCGTCCTGCTGCTCTGGCGCATAGAGGACGAGACGGCGCGTCTGGCGAGCCTGCTGCAGCACGCCCAGCGCCTCGGCCGCATCGGCGGCTTCGAGGAGAACCTGCTCACCGGCGAGATCACCTGGAACGGGCAGCTCTACAGCCTCTACGGCAGGCCCGCCACCAGCGGCCCGGTACCGCTGGAGGACCTGCCCGCGCACGCCCACCCGGACGACGCCGTGGCCATCGGCAGGTTCCTGCGCACCCTGGTGAACCACCGCCAGGCGGCGTCCACGGCGTTCCGGCTGCAGCGGCCCGACGGGGTGACCCGGCACATCCGGGTGGTGGCCGAGCCGGTCCTGGACTCCGACGGCCGGCTGTTCGTCGTACGGGGCGCCTACCAGGACATCTCCGCACACCACTGGACGGAGGTGGCGCTGGCCGCCACCCGCGACCAGCTCGCGCACAGCGAGCAGCAGGCGAGCGAACGCAACCGGCTCGCGCTTCAGTTGCAGCACGCCATCATGCCGCCGGCGCAGGCCCCGCTGGAGGCTCCCGGCCTGCGCGTGGCCGTGCGCTACCGGCCGGCCGAGACGCAGCAACTGGTCGGCGGCGACTGGTACGACGCGGTCGTGCTGCCGTCCGGGCTGGTGCTGCTGTGCGTGGGAGACGTCGCCGGGCACGGCATCGAGGCGGCCACCAGCATGGTCGTCCTGCGCAACGCCCTGCGCGGGCTGGCCGTGACGGGCGCCGGGCCGGGCCAGCTGCTGTGCTGGCTCAACATGGTGGCCCACCACCTGACCGGCGCCGTCACGGCGACGGCGGTCTGCGGCCTGTACGACCCCGCGCGGCGCACCCTGCGCTGGGCCAGGGCGGGCCATCTGCCGCCCGTCCTGGTGCGCGGCACCGACGCGGCGGCGCTGCCCCTGCTCAAGGGCCTGCTGCTCGGCGTCCTGCCGGAGGCCACGTACGAGGAGCACGAGGTCCAGCTGGCCGTCGACGACACGCTGCTGATGTACACGGACGGTCTGATCGAACGCCGTGACCGTTCCGTGGAGGAGTCGCTGGCCCAGCTCCTCACGGCCGCGCGCACGGTCCCGCCCACCCTGGACCAGCAGCTGGACCGGCTGCTGACCTACAGCAGGTCCGACACCGACGACGACACCTGCATCGTGGGGGTGCGGGTGGCGTAGCCGGCGCCGGCACGGCGCGCGGGCCGGCGGCGGGCGTCACCTGACCGGGCTCCGTCGTGCTGGTCCGATCAGTGCACGAGCGCCACGTCACAGGTCTGCCGCCGCGGAGGCGGGGCACCAGAACTCCTGTCTCACCCCACGGAGAAGGAGATGTGAACATGGCGAAGGACCTCACTCCCAAGTACACGGTGCCGGGCATCGAGCGCGAGGCGGCCGGTCGGCTCATCGACGTCCTCCGCCTGCGGCTGCACGCCCTGAACGACCTCCACCTCACCCTGAAGCACGTCCACTGGAACGTGGTGGGGCCGCACTTCATCGCCGTGCACCAGATGGTCGACCCGCAGGTCGACCGGGTGCGCGACATGGCCGACGACGTCGCCGAGCGCATCGCCGCCCTGGGCGGGGTGGCACAGGGCACACCCGGGTCCCTGGTCAAGGAGCGCACCTGGGACGACTACTCCATCGGCCGCGAGGAGGCCATCGCGCACCTCGGCGCGCTGGACGTCGTGTACACGGGCCTGATCGAGGACCTGCGTTCCGCGATCAAGGTCGTCGGGGAGATCGACCCGGCGACGGAGGACCTGCTCATCGAGCAGGTGCGGGACCTGGAGCAGTTCCAGTGGTTCGTCCGGGCGCACCTGGAGAACGCCGGCGGTTCGCTGACGACGGCTCGGGCCGGCACCGAGGCGGAGGCCGCCAGGGCCGCCAAGTCCTGACGTCGTCCGGGAATGCACGGCGTCTTCGAATTCCCGGCCGTGACCGAAACAAACAGCCGGAATTCGAGGCGTGAACCGGATTTCCCCGGGCACCAGAAGTCTCGGAGGTTGATAATCATGGTTCCCCTGCTTCTCGTTCTTCTGCTGGCCCTGATTCTTTTCGGCGCGGGATTCGCGCTCAAGGCCCTGTGGTGGATCGCCGTCGTGGTGCTCGTGGTGTGGCTGCTGGGCTTCGTGCTGCGGAGCGCGGAGACGGGCGGCCGACGGAGTCGCTGGTACCGCTGGTAGAACAGAACACGGCATATGAGCGGGTCCCGTGGGCACAAGGCCGACGGGACCCGCTCGCTATTTCCCGAAAAGGCCGTGCTCCGGCCGTGCTCCGGCCGTGCTCCGACTGTTCTCCGACCGCGCTCCGGCCCTTCTCCGACCGTGCTCTTTCGGGGGAGAATTGGCCGTGCGCCTTACCGGCCGTGTCCGGCGGCGTCGTGGGCGGCCGCATCCGTCCGCCCGGGCGGCGCGGAACAATGGAGTCCGGCGGCCGGTCCGGCGCCGCGTCGCCGTCGAGCAGGCAGGAGGCCCGGCCTTGCGGGAACTCATCGGATCCGGCGCGGCAGGTCTGCGCCGGCAATTGGGCAACGGCCTGTTCGCCCGCGTGGCCGGCCCGGACGGCCCCCGCAACCGCGAACGTATCCACCACACTCCCGGCCCGCGCTGGTTCGGGCCCGAGCGCCCGGTCCGCCGGGTGCACGGCGACGCCTCGATGTTCATCGGCGGGCTGTCCGCACTGCTGCTGCAGTCCCTGCACCCGCTCGCCATGGCTGCCGTGGCCGCCCACTCGGGCTACCGCGGGGACCCCTGGGGCCGGCTGCAGCGGACGAGCACCTTCCTGGCGGTGACCACCTACGGGACCGCGGCGCACGCGCAGGAGGCCTGCGAGCAGGTCCGGGCGGTGCACGAGCGGGTGCGCGGCGTGACCCCGGAGGGCGAGGCGTACCACGCCGCCGATCCCCGTCTGCTGGGCTGGGTCCACGCCGCCGAGGTCGACAGCTTCCTGCGCGCGCACCAGCGCTACGGCGCGCGGCCCCTGTCCGCGTCCGGCTGCGACGGCTACGTCGCCGACACGGCACGGGTCGCGGCCGCGCTGGGGGTGACCGACCCGCCCACGACCCGGGCCGAGCTCGCGCGGGTGCTCGACGGCTACCGTCCGCAGCTGCGGGCCTCCGCGCAGGCGCGTCAGGCCGCCCGTTTCCTGCTCCTCGACCCGCCGGTCCCGCTCGCCGCGAGGCTGCCGTACGGCGTCCTGGCGGCGAACGCCGTGTCGCTGCTGCCGTCCTGGGCCGCCCGGGAGCTGCGTCTGCCCAGGCTGCCGGTGGTCGACGAGTGGTGCGTGCGGCCGCTCGGCAGCGCCGTCACCTCGGCGGTGCGGTGGGCGATGGCGCCCGCACGGCCCGCGACCGCCCCGGCCACCGGCTGACCGGGGGCGGAACGGGCGGACGGCCGGGGGAAGGGGATTCGTCCGCACCGCCCGGGGCACTCGGCCGCGACACATGCCGGAGGAGAGACCAGGGAGGCACCTGTGGCGGTGCGGCATCGACTGATCAAGGAGAGTCCGGCCACGGTGTGGTCCGTTCTCGCCGACCCCGAGCGGTATGCCGAGTGGGTGGTGGGCACGAGCGCGTCCCGCCCGCTCCGGGGGCGCTGGCCCGAGGTGGGCTCGGCGCTCGGCTACGAGGTGAACCTGGGTCCGGTGGTTCTGCGGAACGAGACGGTCGTCCGCGGCTGCCAGGAGGGATCCGCCGTAGAACTGGAGGCCCACGCGGGGTTCCTGGGCACCGCGCGGATCGCCATCGAGCTGCGGCCGTGGGGCGACGAGTGCCTCGTCGTCGTGGACGAGCATCCGCTGCGGGGTGCCGGCGGCGCCCTGCACAACTGGGCCGTCGAGGCGTTCATCCAGGTGCGCCATCGCGCCATGCTGGCCCGCCTCGCCAAGGTGTGCGAGGCCGAGCGCACCGTCGTGCCCGGCCGGCCCGGCCCGGCGGTGACCGGAGCGGTGCGGACGGCCGGGGCGGACGGTCATGCCTGATGCCGTGGTGATCGGGGCCGGCCCCAACGGGCTGGTGGCGGCGAACCTGCTGGCGGACGCCGGCTGGAGCGTCGAGGTGCTGGAGGAGCAGCCGGAGCCCGGCGGTGCGGTCCGGCACGACACGGGCGTCGACCCGGATTTCGTCAACGACCTGTTCAGCTCCTTCTACCCGCTGGCCGCCGCCTCTCCGATCCTCGCCGGGCTGCGGCTGCAGGACCACGGCCTGCGCTGGACGCACGCGCCCAGCGTGCTGGCCCACCCCTTCGACGACGGCAGCTGTGCCGTCCTCGATCGCCGGGTGGACGCCACGGCACGCTCGCTGGAGGCGTTCGCGCCCGGGGACGGCGACGCCTGGCGCGATCTGCACAAGGTGTGGGAGCGGGTGCGTCCGGATCTGCTGGACGCCCTGTTCACACCGTTCCCGCCGGTGCGGGCGGCGGCCCGGCTGGCGCTGCGGCTGCGGGCCGCGGGCGGGCTGCGGATGGCGCGCACCCTGGCGCTGCCGGTGCGGCGGATGGGCGAGGAGGAGTTCCGCGGCGAAGGAGGCCGGCTGCTGCTGGCCGGCAACGCGCTGCACGCCGACCTGGCGCCGGAGTCCACCGGCAGCGGGGGGTTCGGCTGGCTGATGTCGATGCTGGGCCAGACGTACGGCTTCCCGGTGCCGGTCGGCGGCTCCGGGGCGCTGACCGGCGCGCTGGTGCGACGGCTGGCGGCGCGCGGCGGGAACGTGCGGTGCGGGCAGCGTGTCAAGAGCGTCGTGGTGCGCGGCGGACGGGCCGTCGGCGTGCGCACCGCCGGCGGGGACACCGTCGCCGCCGGCCGTGCCGTCCTCGCCGACGTGCCGGTGCCCGCCCTGTACGGCGGGCTCGTCGACGCCGACCACCTGCCCGCCCAGCTCCTGGACGACCTGCGGCGCTTCCAGTGGGACTTCTCGACGTTCAAGGTGGACTGGGCGCTCGACGGCCCCGTCCCCTGGCAGGCGGAGCAGGCACGGCGGGCCGGCACCGTCCACCTGGCGGGCGGACTCGACGAGCTGACCCGGTTCGCCGCGCAGATCGCCCGGCACCGGGTACCGGACCGCCCCTTCCTGCTGTTCGGCCAGATGACCACCGCGGACGCCGCACGCTCGCCCCGGGGCACGGAGTCGGCCTGGGCCTACACCCACGTACCGCGCGACGTCCGGGCCGACGCCGGGCAGGAGGGCGTCACGGGCTCCTGGGACGCCCGCGAGCAGGAGGTCATGGCCGACCGCGTCGAACGCCAGGTGGAGCGCTTCGCCCCGGGCTTCCGCGGCCTGGTCCGCGCCCGGCGCGTCCTGGCCCCCACGACCCTGCAGTCCCTGGACGCCAACCTGGACGGCGGCGCCATCAACGGCGGCACCACCGCCGTCCACCAGCAGCTCGTCTTCCGTCCGGTGCCCGGCAGCGGGCGTCCCGAGACCCCGGTGAAGGGCCTGTACCTGGCCTCCGCCGGCGCCCACCCGGGCGGCGGCGTGCACGGAGCCTGCGGCGCCAACGCCGCGCACGCCGCGCTGCGCGCCTCCGGCCGTCTCGGCCTGGCCACGGCGCAGCGCCTGCTCACCCACCGCGACCGGACGGGCCGCAAACGTCCGGCCGCGCGCTGACGCCGGCCGCCCTGCCGGGCGGCCCACGGCGGGGGCGGAAAACAGACAGAGAAAACAGACAGACACGAGAGAACGGCACGAACCATGCACACCCCCCAGGACGGCCCCGACGCGGCGCACCGGCGTCCCGAGAACGTCGACGACGCGACGGTGGAAGCGCTCGGAGCCCTGTCAAAGGCGCTGGAGACCACGGAACGGGCCCGAGGCCGCCTGTACGACTTCCACCAGCTGACCGGCACCGCGGACCTGCAACTGGACCGCGCGGTCGCCCTGCTGCGCGAGGCCGGTCACCCGGAATGGGCGGAGAAGGTCCGCACCGAGATCATCGGACGCAACGTCATCCCCGGCCACTGGACCTTCCAGATCGTCGAGGCGTACGACAGGACCTACTACGAGGCATTCCGCGACCTCAACCGCGCCGTAGTCGAGGACCTCGCCGCAGGCCGCGACCACCTGTACGAGGCGGAGATGAAGGAGGGCCGCCGCACCGCCGGCGACCCGCACCACACCGCCCGGCCCGGCGTCACGCCCGGGACGTGACCCGCGCGGAGAGGTCCTTAAGCCATGCACGACAGCCTGTTGAGGGACCGCACCGCCGTGGTGACGGGAGCGGCACGGGGCCTGGGGGCGGCCCTGGCCGAGGAACTGGCCCGCCGGGGCGCCCGCCTGGCACTGCTCGGGCACGAGGGAACGCGTCTGGAAGCGCTGGCCGCCTCCCTGCCGACGGCGGCCATGGCGCTGGAGGTCGACGTGACGGACGCGGCGGCCCTCCGCGAGGCGGCCGGGCGGCTCCGCGCGGGGCTCGGCCGCCCGTCGGTCGTGGTGGCCAACGCGGGGATCGCCGAGGGCGGCCCCTTCGCCACGGCCGACCTCGCCCGGTGGCGGCGCGTGATCGACGTCAACCTGACGGGCAGCGCGTTCACCGCGCACGTCTTCCTGCCCGACCTGACGCACACCCGTGGCTACTACCTGCAGATCGCCTCGCTGGCCTCGATCGGCGCGGCCCCGCGGATGAGCGCCTACTGCGCCTCCAAGGCGGGCGTCGAGGCGTTCGCCCACGCGCTGCGCGCCGAGACCGCCCCGGACGGGATGGCCGTGGGCACGGCCTACCTCAACTGGATCGACATGGACATGGTCCGCGACGCGGAGCGGAACCCGGTGCTGCGCGAACTGCGCGCCCTGATGCCGCCGCCGGCCCGCCGCGTCAGCCCGGCCCCGGCCGCCGCCGCCCGGCTGGCCCGGGCCGTAGAACGCCGCAGCACCGCCGTCTACTTCCCCGCCTGGCTGCGGCTCGCACAGGGCGCGCGCACCGCCCTGCCGCCGCTCGTCCTGCGCCGGTCGCGCCTGGCGTCGCGGCGCCACGCCGGGGACGCCTTCCCCGCGACCGGCCTGCTCGGCGCCGGAGGCGCGGCCGACCGCGCGGCGGGCACCGGCTGACGGCTCGCCCGCCCCCGGACAGGCCGGCCGGAAAAGCCGGCCGGGCGGTGCCGCCTCTTTCCCCGCCCTGCCCCTCTACGCCTCCCCCAGCCGCGCCGGCGGGCCGCCGCGCCCTCGTCTGTTCGCCGAAGTCGCGTCGTACGCGGGCCAGTAGAGTGAGCGGTCCATGCCATACGAGGCCGACCGGACCCGGCCCGGGCCGGTGAAGGAGATGCGGTGACCCTGCGCGAGAACGATCCGCGGTCCGTCGGCAGGTACCGGATCGAGGCGCGGATCGGGACCGGCGGCATGGGCGTCGTCTACCTGGGCCGGTCGGCGTCGGGGCGGGCCGTCGCCGTCAAGGTCGTCCACGCCATGTACGCGGACAACGCCGAGTTCCGGGCCAGGTTCCGGCAGGAGATCGCGGCGGCGCGGCGGGTCAGCGGCGCGTTCACCGCGCCGGTCGTCGACGCCGACGCGGACGCGGAACGGCCGTGGATGGCGACGGCGTTCGTCCCCGGAGTCACCCTCGCCGACCGCGTCACCGGCTCCGGCCCCCTGGACTGGCCGTCGCTGCGCCGCCTGGGCACCGAACTCGCCGAGGCGCTGCGGGAGATCCACCGCGCGGAGGTCGTGCACCGGGACCTCAAACCGGGCAACGTGCTCCTGCTGGAGGGCGGCAGCGAGGACGGGGCGGTGCGGGTCATCGACTTCGGCATCTCGCGTGCCGCCAGCAGCGACGTGCGCACCCAGACCGGGATCGTGATGGGCTCGCCGCCGTTCATGGCGCCGGAGCAGTTCAGCCGCCCGCGCGAGGTCGGCCCGGCCGTGGACGTCTTCGCGCTGGGCGCCGTGCTGGTGTACGCGGCCACCGGACGCAGCCCGTTCGAGGCGGAGAACGCCTATCTCGCCGCGTACAACACGGTGCACAGCGAGCCCCGGCTGGACGGACTGCCGGAGCCGTTGCGGCCGTTGGTGTCCGCCTGTCTGGCGAAGGAACCGGAGCGGCGGCCCACGTCGGGCGAGGCCCTCGAGATGCTGACCGCCCTGCCGCCGCGGCTGCCGGGCCAGGACGACGGTGCCGGAGGGCCGGAGCCGGTCCGGGACCCCGCCCACGAACGCGGTGAAGAGCCCTCCCCCGGACCGGCGACCACGCCGACGGTGTCGCTGGTGCCACCGGCGTCCCCCGCGCCGCCCTCCACCGCGTCCGGGCAGCCGGGACGGCGACGGCACCGCGGGAAGCTGTGGGCCGCGCTCGCGGCGGCGGCCGTCCTGACGGCGGCCGGCACGCTGGTGGTCCGCAGCGACCACGCACCCGCGAGCGCGGCCCGAACGGGCGGCACGGCCGACGCGCGGGCGGCGTCCCGTGACGTTCCGGCCGGCTGGAAGCCGTGGCAGTACGACCCGCAGGCCGACGCCGACGAGAACTCCGGCGTCGGCGCCGCGTGCACGCCTGGCGCGCTCGGCGTCTTCTGCTCCTCCCCGCGGATCGCGCTGATGCGCCTCGACCCCGCCACGGGCCGCGTGGACTGGACGAAACCCATGGTCGGCGCCCAGCCCCACACCTTCTCGCTGAGCCGCCCCGTCGTCCACGACGGCGTGGTGTACGCGGCCGCCGCCGACCGCTCCGAGGGCGTCGACGCCTTCGACGCCAGGACCGGCAAGCGGCTGTGGCATCTGGACGGCCCGGTCGGCTCGTACGCGTACCTCAGCGGTGTCCTGCTGGTGCGGCTGGATCAGCTCGGGCCCTCCGACACCGCGCGCTATGCCGCCTACGAGCCGCGCACCGGCGAGGAGTTGTGGCGGCTGAAGCTGACGTCGGGCTCGGCGAACCCGTTCCACGCGGGATCGCGCGGGATCCTCTACGCCGACCTGCGCGGCGGCTCCGGCGGGATCGCCCGTCTCGACGCGCGCACCGGCCGGACGCTGCGCACGCTGAAGGCCCCGCAGGGCGACCTGTGGCTCGCCACGGTCCACGACGACACGGCCTACTACGCCCGTTGGGAAGGCGACACCGGGGCCTCCGCGGCCTTGTACGTGCAGGACCTCGGCGACGGCGCCACCCGCCGGATCGACTTCCCGTGGAGCGTGACACCGGAGGCCCCGCCGCTGGTGCACGGCGACGTCATGTACGTCTTCGACTACGACAACGAGACGCTGCTCGCCCTCGACCTGAAGCGCGGCAAGCCGCTGTGGACCAGTTCGCGCACCCTGCGGGTGTTCAGCGAACCGGCCGTCCACGGGGGCCGGTTGTACGTCCTGCTGCCGGACACCAGCGTGCTCGCCCTCGATCCGCGGACCGGCAAGGAGATCGGACGCACCGCTCCCGCCTTCGACACCGAGGGCCGTTCGTTCCAGGAGCTGTCGCCGAGCGAGGTGCCGCCGCTGAGGGTGGGCGGGGTGCTGTACGCGGTCGCCGAGCCGGGCGTCTTCTCGGTCGCCGACCCCCGCTGAACGGCCGGCCGCGCCCGCTTCTCTCCTCAGCCCCGGCGTGCGTCGACGTCGCCGTTGACCGTGGTCAGCGTCATGGTGCGGGCGCGGCCCGCGGCCCGCGTGGGGACGGCCACGACGGCGCGCCCGTTGCCGGTGTCCGCGGTCACCCGGTACGCGGGCGTGTCGTGCGGCACGGTGACGTCGACGGAGCCGTTGGTGGTCGCGCCGGTGACGTAGGACGGCGCGGTGGCGCAGGCCAGGACCACGTCGCCGTTGACGGTGCCGGCGTGCAGCCGGCCCGCCTCGAGGGCCGTCGCGCGCACCGAGCCGTTACGGGTGGCCAGCCGTACGGCGGCGTCCGCGCGTCCGGAACGGGTCACCATCACATCGCCGTTGACGGTCGTCAGGTCCAGCGCGGCGGCGACGCCGGAGACGTCGATGCCGGCGTTGCGGGCGGTGACCGTGACGCTCACCCCGCCGGGGACGTCCACCTCGGGCATGCGGGGGCACGGGGCGCCGTCCCGCCTCCGGCCGGCGCACGACAGGTCGAGCGTCCAGGTGCCGTCGTGGTGGGACCAGTGCCGGCGGGTGCGGTCGTCGACGGTGACCCGCCGACCGTCGGCGGCGCGCAGCCGCAGCCCGTCGTCGGTGGTGATCACCAGCCGTTTCCCCGCCCCCGCGAGGGCCGGTGTCCCGGCACTCCCCGGACCGCCGGATCCGGCACCGCCGGGTCCCTCGTGGTCGCCGCCACCGCATGCCGCGGCGAGGCACAGCACGGCCGGCACAACGCTCAGGCGCAGCAGCCGCCTTGTGGGATTCGCCTTCATGCACCATCGGGTGCCCCGGCCCGGCGGTGTCATGAGCGGCCGACTCGTTGCCGCACCCCTCTGGCCCACGGCTGCTACCCGCCGGTATACAAGGCCAGTCGAACAGGCGACGGCCATGCGGGACCTGCCCGCCGGCTCTCATCAGGAGGCCCTTCTTGAAGCGTGACACCCCATCAGCCGCACCCACGTCAGGCCGCCGCCGTGCCAGGGTCGCCGCGGCGGCGGCGAGCGGCTGCGCCCTCGTCCTGGTGCTCACCGCACCGGCGGCGGCGCACGGCCCCGGAACGGGCCGCGGCACGCACTACGTGTCCCTCGGCGACTCCTACACCTCCGGGCCGCTCATACCCCGGCAGGTGGACGCCAACTGCGCCCGCTCCGACCACAACTACCCCTCGCTCGTGGCGGCGCAGCGGACCGTGGCCGTCTTCGAGGACGTGAGCTGTGCGGGGGCGACCACCGAGGAGATGTGGAAACCGCAGGGCACCAACGGGCCCCAGCTCGACGCCGTGCGGCGGGACACCGACCTGGTGACGGTCCAGATCGGCGGCAACGACGTCGGGTTCGGCTCCATCATCGCCACCTGCGCCGGGCTGAGCGCCACCGACCTCACGGGCGACCCGTGCCGGCGTCACTACACCTCCTCCGGCACCGACCAGTTGACGCTGGCCGTGCTGGAGACGGCGCCGAAGGTGGCCCGGGTGCTCAGGGCCGTGCACGACCGGGCCCCGCATGCGCGCGTGCTCGTCGTCGGGTATCCCGACCTGCTGCCCGACGACGGCAGCGGCTGCTACCCCACCGTGCCGTTCGCGGCGAAGGACTTCGCCTACCTGAAGGACACCGAGAAGCGGCTCAACCTGATGCTGCGCCTGGTGGCCGGGCTGAACCGCGCCACCTATGTCGACACGTACGGGCCCACGGTCGGCCACGACATGTGCAAGTCCCCCGCGGACCGCTGGATCGAGCCCCTGCGGCCCACCTCACCGGCGGCCCCGGCCCACCCCAACGCCAAGGGCGAGGAGGCCATGGCGCAGGCGGTGCTGCAACGGCTGGACGGCGGGCACGGGGGACACGGGCACTGACGCACCGGCGCGCCGTGGGCCGGCGGCCGGGAGGCGGCCGGCCCGGGTCACCGGCCCGCGAGGTGCCGCCCGTGCACCTCGTGACGGGCGGCGGCGAGGACCACGGCCGCCGCCCCGGTGCCCAGGACGGCACCGGCGATGACGTCACCCGGATAGTGGACGCCGGTGTGGACACGGGAGTAGCCGACCGCGCAGGCCAGCAGGCCGAACGGCACCGCGACGACCGGGAACGCGGGCCCCACGGCCGCCGCGAAGGCGACGGCGGAGGCAGTGTGGCCCGACGGGAAGGACGCGGACGCCGGCATCGGCACGTGCCGCCCCGGGAACGGCGAGTCCTCGGCGCGGTGCGGTCGGCGCCTGCGCACCAGCCGCTTGCCGAGCAGGTTGGCCGTCGCCGAGGCGACGCCGACGGCCGCGAGCCCGAGCGCGGCGGCGCGGCGCGGCCGGCCGGGGAACAGCGCCATCGTGGCGGCGGCCACGAACGAGATCTTGGAGTGGTCGGCCGCCGCGGACAGCCGCCGCAGGGCGGAGTCGAGGGTGGGCGTCTCGGTGACCGTCACGGCCTCGTACAGCGCCTGGTCCAGGGCGCCGAGGTCGCGCAGCAGGCGGTGCCGTGCCCCGTGTGCCTGCGGGCGGCTGTCAGTCATCGGTCTGTTCCTGTTTCTTCCGGAGGGGCAGGGGGGTACGGCCGAGCGCGAGACGCACGACGCGGCGCCAGTCCACCGACGGTGCGACGTAGGGGGCGCCGGGACGGTGCCGGGGCACCCGTATCCGCAGCACGCCGGGCCGGATCGTGCACACCACGGGCGGGGGCAGGGTGAGCGCTTCGCCGTCGACGGCCACCGGTATCAGCTCGGCCTCGGCCTCGACGACCACGCGGCGCGCCGTCAGCGAGGTCACGCTGCTGGCCCGCTCACCGCGCAGGGCCAGTTCGGCGGCCTGCGCCGCGCTCTCGACGCAGACCGCGATCACACCGAGCCGGCCCCCGTCCAGCCGCGGCCTGCGCCCGCCGCCCAGTGGGTCGGCCCGCGCGTAGGGGTTGTTGCTCACCAGCAGCGTCTGCGGCACCTTCAGCCGCTCCTCGTCCGCCCGCACGTGCAGCACCGTGCCGGCCTCGCCGCCCAGCAGGTCGGGCAGCTGGCCGAGCGCGGTGGCCGCCTTGGCCTCCCGGTACTCGGGGCTCTGCACGATCTCCGCGTACGTCCCGAACGACACCGTGTTGACGAACGGCCGTCCGGCCACGTCGCCGAGGTCCACCCGCAGCTCCACCCCGTCCGTGAGGGCGTCCAGGCAGCGGGCCGGGTCCTCCCGGTCCAGGCCCAGGTCCATGGCGAAGTGGTTGCGGGTCCCGGCGGACACGACGAGGAACGGCAGACCGTGCTCGGCGGCCACCGCCGCCACCAGGGCCTGCGTACCGTCGCCGCCGGCCACGCCGAGCAGGTCCGCGCCCTCGGCCACCGCCTGCCGCGCCAGTGCCACCGGGTCCGGGTCGTCGTCGAGGTCGAGCAGGATCACCCGGGCGCCCAGTGCCTCCGCCCGCTCCACCAGCCGGAACCGGCCGACCTTGCCGTCACCCGACCGGGGGTTCATGATCAGCACCGGTCTGCGGGGCGGGCGGGCCGAGCGGGAGTGCATGCCGTGCGGTGTGCGCAGCCGGCGCAGCGCGCCGCGGGCGCAGGCCAGTGCGGCCACCCAGGCCAGGACCGCGCTGACGGCCACGACCCACAGTCCGGACACCGCGTACAGGACCAGCACGCCCACCGGTGAGGCCAGCGCCAGCACCGCGCCGAGCAGGCGCACCGGCCCGCGGTGTGCCAGCGCCCACCACAGGCCCGCACCGGCCAGCGCCAGTCCGGCCAGGCCGAGCAGCAGGATCAGCCACTGTCCCGCCCCGGCCACCACGGCCGCGACGGCGCCGGCCAGGCACAGCAGGGCGAGCCGGGCCAGCGCGCGCGCCGATGCCGCGTGCGTGCCGGAGCCGTCCGGCTCCGTCTCACTCGTCGTCCGGGTCGCGTTCATGATGCGTCGGACGGTCTCCCGCGCGTCGGCGGGCCGCGTGCGCGACGCCGCCGGTCTGTCCGCGTGGATCGGGTTCCGCCCTGCACCTCCCCATGGTCGTCGCCGGGCACCACGATCTCACGCGGCCCGGAGCGCCGGCACCACATCCCGCGCCACGGCTCCCGGCGCGCTCGCGCCGCCGAACGCGCGGATTCCCGGTACTGCCCGGGTCAAACGGCCGGGAGTACCGGGAATCCACAGGCCGCGGCCGGTCGACGCGAG
>NZ_JBFADM010000041.1:0-80224 GCF_040641355.1 Streptomyces sp. NPDC020996
CCGGACGAGGTCCGCGCGGAGGGCGTGCCGGAGGACCTGGTCGCGCACAAGACGTTCCGGGGCGACCACCCGACGACCACGATCCTGGCGCGGGAACTGACCCCGTCCGTGCTCGGCCAGCTCATCGCCCTCTACGAGCACAAGGTGTTCGTCCAGGGCGCCGTATGGAACATCGGCTCCTTCGACCAGTGGGGCGTCGAGCTCGGCAAGGTGCTCGCCAAGCGCGTCGAACCCGCCCTGACCGAAGGGTCAGACGTCCCCGGCCTCGACCCCTCCACCAGCGCCCTGGTGGCCGCGTACCGCGAGCTCAAGGAAGTGAACTGAACCATGACTTCGATGCAGTTGGGCCTCATAGGCCTCGGGAAGATGGGCGGCAACATGCGCGAGCGGCTGCGCCGCGCGGGCCACACCGTCATCGGCTACGACCGCAACCCCGACCTGTCCGACGCGGCGAGCCTGACCGACCTCGTCGACAAGCTCGCCGCCCCGCGCACGGTCTGGGTGATGGTCCCGGCCGGCTCCCCCACCCAGTCGGTGATCGACGAGCTGGGCACGCTGCTGTCCCCCGGCGACGTCGTCGTCGACGGCGGCAACTCCCGCTGGACCGACGACGAGAAGCACGCCGCCGAACTCGGCGCCAAGGGCATCGGCTTCGTCGACGCCGGCGTCTCCGGCGGCGTGTGGGGCCTCGAGAACGGCTACGCCCTGATGGTCGGCGGCGACAAGGAGCACGTCGACCGGCTGCGGCCGGTCTTCGACGCCCTCAAGCCGGAGGGCCCGTACGGGTTCGTACACGCGGGCAAGGTCGGCGCCGGGCACTTCTCCAAGATGGTCCACAACGGCATCGAGTACGCCATGATGCAGGCGTACGCGGAGGGCTGGGAGCTGCTGGAGAAGGTCGACTCGGTGGACAACGTCCGCGAGGTGTTCCGCTCCTGGCAGGAGGGCACCGTCATCCGCTCCTGGCTGCTCGACCTCGCGGTCGACGCCCTCGACGACGACGAGCACCTCGACAAGCTCCGCGGCTACGCGCAGGACTCCGGCGAGGGCCGCTGGACCGTCGAGGCGGCGATCGACCACGCCGTGCCGCTCCCGGCGATCACCGCGTCGCTGTTCGCCCGGTTCGCCTCCCGGCAGGACGACTCCCCGCAGATGAAGATGGTCGCGGCGCTGCGCAACCAGTTCGGCGGTCACGCCGTCGAGGCGAAGGGCTGACCGTCAGTGGGGGACCTCCTGCTGGTCCGGCACAGCGAGACGGAGTGGAGCGTGTCGGGCCGGCACACCAGCCGGACCGACCTGCCCCTCACCCCGCGCGGTGAGGAGCAGGCCAAGGCGCTCGCTCCGCTGCTGTCGCACCGGACCTACGCCCTGGCCCTGACCAGTCCGCTGCACCGCGCGACCCGCACCGCGGAACTGGCGGGCCTGACGGGGACGACGACCGACCCCGACCTGCACGAGTGGGACTACGGCGGCTACGAGGGCATCACCACCGTCGAGATCCACCGCACCCGGCCCCACTGGGACCTGTGGCTGCACGGCGTGCCGCCCGCGCCGGACGGCGCTCCGGGCGAGTCGCCGGCCGAGGTGGGCCTGCGGGCGGACCGGGTGCTGGCCCGCGTCGACGCCGCGCTGCAGAACGCCGCCGGCGACGTCGTCCTGGTCGCCCACGGCCACTTCCTGCGCGTGCTGACGGCACGCCGGCTGGGGCTGACCCCGGCGGACGGGCGGCTGTTCCAGCTGGCGACGGGGACCGTGTGCCGACTGTCGACCGAACACGGCCGCCCGGTCATCGCCGAGTGGAACACCCGCCCGTAGGACTCGCATTGAGCCACCGGGCCCGAGGCCCCGGCGACCGGCCAGCTAGAGTCCCGGCTGATGGACACAGACGAGCTGACGCCCGCCGAGCGGCGGGTCTGGCGGGCCTACGCGACCGGCACGACGGTGGACTTCGGCGAGGGGGAGGAGGAGCAGGGGCAGGACCCGGCGCACGGCGACGACTGGGGACCGGAACGGACCATACGGGCCCGGGTGTTGCGGGCCCTGCTCCTCAACGGCCCCCAGGAACCGGGTGAGGTGGCGGCCCTGAAGGTGAAGGGGGCGCGGATCACCGGGGTGCTGAACCTGAGGTACGCGACGGTCGGCAGCGTCGTCCACCTGGGCCGCTGCCGCTTCACCGACGTCCCGGACTTCTCCGGCGCGCAGCTGGTCTACCTCAACCTGCGCGACTCCGTGCTGCCCGGCCTCCTGCTCCCGCGGACCCGGGTCGACGGCAGCGTCCGGCTGACCCGCTGCCGGATCGGCGGCCCCGTGCACCTGGGCGGGTCGCAGATATCCGGGGCGCTGATCCTGGAGCAGGCGGAGCTCACCGCGACCGGGCCCGAGCCGGTGCTCAAGCTCAGCCACGTGAGCATCGAGGACGACCTGTGCGCGCCGGGGCTGCGCACGCAGGGCGAGATACGGCTCGACGGGGCCGCGGTCGCCGGCTCCGTCGACCTCAAGGAGGCGCGGCTGCACCATCCGGACAAGGTCGTCCTCGACGCGCAGACCCTCGTCGTGGAGGGCGACCTGCTGATGCGGCAGGTGTCGGCGTCCGGCTGGATCGGGCTGCGCGGCGCCCGCGTCGCCGGCCGCCTCGACCTGTCGTACGCCCGCCTGTCGAACCCCGGCGACACGGCCCTGCGGGCGAGCAGCTGCACCATCGGGGAACTGTGGCTGCGCGGCGGCCCGGCCCTGGACGGACGGCTCAACCTGCGCCGCGCCCAGGTCGACGTCCTCTTCCTGGAGCCGGACGTGGTGCCCCGGGAGGTCCTGCTCAGCAACCTCGTCTACACCACGCTCGCGCCCCATGTGCCCGCCGAGCGCCGTCTCGCCATGCTGGAACGCGACGCGGAGGGCTATGTCCCGCATTCCTACGAGCAGTTGACCGCCGCGTACCGCCGCGTCGGCGACGACCACGCGGCCCGGCTGGTCCAGCTCGCCAAGCAGCGCCGCCTTCGCTCCACCCGCGCCTGGTACGGGCGGCTGTGGGGCTACGTGCAGGACGCCACCGTCGGTTACGGCTTCCGTCCGCTGCGCGCCTGCGCCTGGCTGCTGTCCCTGCTGGCCGTCGGCTCGGTGGCATACGCCCTGCACCATCCCCGCCCGCTCAAGGCGTCGGAGGCCCCGCACTTCGACCCGGTGTTCTACACCCTCGACCTGCTGCTGCCGGTGATCTCCTTCGGCCAGGAGGGCGCGTTCGCGCCGGACGGCTGGTACCAGAGGCTGTCCTACGCGCTGGTCATCACCGGCTGGATCCTGGCCACGACGGTCGTCACCGGCATCACCCGCACCGTCAGCCGCCAGTGAGCCGGTTCGGCGTGTGCTGGGCCGTGTGCTGAGCGGCCAGGCGGACGGGCGTGTTCCGAAGCGCACGGCCGATCCATACGGTGACGGGCTCGAGCCGGCCGCACCACGGGCGTCACGCGTTCGACCAGCCCCGCTCACACAGCACCAGCCGGTAGCCGTCGGGGTCCTCGACGGTGACGCCCCACCGATTCCAGTACGGATTGGGCGAGAGCACGCGCCTGCCGCCGTGCGCCTCCAGCCGGGCGACCAGGTGGTCCGGCACCGGGCCGTCGACGTAGATCACCAGCAAATCCTCCTCGGTGGGCCGGGGCTGCACCGGCCGGGCGGGGTCGCGGACGAGCTCCAGATGCCGGCCTGCGTCCGGCCAACCGAGCATCAGCAGCTCGTGCTCGCCGGACTCAAGGCCGCCCTCGGTCCGCCACACGACGGAGAGCCCGAGGCCGGCCGCCCAGAACCGCTCGGCGGCGGCCAGATCCCGGGAGGGGCGGGCGATGCGGAGATGGCTGCTGCCGTCGACGGGCATCCAAGTCCCTTTCCCAGCACGGAAGTCGTCGCCCCCGCACTCTAGGCACCCGGCGGCGCACCGGACCATCGGCCGTCCGCCCTCCGTCTCCGGCCCCAGACCGGTCGCGGACGCGGACACGGGTGGGGGCGCGGACACGGGTGGGGGCGCGGACACGGTGGGGGCGCGGCCCCCCGCGCCGACGGACCGACGCGTCGCGTCGCGTCGCGTCAGAAAGCTGCCGCGTCGAGAACCGGGGCCAGCTCGCGGACGACGGTCTCCAGCGCCCGTACGTCCTGTTCGGCGCGGGCGATGAGGATGGCGCCCTCCAGGGCGCTGATCATCAGCGTGGCGAGCGGTTCGGCGCGCCCGGCCGGCACCCCCATGCCGGTCAGCGCCTCGGCGACCGGCACGGTCCAGGCGGCGAAGGCCGCGGCCGCCGCCTGCCGGGTGGACTCGGCCGACTCCGCGCACTCCACCGTCGCCGCCGCGACCGGACAGCCGCCGGCGAAACCGGCCTGCCGGTACTCGTCGGTCCACTGCCCCACCATCGCCGCGAACAGACCGCCCGGCGTGGGCCGTTCCAGGCCGGCCAGGAAGCGGGCGATGCGGTTGGCGGCGTAGCGGCCCGCCCAGGCCACCGCCTCGTTGACGAGCTGTTCCTTGCCGCCCGGGAAGTAGTGCTGGAGCGAGCCGCGGGGCGCCTCGGCGTGCGCGGCGACATCGCGCATGCCGGTCGCGGCGACGCCCTGGCGCCGGATGAGCTGGGCCGCGCTGAAGACCATCCGGTCACGCGGACCCCGTTCGGGCACCGCCATCGCCCACCTCCCGTCCCGTCGGCCTTCCGTGACGCGCTGAACCTCGCCCGGCCGCACTCTATGACGGCCGTCATGACACCGGCTACTATGACCGCCGTCATAGACCTATGACCGTCGTCATGAACGGCGGCCACACGGACAGGAGGCGGTGCACCGTGCACGTCGGCTTCGTCGGGCTCGGCGTCATGGGCCGGCCCATGGCGCTACGGCTGGCCCACGCGGGAACGCCCCTGGTCGTGTGGAACCGCACGCCCGCCCGCGCCGAACCGCTCCGCGCGGCCGGGGCCGAGGTGGCGACCGAGGCCGCCGAGGTGTTCGCGCGGGCGGAGGTGGTGATCCTCATGCTGGCCGACGACCTCGCGATGGACGCCGTCCTGGGCCGCGGCACCCCCGGTTTCACCGCCCGCGTCGCCGGGCGCACGGTCGTTCACATGGGCACGACCTCGCCCGAGTACTCGGCGGCGCTCCAGGCCGACGTCCGCGCCGCGGGCGGGAGCTACGTCGAGGCCCCCGTCTCCGGCTCCCGGGTCCCGGCGGAGAACGGGCAACTGGTGGCGATGCTGGCCGGGGAACCGGAGGACGTGCGGACCGTACGGCCGCTGCTGGCCCCCATGTGCCGCGAGACGTTCGTCTGCGGCCCGGCGCCGAACGCCCTGCTGATGAAGCTGGCGGTCAACCTGTTCCTCATCACCCAGGTCACCGGTCTCGTCGAGGCCTTCCACTTCGCCGACCGGCAGGGCCTGGACCGGCGGTTGTTCCTGCAGGTCCTGGACGCGGGCCCGATGGCCAGCGCCGTGTCCCGGATGAAGGCGCCCAAGCTGCTGGACCGGGACTTCGCCGTGCAGGCGGCGGCGCTGGACGTGCTGAAGAACAACCATCTGATCGCCGAGGCGGCCCGCAAGCAGGGCCTCGCCTCGCCCCTCCTCGACGTCTGCCACGCCCTCTTCCGGGAGACGGTCACACTCGGGCACGGCGGCGAGGACATGGCGGCCGTCCTGCACGCCCTGGAGGCGCGCACCGCGGCCGGCGTCACCGGCGGCTGACGGTCATCCCCGGTTGTCGCCCCGGGCGATCCCGTACGCCCGCTCCACCCGCAGCCGCACCACCAGCCGCCGGTCACGGACCATCGCGGCCCGGAAGTCGTCCCAGTCCGGGTGCTCGCCGAGCACGTCGCGGTAGAGCCGGACCAGTTCCTCGACCGTGTCGTCATGCGGGTCCGCGGCGACGGGCGAGAGGTCGGCCGTCCCCTCGACGACCGTGTACGCCCACCGGTCGGCGGTGGTCACGTGGTACGACGCCCGCGGGTCCCGGCGCAGGTTGCGCGTCTTGGCGCGGTCGTCCGTGACGGAGATCCGGACGATCCGCTCGTCCGGGTCGTAATGGTGGCTGACGTTCGAGAGCTGGGGCCGGCCGTCGCGCTTGAGGGTGACCAGCACCCCGCCGCGGACTTCGGAGAGCAAGCTGAGCAACGCGTCCTCGGTCATACCGGGGACAACCGGCGCTGCTGCCTGCCGCATTCCCGTCGACGCCCGCCGCGGGGGCCAGGCGCCACGGTGGCATATGACCGGCGCCCACGGGACCGTATCCGCGTTCCTACGGGATCATGGGGTCTGGGGCCGGCCGGGACGCCTGCCGGGTGGGGTGTGCCGGACCGCGCCTCGGGAAAGTGATCGGAGGAGAGTGATGGGACAGTTGCGACAAGAGGTCGAACCGGGTGAGGCGGGGCTGGACGGGAAGGCGCTCGACCGGCTCGACCAGCACTTCGCCCACTACGTCGACGAAGGACGCCTGCCCGGCTTCCTGGTGGCCGTGGCCCGCGGCGGCCGGGTCGCCCACCTCACCGCGCACGGCCGGCGCGACATCGCGGCCGGGCTGCCCGTCGAGACCGACACGCTGTGGCGCATCTACTCCATGACCAAGCCGGTCACCGCGGTCGCCGCACTGATCCTCACGGAAGAGGGCCGGCTCTCGCTGGACGACCCGGTAGCCCGGTACCTTCCGGCCTTCGCCGATCCCCGGGTCCACGTGAGCGGTTCGGGCGCCGACGTCCGCACCCGCCCGGCCGCCGGACCGATACGGATCCGGCACCTGCTGACCCACACCGCCGGCCTGACCTTCGGCTTCTACCACGCCCACCCCGTCGACGCCCTCTACCGCGCGGCGGGCCTGGAGTCCTCGGTGGTGCCGGGCACGGATCTCGCCCGGACGGTCGACGTGTACGCGAGCCTGCCGCTGCAGTTCGATCCGGGTACGCAGTGGAACTACTCCGTCGCCAGCAACGTGCTCGGCAGGGTCATCGAGGTGGTGTCCGGTCAGCCGCTCGACGCGTTCTTCGCCGAGCGGCTCTTCGGCCCGCTCGGCATGGCCGACGCCGGATTCCACGTCCCGGAGGAACAGGCTCCCAGACTAGCCGAGTTGTACGGCGACACCGGCGACGGCGGCATCGAGCCGATCCCGGGGCTGCCGCTGCGCGGACGGCCCCGCCTGCTGTCCGGCAGCGGCGGCATGGTGGCCTCCGCCTACGACTGGCACCGCTTCATGGAGTTGCTGCGCCGCCGCGGCGAACTCGACGGCGTCCGCCTGCTCGCGCCCGAGACGGTGGACCTGATGACCAGCAACCACCTGCCCGACGGCGCCGACCTGCGCTCCTTCGGCAGCCGCCCCGCCCACGACGTGCCCGGCAACGACGGGGTGGGCTTCGGACTCGGCGTCTCCGTGGTCGTCGACCCGGCCCGCACCGCGGCGCCCGTCGGCCTGGGCACGTACGGCTGGAGCGGGGTCGCCACGACGACGTTCTGGGTGGACCCCGGCCGCGACCTGACGGTGCAGTTCTACACGCAGCTGCGGCCGAAATCGTCCAACGCGTTCTTCCCCGAACTCAAGCGGCTGGTGCACGAGGCCGTCACCGGCTGAGACCGCCCTCCCCGCTGCCGGTGCCGACGCCGAGTTCACGGCAGGCGAGGCGGAAGCGGTCCAGGCAGCGGCCCCACGGCCCGCCCACGCCGAACTCCAGCAACTGGGGCAGCAGCGCGGCCGAGAAGTCGGTGCTGGACTCGCTCGGCAGCAGGGACGGCAGGTTGTCGATGGCGATGAGGTCGAGCGGCGGCTCCTCGCGCAGCCGGCGCGTGGGATCGTCCCAGTCGGTCGTGCGGTCGTAGACCGGCAGCACGTTCAGCGGCGAGCCGACGTCGCAGGTGACGTCGCAGAGGGTACGCAGGCGGCGAGCGGGGTCGTCGAGGTCCTGCTCGCGCAGGAAGGGCGGGACGGGGCTGGTGGCGAGCACCGCGTTGACCATCACGTCGTGCCCCAGCAGGGCCCGGCGGTCGAGGTCCCGGGTCTCGGCGAGATCCCAGCACGTCGGCTCGACGCCGGCCGTCTGGAAGGCGACGCGTGCGCCGCGGCCGCTGCGGCCGAGGGCGCCGATCACCAGGGCGGTGAACTCCCGGTCCCCGGCAACGGGCCGGAGCGTGGCGTCCAGTTCGTCCTTCGCCGTGGGCGTGAGGGGCGCGGCCAGCCGGCCGCGGTGCTGCAGGACGGCGAGCGCGGCGCCCAGGTAGCCGGCCCAGAAGCCGAAGGCCGCGAGGCGGCGGCCGGTGTCGTCGACCAGGTACTCGAGGTCGTAGAGCGCGCCGCCGCCCGCGGCGAACCGGCGCAGCAGGTCCGCGGCCCCGGGCTGCCGCTTGTAGGCGTGCCCGAAGAAGATGTGCCGGTGCGTCAGCTCGCCCGGCTCGTCGGGGAGTTCCTTCAGCCCCAGCACGACCGCTTCCTTCGGGGCCGACACCCAGGAGCCCGCGGGTGCGACATCGCAGCCGGCCGCCACGTACTCCTCGACCGGGAAGATCCGCTGCGGGGACTCCTCGACGGTCACGCGCACGCCGCTGTCGACCAGCCGCCGGGCGTCGGACGGCACGACGGGCGTGCGCCGCTCGGTGCTGCGGACCTCGTGGCGCAGCCACAGGTGGAGCTCTGTCATACCGGTTGGGCCTCCGGGCGCGGGGCGCCGGCCGCGACACGGCCGGCGCTCGAGGGGCTGACGTCCACGAAGGGTACGCGGCCCGGAGCGGAGCCGCGGACCACCCCGCCGGTCCCCGGGCCCTACCGGAGGTGCGCCACCGCGTCCAGGTGCGGCAGGTGGTGGTCCAGCCGCTCCCGCTTCGTGCGCAGGTAGGTGATGTTGCTCTCGCACGGCGGGATCAGCAGCGGCACCGTCTCGGTCACCTGGATGCCGTGCCGCGTCAACGCCTCCCGCTTGCGCGGGTTGTTGGACATCAGCCGTACGGAGTTCACGCCGAGGTCGTGCAGGATCCCGGCGGCGACGCCGTAGTCGCGCGCGTCCACCGGCAGCCCGAGCGCCAGGTTGGCCTCGACGGTGTCCAGGCCCTCCGCCTGCAGCGCCATCGCCCGCAGCTTGGCCAGCAGCCCTATGCCGCGCCCCTCATGGCCTCTCAAGTAGACGACCACGCCGCTGCCTTCGGCGGCGACGGCGCGCAGCGCGGACGCCAGCTGGTCACCGCACTCGCAGTGCTGCGAACCGAACGCGTCACCGGTGAGGCACTCGGAGTGCAGGCGCGTGAGGACGTTCTCGGTGCCGATCTCCCCGTGCACGAGAGCCACTTGCTCGTCACCGCGGTCGTGGTCCAGGTAGCCGACCGCACGGAATTCCCCGTACACCGTGGGCAAGGGGGCATTCACGATCCGCTCCACGCCCGTGCGCTGCGCCGGCTTCTTGCCGAGTACCCCGATTTTTTCTGTCATGATCTGATTCCTAAACAGAGACGAAAGGCCGTGAGGGAATGGATGGTTCGGGCGCGCGTACGGCGGCGTACGGTCTGGTGCCGACGGACACTACGGAGGAGGTACGGACCAGAGGCGCGGGCGTCTCAACGCAGGTGGCCGTCCTTCCGGTCGGCAGCTTCGAACAGCACGGTCCGTTCCTTCCGTTGGCGACGGACACGCTCGTCGCCTGTGCCGTGGCCCGGGAGATCGCCGCGGCGTACCCGGTGCACCTCCTTCCTCCGGTGACGATCTCCTGCTCGCACGAGCACGCGGGCTGGCCGGGGACCGTCAGCATCTCCTCCGTGACCCTGCACGCGGTGGTGCGGGACATCGCCGACTCGCTGCGCCGCTCCGGCGTGGACGCCCTGGTGGTGGTCAACGGGCACGGCGGCAACTACGTACTGGGCAACGTCGTCCAGGAGTCCTCCGCCCGCGGCGAGCTGATGGCGCTCTTCCCGGCCATGGAGGACTGGGAGACGGCCCTGCTGCGCGCGGGGGTGGTCACCTCGCCGCTCACCGACATGCACGCGGGGGAAATCGAGACCTCCATTCTTCTGCACGCTCACCCCGAAATGGTCCGACCCGGTTACGGGAGTGCCGACTTCGTCGCGGACGACCGGCGTCATCTGCTCACCCTCGGTATGTCCGGCTATACCGATTCGGGCGTCATCGGACGCCCTTCGCTGGGTTCCGCGGAAAAGGGCAGGGAGTTGCTGGCGAGCCTGGTGGATTCCTTCGGCGCGTATTTCTCACTGCTCACCTCGCGGGACGGGTCCGCATAGTCTTCCCCGTCGGCCGCCGCCGGGGAAGCCGCACGCAGACCCTCGTACCAGCGGACGACGAGGACGACGGCCCCCGGCAGGCTCGCGACGAAGCTCAGCACCCCGTAGACGACGGCGACCGCCAGGCCACTGCTCGCGCCGAGGCCGGCGGCCCCGAACGCCCAGGCGGTGACGCCCTCGCGGGGGCCGAAGCCGCCGACGTTCAGGGGCAGTCCCATGGCGAGCAGCGCGAGCACCGCGAGCGGCAGCAGGACCGCGGCGGACGCCGCGGCCCCGGCGACCCGCGCGGACAGCACGAACATCGCGACGTGACCGGCCAGGACGAGGACGGACGAGACGACGACGCCCGGCCCGTTGCGGCGTGACAGCAGCGCCTCGCGCGCTTCCCGCCCCTCGGCGAGGGTGGCGCGCAGGACGCGTCCCCGGCGGGAGGACGTCCCGTTCATCCGCAGGGCCACGACGACGGCGAGCGCGCCCGCGGCGGCGAGTGCGGCGAGCGGCGCGAAGTGGCGGGCCTCGCCCAGCACCGGGGACGGCATGGTCAGCAGCACGACCGCGCCGACGACGGCCAGCGCCGCCTGTCCGGCGGCGCGTTCCAGGACGACGGTCCGCACGCCGCGGCCGAGGTCTCCCTCGCTCCGCCCGTGCCGCACGGCCCGGTGCACGTCGCCGAGGACGCCGCCGGGCAGCGCCGCGTTCAGGAACAGGGCGCGGTAGTAGTCGGCGACGGCCGCGCCGAACGGCAGCCGGATCCGCAGTCCCCGGGCCACCAGCGCCCAGCGCCAGGCGCTCAGCACGGTGGTGGCCACGCCGATCCCGAGCGCCGCGAGCAGCGTCGTCACGTCGATCCGCCGCAGCCCGTCCAGGAACACGCCGGTGCCCAGCCGCCACATCAGCACGGCGAGGATGGCGACCCCGGCGACGGTCCCGAAGTGCGTCCGCACGGCACGCGACCCCAGCACGGCCCGCCACCGGGCCACGCGGGGACGGGCCACCGCGTCGGCGGTGGGCTCGGCGAGGCCCGCGGACTCGGCGAAGCCCTGGCCACCCCCGCCCCCGAACTCGGCGAGGCCCTGGCCGCCCCCGCCCCGGAACTCGGCGCGGCCCGGGGCCCCCTGGGCCTGGCATCCGGCGAGGTCCAGGGCGGCCTCAGCGGGCGTGGGCCCGGCGGTCCGCTCGACGGCCGGGTCCTCGTCCGCCCCGGCCCTGCCGGGTGCGGCCCCCCGCGCCGTCACCGTCTTGGTCACCGTCACCGTCTCCATGCTCACGCTCACGCTCACGCCCGCGCACCGCCCGCCGTCGGCCGGGACAGGGCCAACAGGTCGCTGTGGTGGACGACGACGTGCAGTTCGCCGGCCTCGCAGGCGGCCAGCCGCTCGCGCAGATACCGTTCTGCACGCGACTTCAGCTCGGGGCGCTGTTCGACGGCCGCGCCGACCCAGCCGCGCAGCCACTGGACCGTCAGCGCGGCCTCGTCGGGGCCGAGCCGCCAAGGGCTCGGGTGGATGCGTACCGTCGCCCCGCGCTCGGAGAACGCCTCGGCCGCCGCCGTGACCGCGTCGGGTCCCAGCAGCCCGCCCCGGCGCTGGTGGGCGTTGAACGCCTCGGTGATCTCCTGGTCCAGCGGGTCGGACGGGGTGAGTTCGACGCGTCCGGCGACAGACAGGGTGAGCAGCGCCGTGCAGCCCGCCCCGGTGCAGGCGGCGGCCAGCGTCTCGACCTCCTCGCGGTTGAGCACGTCCAGCAGCGCGGAGGCCGTCACCAGCGACGCGCCGGCGAGGGCGTCCGGGGTGAGCCGGGCGACGTCGCCGCGCCGCGCCTCGACGGTGACGCGGCTGCCGTCGGCGGCGGAGCGCGGTCCGGTGACGGCCGCGAAGTGCAGGAGGTAGGGGTCGCGGTCGTGCAGGATCCAGTGCTGGGCACCGTCCAGGTGGGGGGCGAGCCAGCGGCCCATCGAGCCGGTGCCGCACCCGACGTCGTGGACGATCAGCCCGGACCGCCCCGGCAGGTTGGCGAGCCGGATGCGCAGCGGGTCGAGCAGGTCGTGGGCGCGGGCGGCCGCGTCGACGGGCTCGCGCAGCTGGAGCCATTCGGGGGCGTAGCGCGGCGGCTCGGGCTCGTCCTGCGGCCCGTCCTCCCGCAGGCGTAGGGTGGCCCGTTCGCCGGGCCGGAGGGTGGGTCCGGTGGGCCCGGCGCCGGGGATCACGGAGCCGTCGCCGGTGACGACGGAATCGCCGTTCGGGATCACGACGGAATCGCCGTTCGGGATCACGGCACCGTCGCCCGGAACGACGGAATCCCCGCCCGGGATCACCGCGCCCTCGTCGGAGATCACGGCGCCCTCCGTCCCGTCGGCGTCCGTGGAACGGGCCGCCGCCCGCGCACCCTCGGCGCCCCTCGGCCCCGGCTGGGCCGGGATCGTCCCGCTCACCTGCGCCGTCCTGTTCATGCCGCCCTCCTGGGTTCGTTCGGCAGCTTGCCCAGCACTCCGGCGAGGCTGCGGGCCGTGGTCGGCCAGCCGTCCAGCGCCGCCCGCCGGCTCCGGGCGGCGGCCTTCAGCCGGCGCCGTACGTCGGCCTCGCCGAACCAGCCGCGCAGTTCGGCGGCGAGGGCGGCCGGGTCCTCCGGCGGGACGAGGATGCCGGGCACCCCGCCGTCGGGGGCGCGGCCGACCGCCTCGGGCAGGCCGCCGACGTCGGTCGCGAGCACCGGGATGCCGCGGGCGAGGGCCTCGGTCACCGCCATGCCGTACGTCTCCGCATAGGAGGTGAGGACCATCAGGTCGGCGGCGGCGTAGCTGGCGTCGAGTGCGGCGCCGGACCGCGGTCCCGCGAGGTGGATGCGGTCCCCGAGGCCGTGCCGGCGGATCAGCGCCCGCAGTCGGGCGACGTACTCCGGGTCCTGGCCGAGTCCGCCGACGCACACGCAGTTCCACGGCAGGTCGGCCGCCGCGGCCAGCGCCTCCACCAGCCGGTGCTGGCCCTTGCGAGGCGTCACCGCGGCGACGCACAGCAACTGGGAGACGCCGTCGGTGCCGGAGGCGAGCGGCGCGATGTCGGCGCCGGGAGCGGCGACGTGCACCCGCTCGGGGGCGAGGCCGTGGTGGGAGACGAGGCGGCGGACCGCCCAGTCGCTGGTGGCGACGACGGCGGGCACCGCCCGCAGGACCGCGCGTTCCCGGGCGTCCAGTTCGGCGGCCGCCGCCGGTTCCAGGCCCGTCTCGTCGCCGAGCGGGAGGTGCACGAGGACCGCGAGCCGCAGCCGTTGCGTCTCGGGGACGACGATCTCGGGGACGCCGCAGGCGACCAGGCCGTCCAGCAGGACGACCGAGCCGTCCGGCAACGCGCGCAGCACGCGGGCGAGTTCGGCGCGGGCGGCGGCGTCCGGCCGGGGCCAGCCGCCGCTCACGGCGTGCTTGTGCACCTGCCAGCCGAAGCCGGGCAGGTCCAGGCTGACGCGCCGGTCGTAGGCGTTGCCGCCGCTCGGCGCGGCCGGGTCGTCGACGCCGCCCGGCATGACGAAGTGCACGGAGCGCAGGGACATGGGGATGATCTCGGCGTTCTTGACGGCGGAGTGCTGCACGGGGACGTAGTCGAGCCGCGCCCGGTCCGCGTGCTGGACGGCCGTGTCCGAGTGGCGCATGGTCGTGTCCGAGTGGCGGATGGTCGTGTCGGTCACAGCGCACGCTCGTAACTCGCCCAGGCGACGTGCGACTCGTGCAGGGTGACGGCGATCCCAGCGATGCCCTTGGCGCCCTCCCCGAGGGCGCCCTTGTGGATGCGCTCGGCGAGCCGGTCGGCGATGACCTTGGCCAGGAACTCCGTCGAGGTGTTGACTCCGGCGAAGTCGGGCTCGTCGTCGAGGTTGCGGTAGTTCAGCTCGCTGACGACCGCACCGAGTTCCTGGGTGGCCAGCCCGATGTCGACGACGATGTTGTCGTCGTCCAGCTGCTCGCGCCGGAAGGTGGCGTCCACGAGGAACGTCGCTCCGTGCAGGCGCTGCGCCGGTCCGAAGACCTCGCCACGGAAGCTGTGGGCGATCATGATGTGATCGCGGACGGTGACACTGAACAACGGACGACCCTCCAGGTGCGGCGCGTCGGGTCCCCAGGCTGATTGCCGCCCGGGGGTACCGAGTACTACGGCTCTCGACTTCCCCGCGTTCAGCCGCCTCTCACCCTTTTCTCAGGTCAGGCGCCCGTACCGTGCCGGATCCACCGGATCCACCGGTCCACGGGATCCACGGGATCCACCGGTCCACCGGTCCACCGGTCCACCGGATCGAACGAACGGGACGGTCAGACGACGTGATCGCCGTAGCGCACGCGGTGGCACAGCGCCGGGATCCGCCCGGAGGCCAGGCCAGGCATCACGTCGGGCAGCTCCTCGAAGTGGCTCTCCCCGGTGACGAGGGCGTCCAGGGCAGAGTCGGCGAGCAGGTCGAGGGCGAGGGCGAGCCGGTCGCCGTAGGAACGGTTCGCGCGGGCCGGGGAGACGGTGCCGACCTGGCTGGAGCGGATGGTCAGGCGCCGGGAGTGGAACGCCTCGCCCAGCGGGAGGCTCACGCGCCGGTCGCCGTACCAGCTCAGCTCGACGACGGTGCCCTCGGCGGCGAGGAGTTCCAGGCTGCGGGCGAGGCCCTGCTCGGTGGCGCTGGCATGCACCACGAGGTCGCAGTCGCCGAGGGCGTCCCCGGGCAGCGCGAAGCCGACGCCGAGGGCGTCGGCGGTCTCGGCGCGGGCCGGGTCGGCGTCGACCAGCTGGACGCGCACGCCCGGGAAGCGGGCGAGCAGGGCGGCGACCGAGCAGCCGACCATGCCGCCGCCGACGACGGCGATCCGGTCGCCGACCAGGGGCGCGGCGTCCCAGAGCGCGTTGACGGCGGTCTCGACGGTGCCGGCGAGCACGGCCCGCCCGGCCGGCACGGTGTCCGGTACGACGGTGACGGCGCCGGCCGGGACGACGTACCGCGTCTGGTGCGGGAAGAGGCAGAAGACGGTACGGCCGGTCAGCTCGGCGGGCCCCTCCTCCACGACGCCGACGCTGAGGTAGCCGTACTTCACGGGGGCGGGGAAGTCGCCCTCCTGGAACGGCGCGCGCATGGCCGCGTGCTGGCTCTCGGGGACGCCGCCGCGGAAGACGAGCGTCTCCGTGCCGCGGCTCACCCCGGAGTAGAGCGCGCGCACCAGCACCTCGCCCTCGCCGGGCTCCGGCAGCTCCACCTCCCGGATCTCGCCTTCACCCGGACGACTGAGCCAGAAGGCGCGTGCGCTGCGTCCCATCGAGCATCCTCCTGAACGATCGGCAAGTTGTTCACGTACCGAGGTGTGCACAGGCCGCGCACAGTACGCGGCGTTGATCGACTCTGTCATATGGCCGGAGGACGTGCGGTGGCCCTGAACAACACTTACGACGCGAGGCCGGTCCAGCAGGAGACCGCTGTGGGAGCGGGCGTGCAGATCCTGTTGCTGGCCCTGCTCGGCACGGCGATCGGCATGGGGCCGGCGGGCTGGCTGACCGGCCTCGCCTTCGCCGTCGCCACCTGGGCGGTGCTCTCCCGGGCGCTGCACCGGACCCGCCCGGCCTCCTTCGGCCCGGCCAACCGGGTCACCCTCGGCCGTTCCATCCTGGTCGGCGGCGTGACGGCGCTGGTCGCGGACTCCTTCGAAAGCTCCCCGCCGGTGACGGTCTTCGTCGGCCTGACGGCCGTCGCGCTGATCCTCGACGGCGTCGACGGCAAGGTCGCCCGCGCCACCGGCACCTCGACCCCGCTCGGCGCCCGGTTCGACATGGAGGTCGACGCGTTCCTGATCCTGGTGCTCAGCGTGTACGTCTCCATGTCCCTGGGCCCCTGGGTCCTGCTGATCGGCGGCATGCGCTACGTCTTCGTCGCCGCGGCCCGCGTCCGGCCGTGGCTCAACGCCCCGCTGCCCCCGAGCACGGCCCGCAAGACGGTCGCCGCGGTCCAGGGCGTGTTTCTCCTCCTGGCCGCCTCGGGCCTGCTGCCGTACCTCGCGTCGTTCGGGGTGGTGGCGACGGCCCTGGGCCTGCTGGTGTGGTCCTTCGGCCGGGACGTGGCTTGGCTGTGGCGGACGTCGCGGACAGCCGCGCCGGAGGGCCCCGCAGTGCACCGCGCGGAACTTGAGCTGGCGTCACGCTGAGGCACGGGGCTCGTCACAGACTTGTGAGGAGCCCGTCCAGCGGGGCCGGGACCCGTCCGGGGTCGAGTGCCTCCACGAGAAGGCGGCCGTAACGGATCTTGCGCCCCTTCCTCGTGCCGAGGAAGCGCCGCAACTGCTGCTGCCGGGGCCGTCCTTGCTGAGCGGGCCGGTGCGGGAAGGTCTGCCAGGCGCGGAGGTCACCCTCGGCCCGGACGACCTCCTCGACCCCGGCCGTGCCCAGCGCGCGGATGAGCTCGTCCTCCAGATCCGTCACGCACACGAAGAAGCCCCGGCGCGGTGCCCCGGCGCGCCGCAGACCGCGGTCGTAGAAGGGCTGCTCGCGCTCGTCGCCCAGTCCCGCGAGGCGCAGACCGAGACCGGGCGGCCCGAGAAGGCCGGCGTAGCGGCCGACGTTCATCGCCCCGCCCATCGGCAGGACGCACACCCCCTCGGCGGCCAGGTCACGGCCGCGGCGAGCGGCCAGCGCCTCGACGGCCGCAAGGTCGCTGAGTCCCTCCAGCAGCACCGCCGTCCGCAGCCCCAACCGCACGGCCAGATCATGCGCCGGCCCGCCGGAACCACCGGCCGCCCAGCCGCAGACGGCGTCCCGGAACGCCCGCATCTCCGCCATGCCACGAGTCTGCCCCTCCGCCGACATCAGGGCACGAAGTTCTTCGACGGCTCGACTCCACGTGATCGGCCTCCTCGCACATCGGGATTTGACAGCGCTGCTCGCCACCCCCTACAACCTAGCGACATGACATTCATTTTCAAAAAGACGGAGCGGTAGTGCGGATCGCGTTCGTCGGCAAGGGCGGCAGCGGCAAGACCACCCTGTCGGCCCTCTTCACACGGCACTTGGCCCGATCCGGCGCACCCGTGCTCGCCGTCGACGGCGACATCAACCAGCACCTCGCCGAGGCGCTGGGCCACGACGGACCACTGGACGCGCCACCCATGGGCGCCCATCTGACCGAGATCAAGGACCTGTTACGCGGCGAGAACCCCCGTATCCCGTCCGCCGAGTCGATGATCAAGACCACCCCACCCGGACGCGGCTCCCGTCTCCTGCGCCTGCTCGGCGACGACGACCTGCACGCACGTCACGTCCGGCGCGCTGGCGGCGTACCGCTGATGGTGACGGGCGAGTTCGACGAGAGCGACCTGGGAGTGGCCTGCTACCACTCCAAGCTCGGCGCGGTGGAGCTCTACCTCGGCCACCTGGCCGACGGCCCCGGCGAGTACGTCGTCGTCGACATGACGGCCGGCGCGGACGCCTTCGCGTCGGGCCTGTTCACCCGCTTCGACCTCACGTTCCTGGTGGCCGAACCGACCCGCAAGGGCGTCTCGGTCTACCGCCAGTACCGGGACCACGCACGGGAGTTCGGGATCCGGATCGCCGTCGTCGGCAACAAGGTGACCGGCGAGGACGACCTCCTCTTCCTCAAGGAGCAGGTCGGCGACGACCTGCTGACATACCTGGTCCACTCCCCCTGGGTACGCGCGGCCGAACAGGGCCGCGGTGAGAGCGACCCGGACCCGCTGAAGGCCCTGGACGCCCTGGAACCGCACAACCGCCACGCCCTGGACGTCCTGCGGGAGACCGTCGACTCCCACGTCCGGGACTGGCCGAGCCTGCACCGTCACGCCGTCGACTTCCACCTGCGCAACGCCCGCGCATGGGCGGACAAGGCGACCGGCCTGGACCTGGCCCGCCAGGTGGACCCGGACTTCGTCCCGGGCCCCGCAGCACTTGCCTGACCGCACCACCGCACGACACCACCGCACCGACGACCAGACAGGACACCCTTCCCATGTCTCTCGACGTCTCCCCGAAGCTCCTCGCCGAAGCCGAGCAGGGCGACATCCGCGAGGAGGACTTCGTGGACACCGTCCGCACCTCCCTCCCGTACGCCTACGACCTCATCGCCTCCCTCGCCACCGAACTCAACGACGGAACGGCCGAGTTCACCGACAACCAGACCCCGCCCCCGTCCGAGCGGGAGCGCGGCCAGCTCCTGCGCGCCCTCGCCAGCGACGCGATCCGGGGCGCCCTGGAACGCCACTTCGGCGTGACCCTCGCCTTCCAGAACTGCCACCGCGTGGCGGCGTTCCGGCCGGGCGCGCAGGACGGAGAGATGTACACCCGCTTCACCTCGGTACGGTCCCAGGTCCTGAACCAGTCGCCGGAGTTCAGGGACTGCTGAGCCCCGGAGCGCGGGGGCCGCGAACGCACTGGATCGCGGCCCCCGACGCTGGACAGGCGCTGTCCGGGCCGGTAGGCGGTGGCGACCTGCACCAGCTCGTCCACGTCCTCCGACAGCCCGTCCACCAGGGAACTGGGGCGCAGGCCCTCCCCCGCCTCCAGGCGGGCCAGCAGTTCGGCCTGGCTGGCGGCCGGGGCCTTGCCGGTGACCAGCAGGTAGGTGAGGACGCCGAGCCCGTAGACGTCGAGGTAGACGGGTCGGGGTTGAGGGCGGTGAGTTCGGGCGCGAGGTAGGCGTCGGCGTCGTCGGCCGGGTGCATTGCGGACAGGGCGGTCGGCGCGAAGCGGGTCATGCCCTGGCCCTGGGAGGAGTCACCGCTGCGCTGGGTGGCGATCTGCCAGTCGGCGGCCCTGCAGAACATCGGCATCCGCAAGCCGCGATCTCGCGCTAGCCGATCGCCGTGATGCGGCGCCGCTCGTCGCGCGGAGGCTGCTTGAGCATCTCGACCAGTTCGTCGCCGGTGTAGACGCCGTTCTGGTCGTGGGCGGGCAGCCGTACCCGGAGGCTGTTGTCCGTGAAGCAGACGGCCTCGGCGACCCAGACCCGCTTGCCGCCGGGCTGCGCGAGCAGGTCGGCCAGCTCCTTGGCCTTGCGGTTGACCAGGTGCAGCGGGTTGCCGTGGGCACGGCGGCGGCCAGCGGGAGTGGTCTGCACCCCGGTGCCGTTCTCGGACGTGACCGAGCCGTGCCAGTCCTTCCGCTCGATCATGCAGAGGCCGCCGGGAGCGACGACCAGCAGGTCGACCTCGCGGACATGGCCGGTGTTCGCGGTGAAGGTGAAGTCTGACGATGCTCATGGCGACTGCCGGACGATTCGAGTGTGCTGCTGTTCGCCACGGACGACGCCCCCCTTGTCGCGCTTGTGGCGCACGTTCCAGCCGTACAACGGCTCCGCGGCCGGGCCCGGTTACGTGCCTGGCCCGGCGGGAGCCCGTACAGGCCGACGTGTGCGAGCGGACGACCGAAAACGAATCGCGGCAACTCGGCCGTGCAGTAACGTGGTTCACCGCTGCGCACCTTCCCGGAGGGTACGTCGGCGGTGTTCATGCGCCGGTCCTCGGCCGTGACCGGCGAGTGGTTTCCGCCGCGTGACGCACGCGGCGTGAGTGCGGATGCCCGGTAGGGCGATCCCTGCCATTCCCAGCTCACGCCAAGGAGTGGATGTCCGTGAACCCCGTTGAGTGCAACCCTGCACGTCGCCACCGGCTTCGCAAGATGCTGGTCGACGTCGCCACGGGTGTCGCCACCCAGCTCGTGGTGGCCGCCCTGACGGCGGCAGCTCGCCTGCTCTTCTGACGCAGGCCAGTGGCGGGCCCGGAGAGCCCGCCACTCCCCGTCGTCCGGCCGTGCGCCTCAGAACAGATACAGATCGGGCGACTGCGGGCCCGAGTTCTGGCGCCTTCTGCGGGAGCGCCGCCCCCGGCGGGGCCGGGGCAGGTGCGGCACGCGCGCCTCCTCCGGCAGGTTCTCCCAGGTGGGACGCAGCCCGTGCACCTGGACTTCCCCGACCAGGTCCTTCAGGTAGCTCCGGGTCTCCTCGTCCGTGGAGTACAGGACCGTCGCGCGGCTCGCCCGCGTCATCAGCACGTGGTAGGCGTGGCGGATCAACCGGGCGAACTCCTCGTCGTCGACGCTGCCGGCTTTCACCTTGGGGTCGAAGGAGCCGGGGACGGCCACCCGCTTGACACCGGTCTCCGGGTCCTTCCGTTCCTTGCCTCGGCGGAACACCCACTGGCCGTCCCGGCGGACCATGTCCTGGCCCATGATCACGCCGCACCAGTCCCATTCGAGTCCCTGGGCCGTGTACACGCAGCCGATCTGGTCAAGTCCCTTCTCGTGTACGCCCCAGATCTTGCACGGTGGCGCTCCGTTCTGGCAGAAGGCGCCACTGTCCGCGTTCCACGGTCTGTGCCAGTTCCCGATGCGTACGTCGGTCTCCAGGCGTCTCTCCTTGCCGAGCGGCTTCGTCCACGGCCAGCAGTAACCTGCGACGATGCGGGCGGAGGCTCCGGCGAGCGCTTCGGTACGGATGATCCGTTCGAGTTCGTCCGGACTGTCGGCCACCTCGACGTGCATCAGTCCGTCCGGCGTCCACGGCCGCGGCTCCTCGTCGGTGAGCCCGAGCAGCGCGCGCACCCAGCGGATGTAGGCGTCGCTGCCGCCGCAGCGGAACTGCTCACGGAGTTCGTACCGCAGGAGGCTGGCGCCGTACCGTCGTGCCGCGTCCTCGACCAGCCCGACGGTGCCGACCTCCTTCGGTCGCACGCACTGGGCCTCGTCGAGGAAGAACACGGTCAGGCGTGAGGCGTCGAGCAGCTCGTCCACCTGGGGCTTGGTGCCCTGCTGCTCGGGCTTCCAGAACCTGTTGGTCGTGCGTTCCCGCAAGCGGTGCGCCTCGTCGCAGATCAGCACGTCCAGGGGTGGGTCCGGCGGGGTGACATAGTTGCTGAAGTAGGTGAAGGTCTCCTTGAACTCCCGATCCCCGTAACCGACATGTTCCTGAATCGCGCCGTTGAAGGCTCTGCTGCCGGTTGCGAAATTGACCGTGTGCCCCTTGGCCTCCAACTCGGCTTTGAGCTGGAGACCGATGGCACTCTTGCCGGTACCGGCGCCTCCTGTGACCAGGAAGACAGCGCGCTGCTCGTCCGGTACGAGGGCAGGGTGTCGTGAATCCGGGAGGATCTTGGAGGCGGTGTCCATGATTTGGTCCGCGACGGTCTTCTGGCGGCCGCGCAGGGTGAAGACCGTGTCCTCTCCTCGGGAGCGGATCATGGCGTCCAGCAGAGGTGTGTTGCGTAAGCCCATGCTCTGCAGCAGTATCTCGGCCGCGGAGGCGCCGCCTTCGTCGGTGAAGTGCTTCCGGAGGTCCGAGATGAGCTGCTCGCGCCGGTCGTTCGTGTAGACGTGAGCGTAGGCGCCGGTCGGCGCCTGCACGTCGATCAGGGGCCGGACAGATTCCTCGTTGGCGTTGTGCAGGTAGGCGAATCCGCCGCATTCGAAGTCCAGTCCGTGCAGCGGTCCCCGGCCGCCCGTGAAAGCCTCGTAGTGCTCGCGTAATTGGAGAGCGGGGTGTTTCTTCCTTCCCATTCCCGGTACGTGCACCATGTCCGCGGTGGCTTGTTCCACCCTGGTCACCATGGACCAGCGCTTCAACTCGACGAGCTGAACGGACAGCGTCTTCTCTTCCGGGTGCCGGCCCACGAGAACGACATCGATGAGCCTGGGGTCACCCGCGCGCTCTGCCTCGTCGAGGGTGGCGGCGCACTCGACGATCATCTCCACGTTGCCCCGACCGGCGGCGACGAGATCCCGGGCGAGGTGCACGAGGCTCTCGGCCCACGCGGAGCGTTCCGTCAGCGAAGCGTCGGCACCTCGGAAGTGCCGCCATCTCGCCGCCAGGTGCGGCACCATGCGGCGTCGCGAGTTCAGGGTCAGCAGATCCTGCGCTGCCAGCCGCAGCAGGAGCATGGACACGAGGTGGGTCCCCCAGGGCACGAGTGACTCGTGCGGGTGGGGGCATGTCCTCGTGGGGAAGCCCGTCGGGCCGCGATCAGTACCGACGATCTTAGGGAGAGGTGCGTCCGACCGGCGACGACGCCGCCGTGGTCGGCCCGAAGCGCCGCCATCTTGGCTGGATCACGTGCCCCCGGCGGGGAAGCGCCCGGCCAGGTCTCCGGTCAGACGGCGGAGGGCTGCCGTTCCTGCCGACGGCCGCCCGCCAGTTCGTGCAGTTTCTCCCTCGTCTCCGGGTCCGTCGAGTACACGATCGTGCCTACCATGCCCCGGGTCAGCAGCACCTTGTACGTGTTGCGGATCAGGCGGTCCACGTCCGTGTCCGGGGTGGACTTCTTGAAGACCGGGTCCTTGGACGCCGTGCGGTCCGTGATCCAGCGGTCTCCGCGCCAGACGAGGTCGGGGCCGATGATGACGCCGGACCAGTCGTACTCGAAGCCCTGCGCGGTGTAGACGCAGCCGACCTGCCCGGAGCCCGCAGGGTCCGTGGCCCACAGCGCGGCCGGGGGCGCGCCGGAGACGGAGCGGTCGCCGCGCAGGTTCCAGGGGCGGGCCCAGTCACCGATGACGACGTCTGGCGGCAGCGGGTCGCCGGGCTTGGGTTCCGGGGACCAGCGCCAGCAGTAGCCGGCGGACATACGGGCGCCGTAGCTCTGGGCTCGGCGGGCCTCGAGGAACGCCTCCATCTCCTGCGGGCTGTCGGCGACCAGGAGCTGCATGCGGCCGTCGGGCTCCCAGACCACGGGGCCGCCCGGCTCCAGGCCGAGGAGCCGGACCACCCAGCGCAGGTAGGCGTCGCTGCCGCCGCAGCGGAACTGGCTGTCCAGCGGGACGACGTGGCACGGGATGTCCCGTTTCGCCGCCGCGGCCTTGATCTCGGCCACGGTGCCCATCTCGCCGGGGCGCACGACCTGGTGCTCGTCGAGGAAGAAGACGGGGACGTAGGCCACGTCGATGAGTTCGTCGATCTGCGCCCGGCCGGTCCGCAGCGCGGCACGTGTGTAGCGGTTGGCCGAGGTCTCCCGGATGCGGTGGGCCTCGTCGCAGATCAGCGCGCCGAGACTGTTCTTCTCGGCGGTCATGAAGCTGTTGAAGTACTTGAAGAGATCCTGCACTTCCCGCTTGCGGGACCCGGCGACCTTCCGCATCGTCTTGGTGAACGACTGCGAGCCGGTGGCGTGCAACGCCGGGATCCCGCGCCGGTACAACTCGCCGAGCAGTTGCAGGGCGATGACGCTCTTGCCGGTGCCGGGACCGCCGGTGACGATCACGACCTCCTTGCGGTCGGCGTGCTTCGCCTTCTGCACCGCGTTGAGCACCAAACGGTACGCGACCTGCTGCTCGTCGAGGAGGACGAACTGCTGCCGCTCGCGCACCTCCTCGGCGGCCACGGACATCAACTGCTTGGAAGGCACCTTGGCGCCTGCGCACAGTTCGTCCGCCGCTGCTGCTCCCGGATGCTTGTCGCTGAGCCTGGCGCGGAGGTGGTCGACGAAGGCGCCCCTGCGTTCGGCGGTGAAGAGCAGCCCGTGGCCGTCACGCTCGATCTCCCGCAGGCCGGTCACACCGAACTCGGTGGCGTTGTGCAGGAACGCCACTCCGTTGACACGATGACCGTGGTCGGACACCGCCCCGTTGAAGTTGACGAGGTACTCACAGTACCGGCGCACCTGCTCGATAGGGTTGAGAACCGGGTGTGCGTAAGTGTCGACGTTGCACAGCGTGGCGTCTTCTTCGTGCGGGAGCGCCTGGCTCCACTGCTTCAGCTCCACCACGACGTACGACGGCTCGCCCGTGACCGGATGCACTCCGGCGAGGACGGCGTCGGCGCGCTTGCTGTTGAGCGGGAGCGCGTACTCCAGCATGACCTCCACGTCACCCAGGCCGGCGTCGTTGAGCGCGGCGGCCAGAACGGGGATGCTCCGCTCCCAGGAACGCACCTCTGATGCGCCGGGCCGGTAACCATGCATATGGACGAACCGGTCTGTGAGGTGATGGAACAGCGAACCATCGAGCGCCATGACGGCGACCGTCTTCGCGGACGCGCGGAACAGCAAGGACTTCCCCCAGGCAGCACGAAGCGACTCGTGCGGATGGGGGCATGTCCTTCATGACTCCACCAAGGTGGAGCGGAAGCCCGTCGGACCGCGATGACAATGTGATCAAGCGTACCCGGGTGAACCGCGAGCGGCAGGGGCTTGGTCATTCCGAATCGGACACCCGTCATTCGCACCCACATCGCGGACGTCTCGACCGTCACCCATAACCACCCATACTGCAATGGCAGTTGCTCGATCAGCATCGCGTTCACTATCGCGAATTGCTCGTTGTTCCGGTGCGGCGGGGCCTGATGTGACGTTGGTGATGGCGACGGCGACCGTCCGGGGTGTGCTGCAACTGTTCGCCGTTTCCTGGCCGACGCGATCCGTGCGCCTGTCAACGGTGCTGCTGAGGGGCGGCGCTGGGAGCCGGGTTCGGGTTGCTGGAGGCAGTGCTGCTGCTTCGCACGTGGCGCGCAGCGTCACAGCACTCCGGGCTGCCGGGTCCTCACTCGGTAGCGGTGAGGACGTCGAGAAACCTTGTGCGGTCAACAGAGACGGAGATCCGCGTTCGGGTGTTTGCCGCAAGACGCGCTCCCCATGCGCCGCGCTCGCGATAGACCTCGACCTCGCGGAACGTGCAGATGGATTCATCGAGCGCGACGGCCGCGGCGAGTGGATCATGGAAGGCCTTGCCGCCACCGCGCTTGGCCAGGTAGACCTCCATACCCTCTCGGACGAGTGCCATGCCTGGAGTGAGCCGACGAGCGGACAGCAGGGCGTGCATCTCGGCATCGTAGACAACATCGTGGCAGACGTTCTTCGAGACGAGAATCCGCTCACGAACGTGAGGAGACTCCAACAGCTTCAGCGCGGCTGCGGGAGCGCCATTGAAGTTGAACGTCGGACACGTCTCACGGCCCTCGAACTTGGGGAGACGATGTTCGGGCGGCACCACGGAGTCGCCCGCAAAGCCGCCCTGCGCCACCCAACGAGCGATGTGGATGTCGGGCTTCGCCTCCAGAAGCGCGCCGGGATTCTTCAGGGGCGCCCCCGTAAGCAGCGTCGTACCCTCCTCTGCGAACGCGTCCAGAAGGAGCTGCCAAGCTTCGGCTTCGGGCCCCCTGGAAGGCACCTTCCCAAGCCATTTCCAGTGGAAGCCCGACACCACCTTCATGTCCCTGCCTGGCCGGTAAGCGCCGACCGGCACGGTCACACCAAGGCGCCCCAGGATGTGTCTGACGATGCCTATCTGCTCGTCCGAGCCGGGCATGACCGTCACGCCTACCAGCCGCGCCCATGGGTGCGTCGCGAGAACGCACAGCGTGAAGACGTCGTCGGGGTCGTTGGTTTCCATGTCGAACACTATCGGGATCACCATGACAGCGACCGTACAGAGCCAATGAGTTCGACTTCAACAGAATTAAGATGTTTTCCGTTGAGGAAACCTCACTGAATCCGAAGCTCAGGGAATATGTCATCACGGTAGTTCTTGGACACTCCCGCTCCCTCTCCGACCTTCGGCCGGTACTTCCACCAATTGAACTGAACGCTCAGACGAGTCCCTGAAGGTTGCGCCGCCGGCTCCCCCATGACCTCCTCTCGACTCGAAACCGTATGCCACAGATTTCCGGCGAACATGACGAAAGAATTCTCCGCAGGGAAGTAAGCTTCCCAGTCCTTCGCCTCAATATCGGGCTGCCCGCTGAACACGACGAGTGGCCCGTCGTTGTTTGTGGTCAGGTAATAGACGGAGCTGATCGAGGGATGTTCCCTGTCCAGCGTGACCGGGTTCGTCCCGACATCCTGATGCGCTTTGAACGGAAAATTCGCATGGTACGGGAACTCCAGCCGACCCAGCCACCATTCGAAACCTACCACGTCCTTCTTAGCTTCGGTGGGCAGGTAGTCGAGGAGATCCATTGCCACCTGCTCGACGTAATTGGTGGGATTCGCGTCGAGATCGTGCCAGAAAGCGAAGTGATACAACTTGCCCACGTCCATCGACGCGGTCGCCTTGTGGACAACACTCCGAAAGTCGAGAAAAGCGTCCGGGGGTATCGCCCTCTCGACCGTTTTCAGATTACCCATGATCGATCAACCTTCGAGCTGCCGAGCGCCGTGAGGCGAAGAATCCTGGAATGACCCTCCAGTATCGACCATCATGACGAGCCACCTCTCCCGAGAACATGAGTAACCGCGACTCCAATCAGGTCCTGAGGCGTCGTCCCTTACCGCGACGCCAGTCGTCCAAGGGGAACGGCGGCGCCTCCAGGTGGCTCTTACGCCCCGAGCATCAGCTCCGCGTTGACGGCATCGACCTGCTCGTACAGGGGTCGCCCCGTCACGATGTCCTATCCCGTGCCCCGGCGCCAAGGGTCTACGTCGATCACGGTGACGAGCGCGTTACCCAGGCCGATCACCACCCACCAGTACCGCGTGTCGGCCCGCACCCGCCAGGTCGCCTTCACCCACTTACCGGTGTCCGTGCGGACCTCGGCCGAGATCAGCTCCCAGCTCTCCGGATCGAAGCGGGTAATGCGTCCAGCGGTGCGCCCCGTTGCGACAGCCGTTCGGTGACGTGCGCGCCGTGGGCCTTCAGTTGCAGTGGTTCGCTCAGGATGTGCCGGATCCGGGTGAAGAGAGAGTCGGGACCTGACTCGACGTGAAAGCGGGCAGTGTCGAAACGGGGTGGCACGGTGAGCTCCTCGGGGAGGGGCTGCGGATCACGTCGATGGGCCGTGACGGGCGACGCCCAGCGGTCCGGCCGCCTGCAGCATTCTTCCCGGCGTGGGGAACGGAGGATTCACTGATCCGACGATGAACGATGCTGGAGATCAGCTTGCCGGGTCGGCACGCCCACCCCTCCCTCACCGCGTGCGTCCCGTACGCCGGCTACTCGATGCCCGTCGCGTCGAGCAGGCGGACCAGGTCCTTGCGCCCGTACCCGAGCAGGCGGGCACGGTGGGCGCACATCAGCATCAGATGGGCGACGGTCTCCGCCGCGCAGCCGTTCTTCGTGCGTGCGTCGTACCACTCCTCGGGTTTCTCGACTCCCAGGCTGTTGATCACCAGCCCGTGCTCGCGGCGGACCTCCGCCACCGTGCCGGCGATCGCGTCGAGCAGCGTCTTCCCCGGCCGCTCGCACCGCAGGGTGAAGCCGTAGCCGTCCCCGCCGTCCGGTAGGCAGCCCTCCGGTGGACGCGCCCGCAGGCCTGCGTACCGCTCGTCCCCGCCGCATCCCGACAGCAACTCGTCGTGCACCAGCGTGAACCGATGGAAACCGGGCGGAACCGGGGGCGGTGGAGGCGTGTACTCCCACCCGGCGTCTTCGTACAGCTGCCGCTTGACCTCCTCTTCTTCGGCGTGCGTCACCGTGAAGCCATTGGCGTCGTTCCGCCCGGTCGTCGTGCCGTCGGGGTTGCGGTGGAGATACAGGCCCATGTGTAGTCCCTCGGTCGTGGTGGGTAGGGGCGAGAAGCCCCGTCGTCGGATCAAACGGGCGACGGCACCGGCCCGTGCCCGATCCTCGAAGCATCACCCGATCGCGTGACGGCGCGGGCTCGATGGACCGGGCCCGATGGACCGGCGTTCAACCACAAGCGGTTGTCGGCGGCAGGGGCTATCCTCGCAAAGCGCTTGTGACACATGTGTCTTCAGACCACGGGGGGTGTCCATGCACGGCGGTGATCGCGATTTACTCCAGGACTGTCCGGGTGGTCACCCGGGCATGTCGACCGAGGCCGGTATCGATGTGCAGCGGCAGCTGGAGTCGCTGATCCAGGACTTCCGGACCAGCGACTCCCCGATGCCGGTCATCGTGCTGCACGCCGAGGACCCCGACGACGACGACCGCGTCACCGCACTGCTCGAGGAGCTGCGCGAAGGGCAGCAGCGCCACGGGACACGCCTGGCCGTCGCCCCGACCGAGCCGCAGGCGGGGGACGCCGGCCCCACGGCGAGAGCCACGCGGCTCCTGTGGGACCTCGGGGACTCCAAGAAGTGGGGCGACCGGTCCGCCACCTACCGGCCCTACAACTTCCCCCGCCTCAACCTCGTCCGCGCCCTCCAAGAGGCCACCGACGACCCGGAGATGCGCGAGCACTGGCCGACCGCACCCGACGGCACACCGGACGGCAGCGCGCAGCGGGAGCTGGCCCAGACCCAGCTGCTGCGCATCCTGGCCCGGCAGCGCTGGCGGCCCCGCAGACCCGCACGCCGGAACCGGCAGATGCTGATCACCGACGTGCAGCAGTTCCTGCCCATGGGCATCCTGGGCGCCTTCACCGCACTGCTCACCCGCCCCGAGTGGTACGTCGCCGCCCTGGCCGGCATCGGACTGATGATCCTGCTCGCCGTCCTGAACCACGTCCCGGGGCGCGCTCCGCTTTTCCTGTGGCTGCGCAGGGAGAGCCGGTGGTTCCTGACCACGACGTTCCTCCAGTCCGCCGCCCGCCGTCAGTCGACCAGCGTGCGGCTGCTGCGGCCCGTCAGCTCCTGGCGGGCGATAGCGGCCCGCGCGTACGACGTGGCCGAGGCGATGCGGGAGGGCGGGCCCTTTCCGCTCCAGCTGTACGTGCTGGCGCTGTTCGAGGACTTGCGGGACAGCCACCGGCGCCGCAGCTGGGATCTGCGGGGATTCAAGCGGACGCGCCCGCCGGTGCTGTTCCTGCGCCGCATAAGCCAGGAGAACGGCGGCGTCGAACTGATCAAGGCGGTCAGCGACGTCCGCAGCCGGCGCAGTGAGCTGGACCCGCTGCTGATCGTGGCGGGCGTGGCGGCGGACGACGCGGCGCTGCTGGACCGCGGCACGGACGGCGAACCGCCGGCCAACCGGCCGGAGCCGCCGTCCCAGCCCGGGCGCCTGCAGCAGCGGTTGCGGCACTGGTACGACGAATGGGCCGGAAACCTCCGGGCCGACCAGTCGCCGAGCCGGACGAACGCCCTGCCCTGGGTGCTCAGAGTGCCTCTGCCCCGCGCGGAGTTGGTGGAGCTGCGGCAGTCGGACTGGGCATGCGTCCGGGCCAGGCACCGGCCGCCGCTCGTCCGCGTGGTGTGGTCGACGTACAGCCTGCTCCTCGTCCTCGTCCTCGCCGTGAGCGCGGGAGTCGTGCACGCCCGCGACATGCACCACACGTACTGCTCGGCGGGGATGCTGAGCGCCAACCGCGACACCGTACGGCGGCCCGCGTCCGGCGGCGGCACGGAGTGCGTCGGCATAGCCACCGGAGACGTCCGGTTCGGCACGTACCTCCAGGGCGGAGCCGGCGGGCAGGGACAGCGGCTGCGCGAGGTGGAGGGCCTGGTGCGCGCCGAGAACACCGACGTGCTGCGCCATCATCCCGGCAAGTACGTCACCGTGGTGTACGCGGGACCCCTGAGTTCCTCGGCCGCGGACTCCTCGCTGGTCAAGGGCGCCGAGGAACTGACCGGCGTGTACCTGGCCCAGCGCGTGGTCAACGAGAACTACACGGTCAAGCTCCGGGTGCTGCTCGCCAACGGGGGCGTGGACATGGACCAGCAGCGCGTGACGGCGGACGAGATCGCCGAGTACGCCGAACACGACCCGACCGTCGTCGGTGTCGTCGGCTTCGGGCGTGACCTGCAGAGCAGCCCCGATGTCACGCGCCGTCTGCACGCGGTGGGGCTGCCGATCGTCTCCGGCACCAACTCGGCGACCTACCTGCCGAAGCAGTTCTCCAACTGGTTCAGCCTCGCGGCTCCGGACGAGGACCAGGCGAAGGCACTCGGTCTCGTCGTCCGGCAGCTGCGCGCCCGGACCAAGAACCCGTACGCACTGGTGCTGGCCCGCAACACCAAGCAGTCGCAGGACCGCTACACCAGCGAACAGGCCCGCTACGGCGGGCAGATGCTGCAGCGGGAGGGTTTCCAGCTGCTGCGCGGGCAGCGGTACGACGTGGCCAACGGCAACCCCGAGCTGCGGCTGCACGCGGAGAGCATCTGCCGGGGCAAGAACGTCCCGTCGGTGATCTACTTCGCCGGCCGGGTCGAGGACATCGGACCGCTGATGACCCAGCTCAGCACCGTACCGGGCTGCGCGAGCCGGGAGATCTCCATCCTCACCGGCGACGACCTGAGCAAGGCCAGGTTCTCCGGCACGGGCGGCCGTGACGGCGTGGCCCCGCGGATCACCCTGTACCACGCGGCCCTCGCCGAGCTGAAGGAAGCCTCGTCCACGACCGCCTTCTACGAGGAGGCCCTCCAGTACCTGCCCTGGCTGAAGGGCAAGCAGGCCACGTACGACAGCCCCGACTTCGCCAGCGGCCAGACAGCCCTCGCCCACGACGCCACGCGCGCGCTGTACTGGGCGGCCAGCCTCGACGACGTACCCCAGAGCCGCGCGGCGACCTGGGTCAACCTCAGAGGCGTGAAGCTCGACGGGATGGCGACCGGGACGATCGACTTCACCCATGCGCCGCTGTACGGCGAACGGCACGGCCACAGCATCGTGCTCAAGCGGGTCACCAGAACCCCGCAGGGCCTCTCCGAGGCGGAAGTCCTGTGCAGCAGACCGGCCGGCAGCACCAAGCCGCTCAGCGTGAAGGAATGCTCGATCGGCTGACCGGAACCGGCCGTGCGGGCTTCTGCCCGCCGGCCGGCATCCGCGCGCACTCGGGGTAATCGGGCTCAGGGTCGGGTTCAGGTGGTGGTTCGACGCTCTTTTGGCTAACCGCTATCTATTGAGGGTCGCAGAGGAGGGTGGCCCGTGCAGGACGTGGTGCTTGCCCTGCTGGCCAAGGAGCCGTCGCACGGGTACGACCTGCGCAGGCGGCTGGCAGCGGCGCTCGGACCGTTGGGCGACACGCTGAACGCGGGGCAGATCTATGTGACGCTCACCCGGCTCGAAAAGGCGGGCCTGGTCGTCCAGGACCGCGAGGAAGCGCCGGTGCGCGGTCCGCGGCGCAGGGTGTACGCGCTGACCGCGGCCGGGCAGGAGCGGGTGGCCGCGTGGATGGCCGAGAGCGCCGGACTCAAAGCGGACGTGACGGAGTTCCATCTGAAGCTGGTGGCCGCCGCCGAGTCGGGCCTGGCCGATCCGCTCGCGCTCGTGGACGCGCGGCGGCGGGAGCTGCTACGCGGCCTCGCCGAGGCCCAGCACGCCGCCCTCGCTCACGGCACGGACTCGGAGGCCGGGCTGCTCCTGGAGGGCATCGCGCTCCGGTTGCAGGCCGATCTTCGCTGGTTGGAGGCATGCGGCCGGACCTGGTCCGCCCGTGCCCCGCGTGGAAGAGGCGAAGAAAACGGATGACGAGAGACGGTCAGCGGGTCGGCTGCCGGTCGCGGCGGAGGGGCACGGACCGCAGCCCGGGCAGGGTCGGCGGCCCGGGCGCGGGACCGGCAGGCCGCGGGCCCGGTGAGGCGGCCGGGCCAGCCCTGCGGACGGTCGACCTGACGCGCACGTACGGGGAGGACGAGAGTCTGGTGTGGGCCGTCGACGGGGTCGACCTCGAGGTTCCCGCCGGGCAGACGCTCGCCGTGACAGGGCCCAGCGGCTGCGGCAAGTCCACGCTGCTGCAGCTCCTCGGCGGTCTCGACCGGCCCACGGAGGGCGAGGTCTGGCTCGGCGGGCGGCGTATCGACGACCTCGGCGAGCGGGCGCTGGCCCGGCTGCGGCGCCGCGCTGTGGGATTCGTCTTCCAGGCCTACCACCTGATGGACGAGCTGAGCGCGGCGCAGAACGTCGAAGTGCCCGCGCTGCTCGCCGGCGCCCCGCCGCGCACCGCCCGCGCCCGTGCCGCCGGACTCCTCGATCAGGTCGGGCTCGCCGACCGCGCCCGGCATCTGCCCTCCGAGCTCTCCGGCGGGCAGCGGCAGCGAGTCGCCATCGCCCGCGCCCTGGTCAACGAGCCGCTGGTCGTCCTTGCCGACGAGCCCACCGGAAACCTCGACAGCGCCGCCACCCACGACGTCCTCCGGCTCTTCGACGAACTGCGCGCCGCCGGCCAGACCCTGGTCATGGTCACCCATGACGAGCGCGTCGCCGCCACAGCCGACCGCGTCGTCTCCCTGCGCGACGGGACGTTGGCCGACGACACCCGTCTGGACGGCCACGGCGCCGGCACAGGCCCCGGCGCCGACACACACCACGGCCACGGCAGCGGCCCGGGGCTCGGCGCGCTGCTGAGCTGGGAGAACTGACCATGGGACACCTGGTGCTGATGTGGCGTCTGATCTGTCAGGACCTGCGCCGCCGTCCCGGCGAGGCCCTCATGTTCCTGCTCGCCGTCACCGTCGCCGCCTCCGCCCTGACCCTCGGACTCGCGACCGGCGACGCTGTGGCCACCGGGTACGCGAAGACCCGCGCGGCCACCGCCGGTCCCGACGTGATGGCCACGACGACGGACCCGGATCCCTCCGGCCTCGCCTCGCGCCTCGCCCGACTGCCCGAGGTGACCGGGATCGGCGGCCCGTTCTTCGCGTTCGACACCACCATCCGGGCGCACGGCCGTTCCGCGCACTCCGCGGTCGTGGGACGCGGTGACGCACGGGCCACCGTGGACCGTCCGCTGGTGACCTCGGGCGCCTGGGTGCGGCCGGGCGGGGCGGTGGTCGAGCGCGGCTTCGCGCAGGCACTCGGCCTGCGCGTCGGCGACCGCGTCACCGTCAGCGGGCGCAGCATCACGGTCGTCGGCACCGCGATCAGCGCGGCCACCGCGGTGTATCCCTGGGGCGACCCGGCGCAGATCGGACCGTCCGACGCCGGCGGCCTGGTCTGGCTCACCACCGCCGACGCCCACGCGGCGGCGGGCGACGATTCCGGCGTCCACCTGATCTACCTGAAGCTGTCCGACCCCGCCGCGACCGGCAGGTTCGGCGAGTCCGCGGCCGTCCGGGCCGCCAGTCCCGAAGGATGGCTCACCTACCACTACTGGCAGGACGTGCTCCAGACGGACACGGCGATGATCGAGTTCACTCAGCCCGCCCTGGTGATCGGCGGCTGGCTGCTGGCCGTCGCCGCGATCGTCACCCTCGCCGCGCTCGCCACCGTACGCGCCGTCCGCGACCACCGGCGTGCCGCACTGCTCAAGGCCGTCGGCGCCGGCCCCGGCACCGTCGTACTGCTGGCGCAGTACCTGCTGCTGACCTTCCTGGCCACCGTGCTCGGGCTGGCCGCCGGGGCCGTGGCCGCGCCCCACCTGGTCGATCCCAGCGACGGGCTGCTCGAAACCGTCAGTCCTCCGGACTCCGGCACCGTCACCGCCGCGGTCTTCCTCGCCGTCGTGGTCGCCGCGACCGGTGCGCTCGGCCCCGCCCTGCGTGCCGCCCGCACCAGCACCGTCCACGCCCTGTCCGACCCCGCTCACCTGCTCACGCACCACCCGCGCCTGAACGCCGTGACGGCGTATCTGCCCACGCCGCTGCTGCTCGGCATCCGACTGCTCGCCCGTCGGCCCGGCCGCGCCGCCCTCGCCTCCGCCGGCACGGCCGGCCACCACCCTCATGGTCACCGCGGTGCTCACCTTCCGCGCCGAACTCGACGCGGCCCCCGCCTTCAAGCGGTTCGGGCCCATCGAAGTGCGCACCGACCAGACCGGCCGGGTGCTGCTCGCCGTCACGCTCGCGCTGGTGGCACTGTCCACGCTCAACACCATGCTCCTCGGCTGGAGCACCGCCGTGCAGGCCCGGCGTGCCCTGACCATCGCCCGTACCCCCGGCGCCACCCCCGGCCAGGTCGTCACGGCGCTCTGCACCGCGCAACTCCTGCCCGCCGTGCCCGGAGTGGCGGCGGGTGCTCCGGCCGGGCTCGGCCTGTACTGGCTCTTCGGCACACAGATCACGCCCCCGGGATCGTGGCTGCTCACCGCCGCACTCGTCATCCTGCTGGCAGTCGGAGCGCTGACCGCCCTGCCCGCGTGGGCCCACACCCGCGGCCCCGCCGGACGCGCCCTCCACGCCGAACCCGCCTGACGGACCCTGGACCGGGGCCGCCGATCAGGTTGCCCCGGTCGCGTCGGGCACCGGACCAGACTCTTTGCGCCCAGCCGGGCGGACGACTCCGCGACCGTTGTTACGCTCGCCGGATGAGCATTCCGGGACCCGACGAGATCCGTGCCCTGCACGAGAAGTACGCGCCCACCGCCGAGGCGTTCGCCCTCGTCCACACGCACTGCGAGATCGTCTGGAGCGTCGCCGAGCAGCTCCTGTCCGCCCCGCACCTGCGCCACCTCGACGCCGAACTGGTCCGCGCCGGCTGCCTCCTGCACGACATCGGCGTGTACCGCCTCTACGGCGACGACGGGCGGCTGGACCACGCGAACTACATCCGGCACGGACTGCTCGGCCACGAGATCCTGGAACAGGAGGGCTTCCCCGAGCCGCTGCGCCGGTTCTGCTCTCACCACACCGGGGTCGGCCTCACCCGGCACGACGTCCTGAGCCAGGGCCTTCCGCTGCCTCCCGCCGACTACCTGGCCGTGACGGAGGAGGAGCGGCTGGTGATGTACGCGGACAAGTTCCACACCAAGTCCCGGCCGTCGGTGTTCCTCTCCCCCGACGAGTACGCCGCCCACGTCCGCCGCTTCGGCGAGGACAAGGTCACGGCCTTCCATGCCTTGCGCGCGGAGTTCGGCGACCCTGACCTCACCCGGCCGGTGCCGTGCGGCGGTGCGTCCGTCGGCCCGTGACGGCCGCTCGTCTGCGATTGCAGCCTGGAGAATCCTTTGACGTGCGGCAAGAGCTGTACCTCTGCACTCACCCCGCCCCGGGCTTCGGCCCACGACACCCGGCCTGACCACTCGGAAACTCGATGCCTCCCTACGAAGACACCCGCAAGGTCCAGACGGCGGTCATCGGCACTCCCGGATCGGACTGGCCGGTGTTCCTGCCGTTCGACCATGACGATTTCGACCGGTTCATGCGCGGCCGGAGCCGAGACGACTTCTACTGCGGCACCCTGCTGGGCGGTTGCGGCAAGAAGTTGACCGCGAAGCGGTACCTCCACAAGAAGTGCCACTTCGCGCACCGCCCCCCGGTTCACTGCCTCCGCACGCAGACCGGCGAGGACAGCGCCGACCATCTCTACATCGGTCAGGCAATCCAGCGCTGGCTCCGCGCACAGGGATGCCAGAAAATAAGGGTGTCGTACCCGAGCCCCGGCTCAGAGCCTGGCGGAGTCGTCGAGGTCCGTTTCGGCCCCGGAGCCCGACTCATCCGGGTACAGAGGGACCGGATGTCCCTCGACCAGTGGGAGGCGACGCGCGCTCGGCTCGCCGACAGCTACGGGCACGTCCAGTGGGCATACGGACCGAACAGCGGAATTGCGCACAACGAAGCCGAGGCCATGGGCCACGCCATCAGCTTCACCTGCCGTACCGAGGGGGAGGCGCGACGTGTATACGTCGGCACCCAGCGCCCTGGCCGCGGCATCGAACTGGCCACTCTGGACGACTGCAGGCTGACGGATGAGGGGATCATCACCCCCCACATCCCCGACGAACCGCCCATGACCGCTGAGGCGGACACAAACGCGGACACGGACACGACGGCCCTGCTTGCGTTCCCGCTCGCCGCAGGCCGGATCGCGTTCACCGCAGCGGCCCTCGCCGACGACCAGAACGTGGCCGCGCGCTGCGTCTATGAGGCGGACGTCCAGCCCGTCGGGTCAGCGATGACCCACATGCGCATCGCGCTACCGCGCTACGCTTCGCCGCCGTCCCCTCACAGGATCAACGTCATCGAAAGCGTGGCCCGCCTCATCCCCCTTACCGGCCCGGAGGCAACCAGACCAAGCTGGCTCATCGAAGCTGTCGGCTTCTCTCCGCTCCCGGCGCAGACCGATCCCCGCTGGCCCGATCTGCGTCCGGCACCCGGCTCCCCGGAATCGGTCGAGCGTTCGGCGTCCCGCACCGAGGCCGCTCCCATGAACGGGAAGCAGATCCTGCTGGTCGCATTCCTCCGCGTCAAACTCCCGGAGATCGCTCGCTCACGTGGTCTCATCAACTGGGAAACTCTCCTGCGTTACAAGGGATATACGCCTGATGACTTCACCCTGGAGGAGCGCGTCCGCACCCTGGTCGCCGTGGATCTTCCGCGATCGAGCGACAAGCCAGTGCTCTCCTCCGTGGTGAAGATGGCCCACGAAAAACCTGGACCTCCCTCGCATTTCCGCCAGGTTCTCGCTGGTCTCGGCTGGAAATCCGATCTGTCAGCAGAAGCGGTCAAGGAGATATGGGCCCAGCAGCGTGAGGCCGCATACACCTTCACCCACAGGGGCAAAGCCGCCAATAACACCCAAAGCACCAAACCGGCAGGCGAGAAGAAGCCCGTTTTCTGGACCAAACTCGGTGTGGAGAGGAACACCGTGGTGAAGGCCGTCAGAGAGGCACTCGTCTCGGCGGCGCAGCGACGGGTCAGCGTCGGCTGGCACACGCTGGCGGCTGCGGCCGGCCTCAAGGCGGACCATCTGCCTGATCCAGTGCGCGCTTCGATCCTGGTGGAGGTCGACCAGGCATCCGGCGCTGACGGAGTGCTTTTGTCATCGCTCGTGACCTCCTCCGAGAACAGGCCGGTCCCGTACTTCGCCGAGATTCTCGAACGGCTGGGCCAGCCACGTCCATCGCTCCCCATCGAACTCGGTCGCATCTGCAAGGTGGAACAAGCCCGCGTCTTCGCTGCCTACGACCGCTCACCGAAGGGCAACGGTGTGTAGTCAGCCATGCGGTCCGTGCTGCAGCCCCAGTTGCACGTCAACGCCTGCCGCCTTGACTGACGGAGGTCCGAACGCTGGCACCAGCCGCATGATGGGGCGCTAGGGTTGCAGGCTAACGGGACATCCGTCGGCCATTGTGCCGCTCACTGAGTCACCGTTTTGAGACGTCAGCGGGGTTCTCAAAACCTCGCAACCTGGCTATTCGCTAAGCCGCCTGGGGGGAAACTCGCCATGACCGAAGCTCCGATAGACGCTGCCGACATCGACGGGGACGACGAGGCCGACCGGAAGGTCGTCGAGCAGGAGCGGGACGAGCTCAAGAAGTTCGTCAAAGGGCTGAGCGCGGACGACATCAAGTCGGGCAACTGGTTCACCAAGCTCAGCGCCCAGGCCATGAGTTCCTACACCGAGAAGGTCGACTGGCGGTATTTCCAGGAGCGGTACGCGGGCGTACCCGCGGACGCCATCGTCGATCAGCGGATCAAGATGGCGGCCCGGTACGCCGCGCTCGAAGGCGGACTCTCCGCCGGGGCCTACTCGGCGGCAGTCGTCGCTACCCTCGGGAGCCTCGGTGGTGCTTCGCCGGCGACTTTCCCGGCCGCCGTCGCGACCCTGATGGTCGACGTCGCGTTCATCACCCGGCTCCAACTCCGCCTGACCTACGACATCGCAGTCCTCTACCGGGTCCCGCTCGACCTTTCCGACCCCGAGGACATGTGGAAGCTGATCCGGGTGGCCTTCACGATCAAGAGCGGGGAAGCGGTCCGGGAAGGTGTGACCAAGGCTGTCCCGGCCATGGTGCGGCCACTGATCAAGCGCTTCTACTCCGGAGGGGCACTGAGCGCCACGAGGGGGCTCCCAGTCGTCGGGAAGTATCTCCTGCAGAGGAACGTCATCAAGATCGGTATCCCCTTGGTGGGCGTTCCTCTAGCGGTGGTGCTGAACCGCTATTCGACGCTGCTCGCAGGGCGGCACGCACTGGCCGTCTTCCGGAACGAGGCGCGGGTGATCGAACTCGCCGAGAACCTGAGCAAGCGGAGTCGACACCCGCAGTTGATGTTGTGGGTCGCATGGCTCGTGATCAAGGCGAACCGCAAGATCGCCGACGACGAGGCGCTCTTGATGCGGCACCTGGTGCGGGTGGTGCGGGAACGGCATCAGGTTGTCGACGAACAACTCGCCCACCTTGTCGATATCGACCCTGCCGAGGTGTGGGGGCGTGTAGCGGCCGAGCCAGGGGATCTGAGCGACCTCCTCGACGTGGCCGACCGCGTGGCCACTGTGGACGGTGAGGTCAACGCACGGGAGAAGGCCGTCATCTCCGAGCTTCGACACCGCTGCCGCCGAGCCTGACGCCGTCATGCGCTACCTCTACGGGCGGTGGTGTGAGTGACGGGGATTCCGGGTCGAGGCTGGTCTCCGCGGACTGAAGGCTTGCTGCGCAGGGTGGGTTGGTGTCCCGGCCGTTCGGTGCCGACAGCGACCTGGGAGGCGGTTCTGAGCGAACGCGGATCCTTCGTGGCCCACGACGCGGCGCGCCGGTTCCTGTCCGAGTACGGTGGTCTGGTGACCTACGGCTGGCCCGCCGATACGACGGTGACCTCGTCGGCCGTCCGGTTCGATCCCCTCGCGGCCGCGTGGCAGGACGAGCGGTTCGTGTGGGCGAGCCGGGAGGCGGGGGCGTCTCTCTATCCCGTGGGCACGGCGGACGAGGGGGCCAGCTTCCTGGGCATCACCGAGGATGAGTCGCTGTGCCTTGTGCGGGACCGGGTGGAACCTGTCGGGAGCGGCTTCGACCAGGCACTGGACCGACTGGTGGCGCTGCAGAGCGCGCACTCGGCCCTGTGGAAGCCCGACGCGCCGGTGGTCTCCTCCCCGTTCTGGCGGCGGCTCGACATGGTGGAGACGGGGGCGGACGCCGGGCGGCGCTGGCCTGAGGAGACGGACCGGGTGCTGCGGGCGGGAGGCTGGTACCCGGGCCGGTCGATCCCCACGGAGACCTGGGAGAGCCTGCTCCTCCAGACCGGCGAGTTCGAGATGCACGACGCGGCACGCCGCTTCCTGGCGGAGTTCGGCGCGGTGAGCATGCCCTACCGCGACGTGTCGGCCCCCATGCGGTGGGCGGAGTTCCAACTGGATCCGCTGCTGGCGCTGTTCGACGCGGAGATCATCGACGACCTCGCCGAGCAGGCGGGCGACGACAGTCTCTATCCCCTCGGCATGCGCGACCGCGGGAACCAGTACCTGGCCATGGCGGCGGACGGCACGGTCTACGCCGGCATGGACAGCGTCTGGGTTCTGGCACCCACACCTGACGAAGCGGTGCGGAAGCTGGTACGCCCGCTGGGCGACCACTGACGACTTGCCGTCGTGCGGGTCACGACGCCTGGCGTTTTCAGCAGCGCCAGCCCGGCGGCTCCTGCGGGAGCCACCAGGCCGGGTATCCCGCCATTGGTCGAAAACGCCCGGTCAGCGACCCGTGAGCCAGTCCACCAAGTCGTAGACGGCGTGACGGTAGGGGTCGTGGGCGTCCTTCCGCATTCGCTCCAACTCCCCTGTTTCGAGGAGGACCGGAAGTGCGGCGTCTGCTCCCGTCACGCCGACGTCGACAGAGCCATGCTCGTCTCGAAGAGCAAGGTCGACACCGAACGGCGGCGCGTCCTGTGATGTGGGTGTGTCCAGGTAGAGACGGCACGTCTCCTGGTCGAGAAGCAGGAAGCCACGCAGGCGCAGCTCCGCAGGCTCGTCAGGTTCTGCCGGTGCGGCGAAGGCTGCCGCTGCGGCCCGCAGCGCGCTCCATGCACGCCGAGCAGGGCCGCGGCCAGCGCCAGCGGGGCAAGCCATCTGGCCCACCGTCGTGAGCGGGTGGAAGTCACGGGCATGGATCTTCTCCTGGGGACGAGGGGACTCGACGGCGTCCCACCGTCGAGGGGCCGGACACACTAAAATGTCAGGAGCATGTCATTCCTGTCATGCCATTCCGCTTCTTCGGGGTGGGTGATGGAACTGCCGCTGTGCGCGCCCGGAGCCTTCGCAGCGACGACCGGGGCGACGAAGTACGAAGTGTCGAAGTTTCGAACAGCGGTCGCAGTGACGGACGAACATTGATGACAGGAAGCCTCCGAGGAGTGTCAACGTCCTGCGCACGTCCGACACTTCGGCCAGCGAAAGCCGACGTCGCATGCATTTCTCGCTCGCGTTCAGGGACCCGCGTGCACCTGGCAGGCCCACAGGCTCGGGGTCTGCGGGTACGTGTCGCGCAGGTTGCGTACGGCCCGGTGCAGGGCCTCGGCCGTACGGGCGACGTCGAGTGCGCCGTCGCCCGTCCTCAGGGCTTCGTACACGCTGAGCGCGACCTCGGCGCCGATCACGTCGTCGACGTGCCACAGTGAGCCGACCACATGAGGGAAGCCCGCCATCTGGAAGGCGCTGACGATGTGGACGGCCTCGTCGGCGAGTTCGGGGCTGGTGCGCAAGGTGGAACAGGCGGAGAGGTAGGCGAGCCGGACCGACGGCAGCCGGAGTTGGGCCAGGTCGCGGACGGTCAGCGGGCGTTCGGTGTGGTCGTGCAGGACGAGCCGGCTGCCGGACGGGTGCTCCAGGTCGCCCAGGGCGTGGCAGGCGAAATGCGCGTAGGCGTGGCGGTGCAGGGCGGAGACGACCGCGGCGTGTGTGGCGGACGCGTCCGCCAGCAGTGCGGCCCCGGGAAGCATGCGGACCAGGTGCTCGGCTTCGCGGCGTGCGCCCGGGAGTGGGGCCTGTCCGGTGGCCTGGGCGACGCTGACGACGAGCGTTCCGGTGCCCGCCCGGCGGGCGGCGCGCCGACGGGCGTGGTGCAGCGCCCGCAGTGTCGGCGTGTACGAGGAGACCACCCGGTCCAGTGCGCCGGGGGCACCGCCGGTGGGGGCTGCCGCGTGCAGGGGCAGCGTGCCCAGCAGGCCGCCGGGCGACCACCACACGCGGGTCGCCGCGGCGAGGCGGTCGAGGACCGGGCCGGTGACCGCCTGCCACAGCCAGGTGAGGGTTTCCCGTACGTCCCGCTGGGCGCGCTGTGACTGCTTGCGGGTGGTTCCGGGCGTCTCGATGCGCACCAAGGCGTCCTCGAAGGTCCGCCGGCGCTTCGCCGTCGTCCGTAGGTCGAGACCCGGGAGCGGTACGGCGTCGATGGAGTGCTCGGTGACGACCAGGGCGTCGCTGCCGTGCGGGGAGACGTTGACCAGGACCACCGGGCCCGCCGCGGCCGTCGCGCGCAGCTCGCGTTCGTCCCACTCCCGCATCGGACGCAGCAGGCCCAGTTCGGGGTGCTCGGCGCGGATCCGGTCGGTGAGGTCCCGCCACTCGGCAGCCAGCCGCTGGCGCAGATCGGCGCGGGCGTCGGAGCCGGGCGGCCCGTCTTCAGGGAGTTCCCCGCTGTAGGTCGCCGTGTCGAGGGCATCCCGGAGTTCCTCGAAGCGAGCGGCGAGGCCGGGGGCGGTCTCCCGGAGCCGGGTCAGATCGCTGTCGGCGTCGAAGGCGTGGGAGAGGAGCACGCCTCTGGCCTGTTCGAGCAGACCGACCGCGAGCCCGGGCCGACCGCAGCGCACCGCGCACGCAGCGGCGGCGGCGCCCAGACCGACGGTACGGCTCAGCAGCAGCTCCTGGTCGTCGCGGAGGAGCTGGCGGGGGGCCACGGAGTGCAGCAGGTCGACCGCCACCACGTAGCCGTCCAGTGCGCCGTCCCAGTCACCCAGCTCCGCCCGGACGTCGCCCCAGGCCCGTGCCGCGTCCAGCCGCTCGGAGGGTGCGCACTGCTGTTCCAGGGCCGCTTCCCGGAAGGCTTCGGCGGCCGCGACCAGACTGGTGCGACGGCCGTGCCGGTCCGGGCCCAGGTGGTGCAGGACGTCGCCGAGGCCTGCCAGGCGGAGCGTGCGCTTGTGGTGGCCGGGCGGAGTGGCCTCGACCGCCCGGCGGTACAGCGCGACCACCTCGCGCCGGGCGGCCGACGACATCAGGGCGCGCGCGCTCATCATCCGGGCGCCCGCGGCCGCCACCAGGGCGCCCGGCAGGTCGGGCGAGTTCGCGGGCAGCGCCGCGATCACCGCGTCGGCCAACTCGCGCGCCTCGCGGGCGTCGCCGCTCCGTTGCGTGTGAGCACTGCGGTTGATCAGGGCGAGGGCGAGGCGGTGCCGTCGGCGGGGCAACTGGGGGTCACCCTCCGGAGTAAGAGCCAGGGCTTCCCTGAAGAGTTCCACGGCCTGGTCGAGTTCGGGGACCGGCTCCGCGGCACGCTCCGCACCCGCCAACAGACTGTTCCCCACCGAGCTCAGCAGTGCCGCGTGGTGGGCGCGGCCGAGGCCGGGCAGGGTCGCGGCCCGGTGCCGGCACTCCTGGGTCTCCCGCAGGTCGTCGCCGTCCCCGGTCAGTTGGTGTCGCCGGCTCAACGCGGCGCTGAGGTTGAGCAGCCGCACTCCGAGCACCGCATGTCCTTCGGGGGTGAGTGCGACCGCCTCACGATGGGCCGCCACTGCTTGGTTCAACTCTTCGAGGTTGCCTGACCGTTCATAGGAGGCGGTCAGCACCAGGCCGAGATAGTTGAGCGCCGTGAGCCGGTCCGGGTGGTCCGACGGCATCGACGCTTCGGCCTCCCGGAGACGTCGCAGCGCCTCGTCCAGGTCGCTGCTGTTCGTCCCCGGATCCCGTAAGTAGCGGCTGTACAGGGCCAACGCGGTTGCCAGGAAACGTGGTTGCGGGCCGTCCGTGGATTCCGTGGACGCGGTGGTGGGGCCGATGAGGTCGAGCGCCGCGTCCAGATCGGCCGAAGCTCCGGTCGCGAGGGAGCGGCTGCGCAGGGCGTTGCCCAGGGCGTTGCGCAGGGCTGCCCCCTCGTACAGATTCCGCGCCGCACGGAGCGCCTCGTCCAGCACCTGGACCGCCTGGTTCAGGTTCTCCACCCGGTCGGTGTACTGCGCCCTCAGGGTCAGCGCCGTGCCCAGGTCGAGGCCCGCCGCCGCAGGCCCCTCCGGATGGCCGGCGAAGCCCCGCCGGCACAGGTCCACCACTTCGTCGCACTCCTCCGCCGTCGCCCCCTCCGTCTGCCGCAACAGAAGGAGAGCGCTCCCCAACGCACCGCAGCAGCGGGCCAGGTGCGGGCTTCCGGGCGGCAGTTGGGCCAACACGTCACGTGCGATGCCGACCGCCTCGTGCAGGTCCTCGGCATCGCGCGACTCCAGGTAGCGCTCCCCGAGCCGGCGGCTCAGACCCTCCAGGGCGAGGAGCCGTGCGGGGGAGTCTGCCGGGGTGCGTTTGACGGCAGCGTGGACGAACCGGACCGGATCCCCGTCCGCCAGGTCCCCGAACGGCCAGGTCGTCCCGGTGAGGGTCACGGCCCGGGTCACTTCTTCGAGCCGGTCCGCGAAACTGGAGTCGTATTCCCAGGTCGCGAGGACGGCCAGGCTGCCGCATCCGATCGCGGTGACGAGCCGGATCTCGGGGGAGGGGATCTTCGCGGCCACCAGCGCGGCCGCCTCGTGGAGCCGGAGGATGTCCTCGGGGGCGTCCGGCGGCGGTTTGTGCTGCCGTCCCTCCACCGAGATCGCCAAGGCGGCACACGACGCCGACCACTCGGCGGGACCGTCCGCGTTCGCCGGGTCGGGGTGTTCGGCGGGGTCGATGGACGCGTAGTAAGCCGCCAGTTGCGGCGGCACCAGCCCTGGATCGGCGACCCACACCGGGAAGAGCAGCGTTCCGGCCATGGCGCCGTGTACGGCGCCGTGCTCGCCCGGGTCGGTCATCGCACGGGCGGCGCAGAGCCAGCCGGCCGCGTGTCGGGCCTCCATATCGGTCTTCGGGTCGGCGGTCCGCAGCAGTCCCGCGAGTTCGGTGTCCGCTTCGGGTCCGAACACCGCGCCCGTGGCCCCTCCGTCCGGAGCGCCTGCCCGGTCGAGGCGAGCGCGAATCGCGTGCAGGAACCAGTCCCGGTCATACCTCACCCCGTTGCTCCCCTCCCCCGCCGCCGATTCGGGCGGCACGTCGACTCACGCCCAACTCCATTCGGTGCGCTGCATACTTGGACCATGACCGCATCTCCCTACTTACCCCGACCCGACCACAGGGCGACAGCGGCGCTGTGCGCCCTGCTCGGCTCGCCGGAGGACTTGCGGCAGCCCGGGGTCCGGGAGGCGGCCGAGCGCGCGCGTGACCTGCTGCGGTCGGGCGCGGACGCCGACGAACTCTCGGCCTGCTTCCGCGTCCTGGACACCGCCTTGCGCCAGAACGGGGACGCACGCGGGCTGGTCAACGAATCCCGCGGCGGAACGGCCCCCGGCATCACGCCCCACATCAAGGTGGCCGTATGCCCCGGATCGGCCCTCTGCACCCGCGTCGAACGGGCCCGCGACCTGCTCCCCGCCCCGTACTGCGCCGTCAACGGCACCCGCATGCGCAAGGGCCGACTGGGCTCCGCACAGTGAGCCCGCCCCCATGAACCCCCTCCTCGCCACCCTGGGCGGCAAACTCACCGAACGTTGGCTGAACTCGCTGGTCCTGCCCGGCGCCCTGTTCCTCGCCGCCGCTGCCGTCGGCACCACCCTGGGTCACCGCCACTGGCACGACGTCGACCGGCTGCGCACCACCCTGGACGACCTGGCCACCCGCCCCGCCCTGGACCGCACCGGCACCGCCGCGCTCCTGGTCGCCCTCGTCCTGCTCACCGCGACCGCGGCGTCACTCGCCGCGCAGTTCCTCGGCGGCGTGATCGAGCGGTGCCGGCTGCGCTTCGGCCGGGACCCGCTCTCGCGTGCCAGGACCGCACGCCGGGCCCGCCGGTGGCGGGAAAGAGACGCGAAGCTCGACGAGGCCATCGGCCGCGCCCAGCAAACCGGCGCCGGTCCCGACGGTGTGGTGATGATACCGAGCAGCGTTCTGGCACGGATCCAGGCCCTCGGCGAGGCCCGCGACCGCATCGCGCTGCGCGAACCGGCCCGCCCCACCTGGTACGGCGACCGCATGCAGGCGACGGCCGACCGCGTCGAGGCCGCCTACGGGGTGGACCTCGCCGTCCTCTGGCCGCGGCTGTGGCTGATCCTCCCCGAACCCGCTGTACGCCAGATCCAGTCGGCCCACGACTCCTTCGAGGCCGCCGCCCGCCTGGCCGCCTGGGCCGTCGGCTACGCCCTGCTCGCCTGCTGGTGGTGGCCGGCCGCGCCGGTCGCCGTCGGCTGCGCGGCGGTCGCCCGGTCGCGCGCCCGCACCGCCCTGGACGCACTCGCGGGTCTCATCGAGGCCGCCGTCGACGTTCACGGCCGCGAGCTGGCCACCCGGGTCGGCCTGATCTCGCCGGAGGCGCCGGGACGACTGGCCCGTGACACGGGGGACGGGATGTCGGCGGTGTTCAGGAAGGCCGAGTGACGGTCGGGTACGTACAGGGGGCCGCGGGCGTCGGTGGGCGCGAGCGCGGACGCCGGCGCGCCGTCGGCATCAGTCCTCCCCTGCGGGTCGGAGACCTGGGCCACATCCCGCGGACGGCGCCGAAGGTCCCGGCTCCCTCGGGACCGACAGCCCTCCGCGGCGCCCCCTTGGGGCCGTACCGGGCCCGGCTGCCGCGCCCCTAGCGTCGGGGCCATGGCCGCGAAGAAGACCGTTTCCGTCAAGAAGACCGCTCCCGTCCGGAACGCCACCCCGCATGACGAGCGCCGGCATGAGCATGTGGCCGCTCTGCGGCAGAGCGAGGCGCGGCAGCGGGCGTTCCGGCGGCGGGCCCTCGTCGGCGGCGGCGTCGCCGTGGTACTCGCCATGGCCGCCGGCATCGGCATCGGGCTCGCCGCCGGCGACGGGTCAGGGGCCGGGTCCGGGTCGGGGGCAGCGGCGAGCGAGGTCGGCGGGAAGCTCGTCACGCCCGCTCACACCAGCGGGGCCGGCGGCACCGTGATCACCTGGGGGAAGGCCGGCGCTCCGACCACCGTCCAGGTGTACGAGGATCTGCGCTGCCCCTACTGCGCCGCGTTCGAGAAGGATCTGGGCGCCACGCTGAACTCGATGGTGGCCTCGGGGAAGGTCAAGGTGGAGTTCCACATGGCCGCGTTCCTCGACAAGCGGCTCGGCGGACAGGGGTCGCAGACCGGGCTGGCGGCGCTGGGGGCTGCGCTCGACGGAAGCGTCGGCAAGTTCAAGGCGTTCCACGACGCGCTGTACGCGGCCCAGCCGAAGGACGAGAGCACGGACACCTTCGGCAGCAGTGCCAAGCTGCTGGAGATCGCCGGCAAGGTGCCGGGGCTGCGGACGCCCGCCTTCAACAAGGCCGTCAAGGAGGGCACTTACCTGCCCTGGGCCGCGAAGGTGGCGGACGCGTTCTACGACAGCGACGCCACCGGCACCCCGACGGTCAAGGTCGACGGGCGCACCGTCAACGTCCTCGACAGCACCGGCAAGCCGGTCAGCGCGGCGGCCTTCACCCAGGCGGTGGAGCGGGCGGCGGCTGCGGGCTGACTCGGCTCGCCCGCCCGGCGGAAGGGGCGGCGAAGGTCCCGGTGATCCAGGACCAATGGCCTGGTCCGCCGTGCCCTGCCGAATGCCAGGCTGAGCACGCCGGGTCCGCCGTGACATCGCGGACACCCGGCTGAGGAAGCCACGTCCGTACAGCCCCGGAGGAGGATGGACAGCACAGATGTCTTCGCGTGCCGTACGGCGCTGGCTTCCGAACCAGCACGGGGCCTGGGCGATGCTGGTCGTGCCGTTCCTGGCGGGGATGCTGCTGGGCGACCCCACACCCTGGCACGCCCTGCTGCTGCTCGCCTGGCTCCTCGGCTACCTCGCCGTCTTCCATGTCCAGCAGTGGCTGCGGCTCCGGCACAACTCCCGCAATCCCAGAGCCGCCGCCCGTCACACGCGCCCCGTGCGGCTGTTCACGGCGGCGCTGGTGCCGTGCGGCGTCGCCCTCGTCGTGCACGCGCCATGGCTGCTGCTCGCCGCCGTCTGCGCCACGCCGTTCCTCGCCGTCAACTGCTGGTACGCCTGGCGCAACCGGGAGCGGGCCCTGGTCAACGGGCTGGCCGCCGTCGTCCCGGCGTGCGGCATGCTGCCGGTCGCGCTGCTGCTCGGCGGGGGCGGGATCGCGGACGCCTGGAAGCCGGCGCTGGCCTGTCTGCTGTACTTCGCGGGCACCGTCCTCTACGTCAAGACCATGATCCGTGAGCGGGGCAGCACTGCCTACCGGTGGGCCTCGGGCGGCTACCACGCCGTGGCGCTCGGCGTCGCGGGCGCCGTTCTCGGCCCCTGGCTCGCCGGGTTCTTCGCGGTGTGCCTGGGGCGGGCGCTGGCCGTGCCGGCGCTCGGCCGGGTGCGGGTGGGCGTGGTCGGGGCCGGGGAGGCGGTGCTGTCCGTGCTGCTCCTCACCGCGCTGCTGCTGTCCTTCGGGTGACGACGCGCCTCTACGACGCCCCTACGACGCCCTTCCGACGCCCTTCCGACGCCCCTACGAGGGTCCTACGAGGGTCCCCTCACGCCCATCATCCGCCCTCGCCTCACGCCGCCCGGCGTCCCCGTTCCCGATGCGCCCGCACGATCTCCGCGTACCGGTGTCCGCTGCCCTTGATGGTGCGCGCCTGGGTGCGGTAGTCGACGTGGACCAGGCCGAAGCGCTTGTCGTAGCCGTAGGCCCACTCGAAGTTGTCGAGCAGCGACCAGGCGAAGTAGCCGGCCAGCGGGGCGCCCTTGCGGGCGGCGGACGCGCAGGCGGCGAGGTGGCGTTCCAGGTACTCCTGGCGCTCGGGGTCGTGGACGGTGCCGTCCGGGCGTACGACGTCGGGGTAGGCGGAGCCGTTCTCCGTGACGAAGATCCTGCGCGGTCCGTACTCCTCGGTGAGGCGCAGCAGCAGCGTCTCGATGCCGCTCGCGTCGACCTCCCAGTCCATGCCGGTGCGCGGGACGCCGAGACGGCGGACCGTACGGACGCGGGGCGCCGGGGCGGAGGGGTCGTCGGCGACGGTTACCGGGAAGTAGTAGTTCAGGCCGAGCCAGTCCAGGGGCGCGGCGATCACCGCCATGTCGCCCTCCCGCTCTGGGAGTTCGACGCCGTACACCTCGCGCATGTCCGCCGGGAAGCCGCGGCCGTGGACGGGGTCCAGCCACCAGCGGTTGACGTGGCCGTCCAGCCGGCGTGCGGCCCGGACGTCCTCGTCGCGGTCGGTCGCGGCGTGCACGGTGGAGAGGTTGTTGACGATGCCGACCTCGGCGCCCGGGGCGGCGGCGCGGATCGCCTGTACCGCCAGGCCGTGGCCGAGCAGCAGGTGGTAGGAGGCGCGGACGGCGGCCGTCAGGTCGGTCCAGCCGGGGGCCATCGTGCCTTCCAGATGGCCGATCCACGCCGAGCAGGACGGCTCGTTGAGGGTCGCCCAGTGGGTGACGCGGTCGCCCAGGCGTTCGGCGACGACGGAGGCGTACTCGGCGAACGCCAGCGCCGTGTCCCGCTCGGGCCAGCCGCCGCGGTCCTGCAGCACCTGGGGCAGGTCCCAGTGGTAGAGGGTGACGGACGGGGTGATGCCCGCCTGGAGCAGGCCGTCGGTCAACTCGTCGTAGAACGCGAGGCCCTTGGGGTTGACCGGGCCGTCGCCGCCGGGCAGGACGCGCGGCCAGGCGATCGACAACCGGTAGGCGTCGACGCCCAGTCGGCGCATGAGGGCGATGTCCTCGCGCCAGCGGTGGTAGTGGTCGCAGGCGATGTCTCCGTTGTCGTTGCCCGCGATCTTTCCGGGGGTGTGCGAGAAGGTGTCCCAGATCGACGGGGAGCGGCCGTCCTCCGCGACGGCTCCCTCGATCTGGTACGCCGATGTGGCCGTCCCCCACAGGAAGTCGGGCGGGAGCGCGGCGAGGTCGATGGTCACGGAAGTCCCTTCACACACGGGTACGGGTCACTGGTACGGGTCACTGGTACGGGTCACTGGTACGGGTCACTGGTACGGGTCACTTCACGGCCCCGGCCGTCAGGCCGGCGACGAGGTAGCGCTGGAGCAGCAGGAAGCCGGCGACCACGGGCACACTGACGACCAGCGAGGCGGCCATGATCTGGTTCCAGTAGACGTCGTTGAGGGTGGAGTAGCCCTGGAGGCCGACGGCGAGGGTGCGGGTGGTGTCGTTGGTCATCACCGAGGCGAACAACACCTCGCCCCAGGCGGTCATGAAGGCGTAGACGGCGACGGCGACGATGCCGGGGACCGCGGCCGGCACGACCACGCGGAACAGCGCGCCGAGCGGGCCGCAGCCGTCCACCAGGGCCGCCTCGTCCAGGTCGCGCGGCACCGAGTCGAAGTACCCGATCAGCATCCAGATCGAGAACGGCAGGGAGAAGGTCAGGTACGTCAGGATCAGGCCGCCGCGGGAGCCGAACAGGGCGATGCCGGTGGCGTTGCCGATGTTGACGTAGATCAGGAACAGCGGGAGCAGGAAGAGGATGCCGGGGAACATCTGCGTGGACAGCACGGTGACCGTGAAGACGCGCCTGCCGCGGAAGGAGTGGCGGCTGACCGCGTAGGCGGCGAACACCGCGATCACCACCGAGCAGACGGTCGCCGTGCCCGCCACGACGAGGGAGTTCGCGAAGTAGCGCGCGAGCGGGACGGTCGACCAGATGTCGATGTACGGCCGGACGGTCAGGCCGCTGGGCAACCAGCGGAACTCGCCGGAGACGTCCGCGAGCGGCTTCAGCGAGCTGGAGACCATGACGTACACCGGCAGCAGGACGAAGCCGGTGAGCAGGCTGAGGAAGATCCGCCGCGACCACAGGAAGGAGCGGGGCGGGGCCGTCGGGGAGTCAGGCACGGCCGGTCCTCCGTTCGCGCGAGGTGACGGCCAGGTAGGCGCCGGTGACCAGGAGCAGGAAGAGCAGCAGCAGGACGGACATCGCCGAGCCGGTGCCGAAGTTCCAGGTGACGAAGGACGCCTGGTAGATGTGCACGGAGATCAGGTCGGCGGCCTGCGGAGCGGCCTTGCCGAACAGGACGTAGGGCGTGTTGAAGTCGTTGAACGTCCACAGGAACAGCACCAGGACGAGGACCTGGTTGACCGGGCGCAGGGACGGCAGGGTGATGCGGCGGATCCGCTGCCACATCCCGGCGCCGTCCAGGGCGGCCGCCTCGTACAGTTCCCGGGGGATGTTCTGCAGGCCGGCCGTCACGATGAGGAAGGCGAACGGCCAGCCCTTCCACACCGAGACGGTGAGCAGGGCATAGAAGCTGTTGTCGCCGATGAGCCAGAAGGACGGGCGGCCGGTGAGGTGCAGCTGGTCGTGCAGGACGTGGTTCACCAGGCCGTTGTCGTGCTGGAACATGAACACCCAGGTGATGACGGCGGCGTAGACCGGCAGGGCGTACGGCACCAGGAACAGGGCCCTGAGCAGTCCGCGGCCGCGGAAGGCGTCCTGCATGAAGACCGCCGCCGCCGTGCCGATGACCCAGCACAGGGCGACCGACAGCAGGGTGAAGGCGACGGTGACGAGGAAGGAGTGCAGCAGCGCCTCGCCGACCGGGGCGTCGACGTCCACGGAGACGCGGTAGTTGTCGAATCCGGACCAGGGGGCGGCGCCCCAGTCGCGGAGGGTGAACTGGGTGAGTTCCTTGAAGCTCATCACGATGCCGATGACCATCGGCAGCAGGTGGACGAGGAGTTCGAGGAGCAGGGCGGGCAGGAGCAGCAGGTAGGGCAGTCCGGCGCGGCGCAGCCTCCCGGTGCGGCGGGGGCTTCGCGCCGCACCGGGGGAGGCCTTGCGTACGGTCCGGCCGGTGGCGGTGATCGTCATCGGGCTCCGGTTCACTTCGCGGGCATCTGCTGCTGGGCCCTGGTGAGTTTGGCCTTCACCGACGCGGTGGTGACCGGGCGTCCGGCGGCCGCGTCGGCGAACAGTTCCTTGACCGCGGTGCCGACGGCGGTCTCGAACTGGGACTCGTCGGCGACCTGGGGCAGGGCGGCGGCGCTCGTCGCGAGGGTGTCCTTCAGCACGGTGGTGGCGGGGGCGCTGAACGCGGCGTCGGCCTGGGCGGCCCTGACCGGCGGGATGGAGCTGTACGCCTTGTTGAGGATCCGCTGCTCCTCGTCGCCGGTCATGAACTTCACGAACCGGGTGGCGCCGTCGAGGTTGTCGGTGTTCTTGAAGACGGCGAGGTTGATGCCGGCCACCATGGAGTTGACCTGGGTGCCGGTGCCGGGGGTGCCGGACCGGACGGGGACGGGCGCGATGCCGTAGTCGGCCGCGTCCATGCCCTGGGACGCGAGGTTGGCGGCGGCGGACTGCCACAGCAGCATGGCCGTGCGGCCCTTGGCGAAGTCGCTGACGGACTGGTTCTGCGCGTACTCGGCGTTGCCGGGCGGGATGACCTTGTCCTTGGCCATCAGGTCGACGTACTGCTTGACCGCGGCGACCACCTTGTCACCGGTGAAGTCGGCCTTGCCGTCGGGGGTGAAGAAGTCGGCGCCGTGCTGCTTGGCGAAGACGAAGACGTGGTGGATGTTCTCCGAGACGTTGGAGCCCTCCGCGCCGAGCGCCTGCTTGCCCGTCGCTTGGATCTTCTTGCCGTCGGCGATCAACTCGTCCCAGGTGGCGGGCGGTTGCTCGATCCCTGCGTCGGCGAAGATCTTCTTGTTGTAGTAGAGCGCGTAGGCCATCGAGTACAGCGGCACGGCGGCCGGGTCCTTTCCGGTCACGCCGGTCGAGCCGAGGGCGGAGTCGACGAAGCGGTCCTTGCCGCCGATCTTCGCGAAGTTCTTCGCGTCCCAGGGCAACAGCGCGCCCGTGGCCTGCAGGGAGGCGCTCCAGGTGTTGCCGATGTTGAGGACGTCGGGGCCCTGGCCGGAGGTGGTCGCGGTGAGGATCCGGTTGAGCAGGTCGGACCAGGGCACGACCTCCAGCTTCACCTTGATGCCGGTCTGTCTCTCGAACTTGTCGAGCTCGGGCCGGAGCACCTTCTTGTCGACGGCGATGCTCGCGCCCTGGTTGGACGCCCAGTAGGTGAGCGTCTTGGGCGAGTCGTTCGACCCGCCGCCCGTGGCCGAACCGCCTCCGCAGGCCGTGGCCGCGAGGGCGAGTGAGAGGGTGACGGCGCCTACGGCCGCGGCTCGGATGCTGCGCATGGCTCCCGGTGTCCCTTCGGGGTGGCAACTCATGACGTGGTGCAGTCAGGGCTGCCATGACTGCCGTGGCCGTCATGGCTTAATTTAGGACGTGAGTTAAACCTCAAGAGATGGCTCCGTCAAGGGGTCCGGCAGTCCGCGGTCCGCGCGGAACTGCGGTCGCGGTCAGCGCGGAACTCCGGTCACGGTCCGCGTGGAACTCCGGTCACGACTCTTGACGCGCCCGTTCTGGCGGTTGAAGCATTCACCGGCGAGAGAGCGCTCCCAAACCGACGCCGTGTTCACTTCATGAACAGGAGAGCCGCCCCATGCCCGAGAGCCGCCCCACGCCCGACCCAGGTCCCACGCCCACTCCCGTCATCGGCCGCGTCATCGGCCGCAGAGCCGTCCTCGGCGCCGCGGCCGCCTCGGCCCCCGCGGTGCTGGGGCTGTCCACGGCCGCGGCCGCCTCACCGGGCGGGCGGAGGAAACCGCGCCGCCTCCCCGGCGGCGGCGACCTCGGGCCGAACGTCCTGGTCTTCGACCCGTTCATGCCGGACATCCAGGCCAGGCTGGACGAGGTGTTCCGGCAGCAGGAGTCGGCCCAGTTCGGCACCGGCCGCTACGCGCTGCTGTTCAAGCCCGGCACCTACCAGGGTCTCAACGCCCAACTCGGCTTCTACACCTCCATCGCCGGGCTCGGCCTCTCCCCCGACGACACGACGATCAACGGCGACGTCACGGTCGACGCCGGCTGGTTCGGCGGCAACGCCACGCAGAACTTCTGGCGTTCAGCGGAGAACCTCGCCCTGGTCCCGGCGAACGGCACCAACCGGTGGGCGGTGGCGCAGGCGGCCCCCTTCCGCCGCATGCACGTACGCGGCGGCCTCAACCTCGCTCCGTCCGGCTACGGTTGGGCGAGCGGCGGCTACATCGCCGACAGCCGCATCGAGGGCCAGGTCGCCCCGTACTCGCAGCAGCAGTGGTACACCCGCGACAGCGCGATCGGCAGCTGGCTCAACGGCGTCTGGAACATGGTCTTCTCGGGTGTCGAGGGCGCCCCCGCGCAGAGCTTCCCGAACCCGCCGTACACCACGCTCGACACCACCCCCGTCTCCCGGGAGAAGCCCTTCCTCCACGTGGACGGCAGCGGCAGGTTCCGCGTCTTCCTGCCCGCCAAGCGGACCGACGCGCGCGGCGTCAGCTGGGGCAACGGCACGCCGCGCGGCACCTCGATGCCGCTGTCGCGCTTCTACGTCGCCAGGCCGGGCGACTCGGCCGCCACCCTCAACCAGGCGCTCGCCCAGGGCCTCCACCTCCTGCTCACCCCGGGCATCTACCACGTCGACCGCCCGGTGCAGGTGAACCGCCCCGGCACGGTCGTCCTCGGCCTCGGCTACGCGACGATCGTCCCCGACAACGGCGTCACGGCGATGCGGGTCGCCGACGTCGACGGGGTCCGGCTGGCCGGGTTCCTCATCGACGCGGGCCCGGTCAACTCCCGGACGCTGCTGGAGATCGGCCCGCGGGGCGCGTCGCGGGACCACTCGGCCGACCCCACCACCGTGCAGGACGTGTTCGTCCGGATCGGCGGCGCGGGCGCCGGCAAGGCCACCACCAGCATCGTCGTCAACAGCCGGCACACCATCGTCGACCACACCTGGATCTGGCGCGCCGACCACGGCACCGGCGTCGGCTGGGAGACCAACCGGGCCGACTACGGACTCGTCGTCAACGGCGACGACGTGCTGTGCACCGGCCTGTTCGTGGAGCACTTCAACAAGTACGACGTCCAGTGGTACGGCCGGCGCGGCCGCACGATCTTCTTCCAGAACGAGAAGGCGTACGACGCCCCGGACCAGGCCGCGATCCAGAACGGCTCCGTCAAGGGCTACGCCGCCTACAAGGTCGGCGAAGACGTGACCGAGCACGAGGGCTGGGGCCTGGGCAGCTACTGCTACTACAACGTCGACCCGACGATCACGCAGCACCACGGCTTCTCCGCCCCGGACCGGCCGGGGGTGCGCTTCCACGACCTGCTCGTCGTCTCCCTCGGCGGCAACGGCCAGTACGAGCACGTGATCAACGAGACCGGGGCGCCGACGTCGGGCACGTCGACGGTGCCGTCCACGGTGGTGTCGTACCCGTGAGCTTGGGCGGCCCGGCACGCGCGTGGACGCCGGCGGCGCATCCCGCGCGCGGGCGGGGCCGCCGTGCCGGTGCCCGAGTGAAGACGCCCTGATCGTGCTGCCCGACGGTCCATACTGATCCCTGCCGAGCGAGCGCGCCGGCCCGTGCGCGGAAGACCGGGCGGCCGCCGTCGGCGTGTGACGACGCAGGCGAGTCGACGGGGAGAACGGGGAAACGTGTCTGAGCTGGCCGGAAGCGGTGCCGAGCCGCTGACCGAAGAAGATCCGCGGTGCATCGGGCCCATCCCCCTCCTCGGGCGGCTCGGCGCCGGCGGGATGGGGCGGGTCTATCTCGGCGTCCACGAAGGGCCGTACGCCGCCGTCAAGCAGGTCCGGGACTCGATCTCCGGGGAGGACCGGAAGTTCCTGCGCCGGTTCGGACAGGAGCTGGACAACCTGGCGGCGCTGCCCGCCGAAGCCACCGCTCCGTTGCTGGCGAGCGACCCGGCCGCACGGCCGCCGTGTTCGCCACCGCCTACGTCCCCGGCCTCACCCTCGGCGACGCCGTCGGACTGAACGGTGGCCCGCTGCCCGCCGACGCCCTGTGGCGGCTGCTGAGGGAGGCGGCGAAGGGTCTGGCGGCGGTGCACGCGCTGGACATGGTGCACCGGGACCTCAAGCCGTCCAACGTCATGCTGACCCTCGACGGCCTCACCCTCATCGACTTCGGCGTGGCCCGCGCCGCCGAGCAGAGCCAGCTCACCAGTACCGGCCTCGTCGTCGGCACCCCCGCCTACATGTCGCCCGAACAGGCCTCGGGCAGAAGGCGGTTGACCGGCGCCGTCGACATCTTCGCGCTGGGCTCGGTGGTCGCGTACGCGGGGTGCGGGCGTCCGCCCTTCGGCGAGGAGTCCGGGCACGGCGTGCTGTACCGCATCGTGCACGAGCAGCCCGACCTGGAGCCCCTGCGCGAACTGGACCCGGATCTCGCCGAGGTCGTCGCCCGCTGCCTCGACAAGGACCCCGAGGGCCGGCCGACGGCCGCCGAACTGCTGGAGCAGTTCGAAGGGAAGTCCGTCGCCTCGGCGTGGCCGGCGCCGATCGCCGAACGGCTGGCGGAGCGGGCCGCGTTCGCGGCGAACGTGCCGGCGGTGGCCGCGCCGCCGGCGCGGGTGCCGACCTTATCCGACCCTGAGCCGGCCCCCGAGCCGGCGGCTCCCGCAGCGCCCGCCCCGCCCGCATCGCCCTCATCGCCCGCATCGCCCGCATCGCCCGCAGAGGAGCGGCGCGAGCGCCGCCGCACCCGCGTCCTTCTCGCCGTCGTCCCCGTCGTCGTGGTGGTGACCGGCACGACCCTCGCCATCCAGTACCTCCCGCACACCTCCTCACCACAGGACCAGGCGCGGGCCACCTCCTCCGCCTCCGTGTCGGTGGCCGCCACTCCGCATCCCTCGACGTCGGGCGGGAGCCCGTCGGCCACGGCGTCGCCGAGCGGCTCCTCCTCCCCGGGCAAGGGCGGGCAGGACGCGGGCAAGGGCGCGGGCGCCGACGCGGGGGCCGGAGGCGCCCAGGTGTCGGACGGCAGCGCCTCCGGTTCCGGCGCACAGGGCGGCTCGGACGGCACGGGCGGTTCCGTCGGCGGTGCCGGCAGTACCAGCGGTGGCGGCAGCGGCAGCAGTGGCGGCAGCAGCAGCTCGGGCGGAAGTTCCGGTTCCGGCGGCACCGGCGGTTCCGGCGGCACCGGCGGTTCCGGCACGTCCGGCGCCACCTCGACCGGCGGCACGTCGGACTCGCCCCCCCTCCTCCGGCTACTTCCACCTGAAGAACGGCGAGAACGGCAAGTGCCTGGTCCAGGTCTACGGTTCCACCGCCCTCGGGGACTGCTCGGGTTCGTCCGCCTCGTGGATCTTCAAGAGCGCGTCCGGCGGCGGTGTCAAGGTGATCAACCAGTCGAGCGGCAGCTGCCTGAGCGCCAACTTCAACGGCCAGGCCGTCGTCGTCGGCGACTGCGGCGGCCAGGCCGGCTCCGCCCTGCGCTGGTCCACCGGGTCCGGCAACTCCCTCAAGAGCGCCTTCAACGACGGCTGCCTCGACCTGGGCTTCGGAGGCGGGGTGACTACGGGGACGTGCCAGTCCGGAACGTCCTCGCAGAGCTGGGCGCACGTGTGAGGCCGAGCTGACCTCGGCGTGGCCCCCAGAAGGCGGCGCCGCCTACGCCGCGCCGCCTTCGCCTTCACGTTCGCCGTCGGGGTGCCGTACGGCCTTCTTCACGTCGGCCTCGACGTCGCTGCGGGACACATCCTCGGCCTTGGCGTACTCGGTCACCGAGGCCTGTACGTCGCGGGCGAGGTCGCGCCAGGCCCGCCATGCCGTCTCATAGGTGTCGGACTGCTGCTGCGTCCAGCCGCCCTCCAGGGTCGGCGGCCCGTAGGTCTCCCGCAGCTCCTCGACGCGGTTGTGCGCCTGGTCGGCGGCCCGCTGCTTCTCCACCAGCTCTTCGAAGGTGTGTGCCACACAAAGGGAGCTTAGGTCGACAAATGCCACACCGCGCGCCGACGGCGTCGACGCGCGGTGTGGACGGTGCGGATCAGGCCAGGTCGAGCATCAGGCCAGTTCGAAGCATCAGGCCAGGTCGAACCGGTCCAGGTTCATGACCTTGTCCCAGGCGGCGACGAAGTCCTTGACGAACTTCTCCTTCGCGTCGTCGCTGGCGTACACCTCGGCGACCGCGCGCAGCTCGGAGTTCGAGCCGAAGACCAGGTCGACTCGGCTGCCGGACCACTTCAGCTCGCCCGTGGCACGGTCCCGGCCCTCGAAGGTCTCCGCGTCCTCCGACGTCGGCTTCCACTCGATGCCCATGTCGAGCAGGTTGACGAAGAAGTCGTTCGTCAACGACTCGGGCGTCGAGGTGAGCACGCCGAGCTGGGAACCCTGGTGGTTGGCACCCAGCACGCGCAGGCCGCCCACCAGGACCGTCGTCTCGGGCGCGGTCAGCGTGAGCAGGTTCGCGCGGTCGAGCAGGAGGTACTCCGACGGCAGTCGGTTGCCCTTGCCGCGGTAGTTGCGGAAGCCGTCCGCGGTGGGCTCCATCTGCGCGAAGGACTCGACGTCCGTCTGCTCCTGCGAGGCGTCCGTGCGGCCCGGGGTGAACGGGACCTGGATGTCGAAGCCGGCGCTCTTCGCGGCCCGCTCCACGCCCGCGCAGCCGGCGAGGACGATCAGGTCGGCGAGCGAGATCTTCTTGCCGCCGGTCTGCGAGGAGTTGAATGCCTCCTGGATGCCCTCGAGGGTGCTCAGCACCGTGGCGAGGGCGTCGGGGTCGTTGACCTCCCACTCCCGCTGCGGGGCGAGGCGGATCCGGGCGCCGTTGGCGCCGCCGCGCTTGTCGCTGCCGCGGAAGGACGAGGCCGACGCCCAGGCGGTGGACACCAGCTGCGCGACGGACAGGCCCGAGTCGAGGATCTTGCCCTTGAGCGCCTCGACGTCGTCGGCGTCCACCAGCTCGTGGTCGACGGCCGGGATCGGGTCCTGCCACACCAGCGTCTCCTGCGGCACCAGCGGGCCGAGGTAGCGCTGGATCGGGCCCATGTCGCGGTGCGTGAGCTTGAACCAGGCACGGGCGAAGGCGTCCGCGAACTGGTCCGGGTTCTCCAGGAAACGCCGGGAGATCTGCTCGTAGACGGGGTCGAAGCGCAGCGAGAGGTCCGTGGTGAGCATGCGCGGCTCGCGCTTCTTCGACGGGTCGTGGGCCTCCGGGACGGTGCCCGCCCCGGCGCCGTCCTTCGGCCGCCACTGCTTGGCGCCGGCGGGGCTGTCGAACAGCTCCCACTCGTACCCGAACAGCGTCTCGAAGAAGCTGTTGTCCCAGGCCGTCGGGGTCGGCGTCCAGGTGACCTCGAGGCCGCTGGTGATCGCGTCGCCGCCCTTGCCGCTGCCGTAGCTGCTCTTCCAGCCCAGGCCCTGCTCCTCCAGGGGCGCGGCCTCGGGCTCGGGACCGACGGCGTCCGCGGGGCCGGCGCCGTGGGTCTTGCCGAAGGTGTGGCCGCCGGCGATGAGCGCCACGGTCTCCTCGTCGTTCATCGCCATGCGGGCGAAGGTCTCACGGATGTCGCGGGCCGCGGCGAGCGGGTCCGGGTTGCCGTTGGGGCCCTCCGGGTTGACGTAGATGAGGCCCATCTGGACGGCGGCCAGCGGGCTCTCCAGCTCGCGGTCGCCGCTGTAGCGCTCGTCGCCGAGCCAGGTGCGCTCGGGACCCCAGTAGACGTCCTCGTCGGGCTCCCAGACGTCGGCCCGGCCGCCGCCGAAGCCGAAGGTCTTGAAGCCCATGGTCTCCAGGGCACGGTTGCCCGCGAAGATCATCAGGTCGGCCCAGGAGATCTTGCGGCCGTACTTCTTCTTCACCGGCCACAGCAGACGGCGCGCCTTGTCGAGGTTGGCGTTGTCGGGCCAGCTGTTGAGCGGCGCGAACCGCTGCATGCCGGCGCCGGCTCCGCCGCGGCCGTCGTGGACGCGGTACGTGCCGGCGCTGTGCCAGGCCATGCGGATGATCAGCGGCCCGTAATGGCCGAAGTCGGCCGGCCACCACTCCTGCGAGGTGGTCAGCACCTCGTCGACGTCCCTGGCCAGGGCGTCGAGGTCGAGGCTCTGGAACTCGGCGGCGTAGTCGAAGTCGCCGCCCATCGGATCGGACGCGGAGGAGTGCTTGCGGAGAATCGCCAGGTTGAGCTGGTTCGGCCACCAGTCACGGTTGCTTCCGCCCTCGGTCGGGTGGCTGAAGCGTCCGGCGTGGACCGGGCAGCCTCCCGCGCTCTCGTCGTTCATCTCTCCCACTACGGCGTCAGGACTGTCGGCCACGGGAATCCTCCATGGATCAAAGAGTGTGCTCAGTAACCGGTGCGGTGGAACGGGTGTGATCGGTGGAACGGGTGGAATTTGTGGGCCCGGTGGAACCGGTGGAACAGTCGGGGCACAAGCCCCAGTAGACGATCTCGGCCTCGTCTACGACGAAGCCCTGATCATCGGAGGCGGTCAGGCAGGGTGCGGTGCCGACGGCGCAGTCGACGTCGGCGATGACCCCGCAGGACCGGCACACGAGGTGGTGGTGGTTGTCCCCGACCCGCGCCTCGTACCGCGCGACGGAGCCGGGCGGCTCGATGCGCCGCAGCAGACCGGCCGCGGTCAGCACCCGCAGCACGTCGTATACGGCCTGGTGGGACACCGCGCCGAGGTGTTCACGCGCGATACGGGTGATCGAGTCCGTGTCGGCGTGCGGATGACCGTGCACCGCGGACAGCACCGCCAGCCGAGGGCGCGTCACCCGGAGGGCGGCCGCTCGCAACATGCGCTCGAAGTCCGAAGTCGCGGTCACAAACCGCAGTCTTGTCCCTTTCCTGGAATCAATCAAGTTCTGGAAGAGATCAAGTTGAAGATCGAGCTGAAGATTGCCCGCCGAGGGCATGCCTTCCCTCGACCCTGGCACCCAAGCAGCGCCGGGCTTCGCCGTCGCCGGGAGGCTTCACCGATCGGTCACCAATTCGCCATAGTGGTACGCGGGCGTCGTTTCCGCTTCCGGAGCGGCACGCCACGAGAACGCCACGAGAACGCCATGAGAGGCGATCGAGCTGTGCGGCTGGCCTTCTCCCGGCTCCGCCGAGCGCCGCGGCCGGAAGGGCCGGCGCCCGCGGACCGGTGCGTCACGTCCGAGGTGGTGCTCCGCAACGGGCGCGGCGCCGAGCTCGGCCGGCTGCGCTTCCGCGCCTGCGGCGCCTGCCGCGCCGGACGCATCCTGGACGTGCGGGTCGTCGACGAACGCCGGCGCGAGGGTTTCGCGCGCGAACTCGTGCTCGCCCTGCTCGCGCGCTGCCCGGACCACCACTGGACCACCACGCTCCAGACCCGGACCGGCCGCCGCTTCTTCGCCGCGATGACCGAGGAGACGGCGGTCCCCTTCCCCCAGGGCGGCCCCCTCTGCGAACACCTGGCGGGCCGGCTCGCTCGACTCTTACCAGGGCACCTTCGTGGTGGTCAGCCACGACGAGCGGTTCCTCGCCGAGATCGGCGTCAACCGCCGGCTGCGGGTGGCCGACGGAGCGCTCACGGAGACGGGAGCCCCCGCGGTGTGAGCCCCGCGGCGCGAGGCGCCAGAGTGTGCAGCGGTCCGCGCGGGGCCCTATGGCCCGGTGGGCCGCACGACGTGCGGGTGCCCAGCCGGCTCCCGCCGACCGGCCTGTAGGTGTCGGCGCCGTTGTTGAGTAAGGAGGCGAACCACAGGCCCGTGACGGGCTGCTCGATGTCGCCTCGGGCAGGACCCTGATCACGCCCTCGGGCAGGTCCACCCGCTCCAGCGGTTCGGCCGGGAAGTCCATGCGCAGCGAGTTCTCCGGGGAACACCTTCGGGACCACGTGGTTGCCGGCGACCAGGGCCGGGATGATCTCCGAAGTGGCCGAGGAGAAGGGCGGGTTCCACGGGATCACCGCGGCCACGACGCCGACCGCCTCACGGCGCACCACGCTGCGCGCCGGGAACGCCGGCTCGGAGGGCACGAGTGCCTCCTCCCGGGTGAACTCCTCCACCGCCGCCTTCAGACAGGCGTTCGCCTGCCGGGTGAGGCCGGGCTGTCCGGCGCGGGTGAACCATCCGGCCGAACCGTCCTCCAGCGAGATCAGGTGGGCGATCGGGTCCGCGCCCTCCTCGCGCAGTGCGTCGAACCGCCAGGACCGCGGGGCGCGGCGACCGCGCGATCGATGTTCGCCGACTGCGCCTGCGCGGCCGCATGCCGGTTCGGAGGATTCGTCATATGAGGGTACTGAAGGGTTGAAGAGAGGTAATATCCCGCGCACATGGCGTCCGCCGAGCCGTTCTCGGCGGTGCGGGAGGGGGCCGGAAATCCATGATCAGAAAGTGCGCGATGACGCTCGGGGCGTTACTGCTCGCGAGCGGCTGCGGCGGTGCCTCGCACGACGGGTCGAGCGCGGCGCGGTCACCGTCGGCGGACGTGTCCGAGTCCGCCTCCGGCACCGCTTCGGCGACGCCGGACGTCAGCAGTTCGCCCCCGGGGACGGACTCCACCACGCAGGAACCGGTCGAGGAGACCCCCGCCTCGCAGAGTGCGACCTCCGACGCTCCGCAGACGTGGAGCGCAAGCGTCGGGAGCGGTGACGGTGAGCAGTCGGCCGACGACGGGAGCCTGGACTGCGGCAGCCTCCCCGGCAGCGGGACCTTCACCGACCCGCTGCAACTCGGCACCGTGGACGGCCCCGTGACGGCCGGGAATTGCGACCCGCTGACCCCCGGCTCCCCGTTCAACGTCCGCTACTTCTCCTTCACGTTGTCCGGCGCGCCGGGTTCGAGCGCCCATGCCGGGGCGTCTTTCACCCTCACACAGAACGCGCTCGGCCCGGTATACCCGGCGATCATTCAGCCGAACGGGTGGGTGCTCAAGAACAGCCTCGGGTCCGGGTACTGGACCGGTACGGAACCCGACTTCACCGGCCGCTACCAGCAGATCTCGGACCTGGCCCCAGGCACCTACATCCTCCGCACGGAGAAACTCGACTCCCCCCTGCACTCCCTGTCCACGCCTTCCTACGACGTCGTCGTCGACCCCGACGGGCGCTGAGGCATCCCAAGGGACACCGGGGGATCACTTCTGTTCGTTATTCACCGAATGTGATTTTCCCACCACATATCGCCCGTCAACTCGTAGCCTTTCCGGTATCACGCCGGGAAGCGCGCCGGGGGAGCTGGTTCTCGTGCACCTTCGACTGTTGTGCGCGACGCTCTTGAACTGCACCGTGTCACTCATCGCGCTGTGTCTGTCCGCGGCGCCTTCGTCCGCCGCGGCCCCGGCCGCGCCCTATGCCGAACTGACGCCGGATTCCGGGCAGATCTCGCCCGGCGGCGCCCCACTGACCGTGGACGCCACGTTCCACAACATGCTGAACACCGACATCAGGGACAGCTTCATCGTCGCTGTCGGGATCCGGCTCGCCCCAGCCGTCGCCCGGCTGACGCCCGATCAGGTCACCGTGGAATGGTTCGATGCCGGCCCGTCCGTATGGCGGCCAGTGCAGTTGACACCGGGCGACACCGCGCTCAGCGGCTATCTGAGCACCGACGCTGGACTTCCGTCCGTGGGTTCGCTCCCGGCGGGTGACTCGGCCCGCGTCCCCCTGCGCGTCTCACTGGCCTCCGGGGTGCCGGCGCCGGCCACCCTCCAGTTCGTCGCGCAGGGCCTGATCCAGCCCACGGCCTCGGTCGACCCGGTGCCCCTGATGGACGGCAAGGCGTCCTACTCCGTCGTCGACCAGGCGACACCCCCGGCGCCCGAGACCCTCCCCACGACGAACACGGCCTCGGCGACAGCGAGCCTCTCGCGGGGCGGTCCGGCGAGCGGGGCAGCGACGCCGACAGCAACCCCGTCCGCCGTGCCCTCCTCGTCTCACCCGTCCGCCACCAGCCCCGCCCCCGCCCCGCTAGCGCAGTCGGGCGGCAGCGGTGGGGACGGGCTCACGGACTCCGCACCACCCGCATCGATCGTGGGGGGCGGCGTGGCCGCCCTCGTATTCGCCGCCGGTATCGCCCTCATCATGACCCGGCATCGCCGCCGCGGGCGGAGCTGAACCCGCCCGCGGTCGAGCCCATTGTCGTCCACACGAGCCACCGCCGGTCCGTCCTCATGGGAGGAATTCATGCATCACCGTACGGGCCAGGATGTCCTGCGCGACGTGGTCCGCCGCGTCGCTCCGGCCGAACTGGAGAAGCTGGACGAGACCTGCCGGGCGTACATAGCCAGGCCCCATCCTCCGCAGCGCCTGCACCGGCCGGCCCGGGACCCGCTCGGCATCGGCTTCGAGTCGGCGGTGTTACTGCCGGTTCTGGTGGCTGTGGTCTCGCAGGTGCTCTCGGATCTCGCCTCCGGGCGTATCCAGGCGGGCGGTACCTGGCTGAAGCGATGGTGGCGACGCCGGCGCGGGGCCGACGCCGAGGGCAGACGAGCAGCGCTGACCTCAACTGTCCCGGAGCTGTCCGGAGTGACACGCCAGGAACTCGCGCACTGGGCCATGGCCGTGGGCCGTGCCGCCGGTCTGTCCGCGTCCCAGGCCGAAGCATGCGCCCAAGTCGTGGTCGTAGCCGTGGTAGGCGGGGACTCGGGACCTCGGGGTGACGACGCACCGGAAGCACCGAACAGCGCGGCACCCGGCACCCGGCCGGAGCCGACGCAGACACCAGCACCAGCACCAGCACCAGCACCAGCAGCACCAGCACCACCGCCACAGCCAACGGGTCCGGAGCGCGGGCACCATGGCGATCCGGACCCGCGCGCAGCACCCGCCGGGCGGGGGGACAGTACAAGTGCGGGACTCCGGCCGGAGGGAAGCGACGCGTCGACGCCCACGAACCCCTCGCCGTCGTGAGCGCCGCGCCAAACCCCCTCGGCCCACCCTCCCTCACCACCGCCTCACAGCGGCCTGATGTCGCCCGCGCACTGGTGTCCAGCCCGCTGCCGCTGCCGACCACCACCCGCCTGGCCATGCTGGTTCTGGTGGCCGGCGCCGGAGCCTCCTTCGCCACCTGGTGGTGGCTGGTCCTGGGCCGAAGCAACTGGCCCAACGCCCAACTTGCCTGCCTGCCCAAGACCGACGCCGCGCCGGAGGAGGTCCTCGCCCGGTTCGCCGGCTGCGTCAACGACGTACGGCTGGCGCAGTCAGCGGTAGTGGTGAGCGGGCCGCTTGCCCTGCTCGCGCTCGCCGTGGTCTGGCGGGCTGTCGGATGCCGACTGAGCCTGTGGCGGTGGCAGGCCGCACCCGACCACTCATCACCGCTCGCCCAGCGCCTGGCCGCCCTGGTGCCCGAAGGAGCAGAGACCCGGCCGGAGCTGTGGGTGCGCGGCGGGCGTATCGGGATCCGGGCCCGTGCCTCAGGTACTGTCCGCCGGCCCCGGATCGTGGCCGACTCCCACCTCTTCAACCTGCCCGACCGGCACATCGACGCCATCTTCCGTCATGAACTGGCCCACCTGCGGCTGCGGGACGTGGGCCGGGTGGGGCTGGCCGTCGCGGCCTGCTGGCTCCTGCTGCTCGGCGTCACCCTGCCGATGGTGGTCGCGCTGGCCCGCGACCCCGGACTGCTGGGTACCGGCCTGCTGGTGAGAATGGCGATCATTCTGGCCGTCGTGGTGCTCACCCTCTGCGCCGTACTGCGCGTGCGGGAGCACGACGCCGACCTCGCTGCGGCAGCGGATCCCCACGCACCCCGGGACGCCACCGCCGCCCACATCGGCTCGGCCCTCTCGCCACGCCCCGTTGAGCGCCTCGTGCGGCTCCTGGGCCTCGCCACGCATGCCACGCCCGTGATCCGCCTGGCGGTGCTCGCCGATCCGGCGCGGTCCTGGGGTGTGTCGTCCCCGGAATGCCTCACCACCGGGCTCGCCGCAGGGCTGATCTTCACCGATCTCACCCTGCTGGTGGCCGCCCTGATGCCCGACCACACCCAACTCGCCTACCTGGTCGGTGGTTTACTGACCGGCTTGGTCGTGGCCGGGGTGGTGACCGTGGCCTGGTGGCGGGCCGTTGCCGTGGGACACCGGGACGCGTCCGGCCGGCGCGCGGCACCGGCCGGGGCCGCACTCGGTCTCGGTGTGTTCCTGGGCAGCCAGCTCTCCGAGCGGGCGGCCGGTGACTGGGCACGGGACACCGGCACGGCAGACGGACTGGCGACGACGCTGTCCCTGGCAGATGTGCCGCACGGGCAGGCCCTTGCCCTGGGGGCGGTGCTCGTGGCGGGCGGGGCGCTCTTCGCCCTGTGGACGACGTCCCTCGCCAGAGCCCTGGGGGCCACGGTCGACGGTCCTCGTTCCGCATCCGTCTGCGCTGCGGTCGTCGGGCTGTCCGGACTCCTGCTGGCGGTGCCGCTGGGCAGTTGGTTCCTGGTCGCCCGGCTGACGGCGGCCCGCGCCGCCCCGGACATCAGATGGGCCGTGATCGACACACCCTGGTGGGTGACGGGGGTCGTGACGACCGTCGCCGGCGCGCTCCTACCGGTGGCCGCCGCCCTCGGGCCGAGGCGTCCAGGGGCGCGCGGCGCCGGGCCGCTACGGCCCCTGGCCCTGCTGGCCGCCACTGCGGCCCTGGTCTCGGCCGGAACCGGATGGGCGGCACTCGGGGCCGGGCCGGTAAACACACCGGCCGTACGCCTCTCCGGCGCCTCGGCGGCGTCCACCGCCCCGACGAACAGGCCCGTTACGCCGACCTCCGGCGGCGGTGACCGGACCGTCCCCTTGGATCAACTCCCCCCGCTGCCGCCCAAAACGGAGCAGACGGAAGCCATGCGGGCGGACATCGGCCTTGTTTGCCGTGCACTGTCCCTGAGCGGGACCGCCGTCTGGACCGACCCCCGACAGCGCGCCGACACAGCCGAGTTGCTCGGCGGTCTCGACGATACGGTGCTGCGGGCCGCCTCCGCCGTCCTCCTGGGCGACCCGACGGGGCCCGTAGACACCCACGCGCTGGTCGCCTCAGTCCTGCGCTGCGACCTGTACTTCCGCTACGGCCGCTGACCGGCCGCGCTCGACGATTCGCCCGCCGTTCGAGGAGGCATACATGAGCCCGAGAACCGCTGCGACGTCCGCTACCGGCCGACGACCGCCCACCACGCTACCGGTTGTGATGGCACTGCTGGCAGGTACGGTCCTGACTTGTTGCAGCAGTGGACACCACCGGTCGGACACCATGGAGCCGACGCAGGCACCCTCGTCCCCAGCCCAACCCACCGCGGTGTCCCCCCGGACCGCGCCGCTGTCCGCAGCCCTGCTCACCACAGCCCAGTTACCGGCCGGCTATGTGAAGACAGTGCTGCGGAACGAGCCCCCGACGCACTCCGATCATCCCGGATGCGTCGCCGCGCTCAATGGACTGGAGTCCTCTCGCAGCACCCGCCCCGGCGCAGTCGAGGCGAGGGTCACCTTTGCCCAAAGCCAGAGCGGACCGTTCCTCCAGCAGGTACTGCGCCGACTGCCGGGGACCGGGGCACGTCAGGACCTGGAGCAGGCGGTGGACGAACTGTCCGACTGCGCCGGGTTCTCCATCGGCTGGAGCGACGGCACCACCGGCATGGAGCGTGTGGTGCCGCATGGCTCGGCAGGGATCGGGGACGTGTCCTGGCATGCCACGGTCACCGCGACCACCAGGACGTTCACCGTCCAAGAGACCCTGGTCCTGGCGGTCGTGAGAAGAACCCTGATCGTACTCAGCGACGCGGGCAGCCCCACGGCACCCGACCGCCCCCGCACACTGGCCCTGGCCCGTACCGCCGCGTCTCGAATCCCCTGAGCGGCACAGGACCGGTTGCGGCGGTGCGGTCGCCTGCGAGGCACAGCACGTGCTCATGCCCGTGCAGACCGACGGCGCGCTCCCGCGCCCCGACGGCCCGCACAGGCTCAGTCCCACCCCACTGGAGCCACGACCGTCCCGGCCAACGGTGCCGCCACGGCCACACCGGCGTCACCCGCCCGGACCCCGGCCGCATCCCCAGCGCTTACGTCCGCGAAGACCATGTCCTGCGGCATCTGCCCGCCTGCACCTGCGCCTCACCGGCCGCACGGATCGTCCCGGCCGGGCTGCCGTGAGCAGGGACGCAATGCGGCCGCCCACACCGGCCCAGGCAATCACCCACCTGGGCTCCGAGGAGATCACCCCTGGCCTACGCCCCCGCGGCGAGGGCCCTGACCACGGACACACCCCGAGCAGAAGGATCACCACCAGCTGACCAACGCAAGCCTCACCGAAACGCCGGCGAACGGAGAGGCCAGGCCACAGGCGACAGAAACGACGAACACCCGCCCCGGCCGGGAGCCGGAAGCGGGTGCCGATGTCCCCTGTCCAAGAACAGGGCCCGTGGGGCAACTGTCTACTGTGTGTCCGAGGGGGGACTTGAACCCCCACGCCCGATAAAGGGCACTAGCACCTCAAGCTAGCGCGTCTGCCATTCCGCCACCCGGACCAGGTGTCTGCCGCCCGGCCGGGGTCTTCCCCCCGCGGCGACGAGGACAACAATACCAAGCTTTCGGGGTGCCTTTCACCTGCGTTTTCCCGGGGATCCACGCCCGCGCCGGTCCGGGGAGAGCCGGCCGCGGTCAGGACTGTGCGTGTGCGTGGTACGACCGTCGCGTGTGCTCGGTGTGTTCGCGCATGAGCGCCGCGGCGCGCTGTTCGTCCCGGCCGGCGATGGCGGCGGTCAGTTCGCGGTGCTCGGCCCAGGACTGCCGGCCGCGCTGCCGGGCCACGGGCGTGTAGTACCAGCGCGCCCGGCGGTCGACCTGCGCCGCCAGGTCGGCGAGGACCGCGTTGCCGGCCAGCTCCATGATCTTGGCGTGGAACCGGGCGTTCAGGCGGACGGCCGCTTCGACGTCGTCGGCGGCGACGGCCTGCTCGCCCTCGGCGCACAGCTCCTCCAGCACGGCGACGCCGTCGCCGTCCGCGTCCGCGGCGGCGAGCCGGGCCGCCTCGGCCTCCAACAACGTACGGACGGTGAGCAGTTGGTCGGCCTCCCGCTCCGTCGGCTCGTGCACGAACGCGCCCTGGGCGGGCCGCAGATCGACCCAGCCCTCGGTGTTCAGGCGCTGCAGCGCCTCGCGCACGGGCTGACGCGAGATACCGAGACGGCCGGCGAGTTCGCTCTCGACCAGGTGCCGGCCGGGCTGGAGGGCGCGAGTGGCGATGAGTTCGAGCAGTGCCTCGTAGACGCGGTCGCGCAGCGGGCCGGGCCGTTCCAGCCCGGGCACCGCTCCATGCGGCAGCCCTGTCGGCGGCATCGGGCGGTCCCCCTCCTGGCAGCGCGGGACAACGGCAGCCGGAAAGCCGGTACGGACTGTCTTTCGTCCACAGCCTACGGCGCACACATGGGCGGAGCGGGGGCGGACGGCCCGCCGCCGGGGCCGTCAGGGGCAGCGCACGACCTGGCCCGCGTACGACAGGTTGCCGCCGAAGCCGAACAGCAGGACCGGGTCCCCGGTGCCGATCGCGCCGCGTTCGACCAGCTTGGACAGGGCGAGCGGGATGCTCGCGGCCGAGGTGTTGCCGGAGTCGGTGACATCGCGCGCGACGACCGCGTTGACGGCGCCGATCTTCTCGGCGAGGGGTTCGATGATGCGCAGGTTCGCCTGGTGCAGGACGACCGCGGCGAGGTCCTCGGGGGCGAGCCCGGCCCGTTCGCAGGCCCCGCGCGCGATCGGGGGCAGCCGGGTGGTGGCCCAGCGGTAGACGCTCTGTCCCTCCTGCGCGAACCGCGCCGGCTGCCCCTCGATGCGCACGGCGTGCCCCATCTCGGGCACCGAGCCCCACAGCACGGGCCCGATGCCGGGCTCCTGCGACGCCTCCACCACCGCGGCCCCCGCCCCGTCGCCGACGAGCACGCAGGTCGTGCGGTCACTCCAGTCGGTGACGTCGGACATCTTGTCGGCCCCGACGACCAGGGCGCGGACCGAGGCGCCGGCGCGGACCGCGTGATCGGCGGTGGCCAGGGCGTGGGTGAATCCGGCGCACACGACGTTGAGGTCCATCGCGGCGGGCGAGGACATGCCGAGCCGGGCGGCGACCCGAGCGGCGGTGTTGGGCGAGCGGTCGACCGCGGTGGAGGTGGCGACCACGACCAGGTCGATGTCGCCGGGGGCGAGCCCCGCCGCCGCGAGCGCCTTCGCGGCGGCGTGGGCGGCCAGCTCGTCGACGGGTTCGTCGGGTCCGGCGATGTGACGCGTGCGGATGCCCACCCGGGTCCTGATCCACTCGTCGCTGGTGTCGACCAGGGCCGCCAGGTCCTCGTTGGTGAGCACCTTGGCGGGTTGGTAGTGGCCGACGGCGGTGATGCGCGAGCCGTTCATCGGGTGGGTCCCCCTCGTTGCCTGGGTAACGGGAGCCCTCAGTCTGATCAGTGACCCGTGGGTACGGCGGCAGCCGAGGCGACAGGATTCGGCCGCCCGGGTTGTCGGCTTCCGTCAGGCCCTCGGACGACCGAGCAGTCGGCCGCGCCGATCGCGAGGCGGGCCGCGGCCACACTCCATGTGCAGGACAATGAGTCTCTGCATCGAATGAGTTACCGCATCAAGGGCCGCTCCGGCTACCAGCACGTACAGAACCGGGACTGAGACACGACATGGGACGAGTCACGGAACGACGCAAGGTGATCCGCATCCGCGACGGGGCCGTCTCCACGCGCCCGGACACGCTGGTCGCCGAGGAACCGCTGGAGATCCGGCTGAACGGCAGGCCCCTCGCGATCACCATGCGCACCCCGGGCGACGACTTCGCCCTGGCCGTCGGCTTCCTCGTCAGCGAGGGCGTGCTCGCCGAGCGGCAGGACCTGCGGAACATCGTGTACTGCGCGGGCGCCACGGCGGACGGGCACAACACCTACAACGTGGTGGACGTGCAGACCGCGCCCGGCGTGACGATTCCCGACCTCACCCTCGAACGGAACGTGTACACCACGTCCTCCTGCGGCCTGTGCGGCAAGGCCAGCCTCGACGCGGTGCGGACCACCACCCGCTGGCCGATCGCGGACACTCCCCCGGTCCGGCTCGAGCCCGAACTGCTCGCGAGCCTCCCGGACCGGCTGCGCGCGGCCCAGCGGGTCTTCGACCGGACCGGGGGGCTGCACGCGGCCGCCCTGTTCGCCGAGGACGGCGAACTGCTCGACGTACGGGAGGACGTGGGCCGGCACAACGCCGTCGACAAACTCGTCGGCCGCGCCCTGCAGAACGGGGACCTGCCGCTGGCCCGGGCGATCCTGCTGGTGTCGGGCCGCGCCTCCTTCGAACTGGCGCAGAAGGCCGTGATGGCCGGCATCCCGGTGCTCGCGGCGGTCTCCGCGCCGTCCTCCCTCGCCGTCGACCTGGCCACGGAAACCGGCCTGACCCTGGTCGGCTTCCTGCGGGGCAACTCCATGAACGTGTACGCGGGCGAGGACCGCCTGGGCGCCTTCGACGGCTCGGTCCCCTCCGTGGGCGCCTGAGCCCCCTGCGGCTCCCTCGCGGCCGGCGCGTCGGCACAGTGGGCGCTGGTGGGCCCTTGCCGCCGGCCGGAGTGGGCTGGCCGGCTCGGAGGACCGGCGTCGATCAGCGCACGCGTCGGGGGCCAACCGGACGGAGACGCGGGGCGTCGCGGCGAGCGTCAACGCGGACGTGGGGCGGTACCGGCCGCGGTTCGTGACGCTGGGCCCGACTCCGTCGCGGTGACGTCCTCGACGGGGTCGTGGGAGCGGCGCTTGGCGATCACCGCGCAGACCATGAGCTGCATCTGGTGGAAGAGCATCAGCGGCAGCACCGCCAGCGAGGCGTGGGCGCCGAACAGGACGCTGGCCATCGGCAGTCCGGAGGCCAGGGACTTCTTGGAGCCGGCGAACTGGATGGCGATCCGGTCCCCGCGGCCGAAGCGCAGGGCCTTGGCGCCGTACCAGGTCAGGGCCAGCATCACCGCGAGCAGGACCGCCTCGACCGCCAGCAGGCCGCCGAGCGTGGCCGGGCTTACCTGGTGCCAGATGCCCTGGACCATGCCCTCGCTGAAGGCGGTGTAGACGACGAGCAGGATCGAGCCGCGGTCGACCAGCCCGAGGACCTTCCGGTGGCGGGCGACGAAACCCCCGATCCAGGGGCGCAGCAGTTGCCCGGCGAGGAACGGCACCAGCAGTTGCAGCACGATCTTGACGAGGGAGTCTGCGGAGAACCCGCCGCCGCTGTTGCCGAGCAGGGCCGCCGCCAGCAGCGGGGTGACGACGATGCCCACCAGGGAGGAGAAGGAGCCCGCGCAGATCGCGGCGGGGACGTTGCCGCGGGCGATGGAGGTGAAGGCGATCGACGACTGGATCGTCGACGGGACGAGGGTGAGGAACAGCAGGCCTTCGTAGAGCGGGCGGGTCAGGAGCACCGGGACGAGACCGCGGGCGGCCAGGCCGAGCAGCGGGAAGACGACGAAGGTGCAGGCGAGGACGGTGACGTGCAGCCGCCAGTGCCTCAGCCCGTCCAGTGCCTCCCGGGTGGACAGCCGGGCGCCGTAGAGGAAGAACAGGAAGGCGATCGCGGCGGTGGAGGCACCGGAGGCGACGTCCCCGGCGGTCCCGCGCGCCGGGAAGAGGGCCGCGAGGCCCACGGTCCCGATCAGCAGCAGGATGTACGGGTCGATCGGCATCCAACGCGGCCATTGCAGGTGTTTCACGGTGCTCCACTTGCTGGTCTGTTCCGACGGCGCGGGGGGCGGTGATCCCCGCCCTGCCCCTCTCCATGGTCCCCCTCGGGCGGGTGATCGGGAATCCGTCATACCGCTCTGACTGTGATGTCGTGTCATGATGACCGGCTATCGTGTTCGGCGTGTACGACACCTCCCACCTGCGCACCTTCCTGGCGGTGGCGCAGACCCTGAGCTTCACGCAGGCCGCGCGGCGGCTCGGGGTGCGCCAGTCGACCGTCAGCCAGCACGTGCGGCGGCTGGAGGACAGCGCCGGGCGGCAGCTGTTCAGCCGGGACACGCACTCCGTGGAGCTGACGGAGGACGGCGAGGCCATGCTCGGGTTCGCGCGCCGGATCCTGGAGGTGCACGAGCAGGCGGCGGCGTTCTTCACGGGTAACCGGCTGCGCGGCCGGCTGCGCTTCGGCACCTCCGAGGACTTCGTGCTGACCGGGCTGTCGGAGATCCTGGAGGCCTTCCGGCACGACCACCCGGAGGTCGACCTGGAGCTCACGGTGGGGCTGTCCGGCATCCTGCACGAGCAACTGGCCGCCGGAAAGCTGGATCTGGTGCTGGCCAAGCGGCTGCCGGAGGACCCGCGCGGTGAACTGGTGTGGCACGACGAGCTGGTGTGGATCGGCGCGGAGCGGCTGCGCCTGGACGCGGACCGTCCGGTGCCGCTGATCGTGTTCCCGCCGCCGGGCATCACCCGCGCCCTCGCCCTTCAGGCCCTGGAGCGGCAGGGGCGCCCGTGGCGCGTGGCGTGCACCAGCACCAGTCTCAACGGACTGATCGCGGCCGCCCGCGCGGGCCTCGGGGTGATGGCGCACTCCCGGCGGCTGATCCCGCCGGGCCTGGTGCGGGTGCCGGACCGGGCGGGACTGCCGGAGCTCGGCCAGGTCGACTTCGTCCTCCTGCACGACCGGCGCCGCGCCGCCGCCCGCGGCGCGGCCGAGGCCCTGGCGTCGGCCGTCCTGGCGGCCGGCGACCGGCTGCACCGCAGGTAGGGCCACCGTCGCGGCGGAGCGGCGACGGACGCATTGTCCAAGACGGGCCGGCCGGGGCGGATGGTGCCGGTGTGACGGAACCGGGCCCGGCGGCGCAGACAGAGGAGACGGCCGCGCGCGGGCGACGCGGGCGACGCGGACGACGCGGACGACGCGGGCGACGCGGGCGGGGTGGACGCGCGGGCGCGTGATCGGGTCGTACAGATTCGGTGGAGATTACGGTCCCGAAACTTACTGAATGGTCAGTTCCCTGTCCGACCCTTCCGCATGTGCGCGCATTTTCCGGCACTGACCAGCACATATCTGAGCGTTTCTCGGGTTCTGGCCCCCTCCCGCCCCGCCCCGGGGTGGGGTAGCTTTCACGGCGCCGTGCGGAGCGTCACCAGGACCGGGGAGCGGGGTTTGCGCGAGTTCACCAACCCTCCGTTGGCGTTGCCACCGCCGGTGGGCGGACTGGCCGACGTCGTCTTCCGGCGTGCCCAGGACGATCCGCTGCACATCGCCATGGGCCGCAAGGACGGCAGCGGGGTGTGGCGGGACGTGACCTCGGCGGAGTTCCGGGACGAGGTGCTGGCCCTCGCCAAGGGGCTGCTCGCCCAGGGCATCCGGTTCGGCGACCGGGTCGCGATCATGTCCCGCACCCGCTACGAGTGGACGCTCTTCGACTTCGCGCTGTGGACGATCGGCGCCCAGGTGGTGCCGGTCTACCCGACTTCCTCGGCCGAGCAGTGCTTCTGGATGCTGTACGACGCCGAGTGCACGGCCGCGATCGTGGAGCACGAGGACCACGCGATGACGATCGCCACCGTCATCGACCGGCTGCCGCGGCTGCGCCGGCTGTGGCAGCTGGACGCCGGGGCGGTGCGGGAGCTGTACGACGCCGGGGCCCATCTCGAGGACGACGTGGTGCACCGCCACCGGCAGGCGGTGACGCCGGACTCGATCGCGACGATCATCTACACCTCGGGCACCACGGGCCGCCCGAAGGGCTGCGTGATCACGCACGGCAACCTCATGTACGAGGCGGACACGGCCATCGAGCGCTGGGAGCCGGTGTTCCACTCGAAGAAGGGCGACGAGGCGTCCACCCTGCTGTTCCTGCCGCTGGCGCACGTCTTCGGGCGGATGGTGCAGGTCGCCGCGGTCCGGGGCGGGGTCCGGTTCGGCCACCAGCCCCAGCTGCACGCCGCGGCCCTGCTGCCCGACCTGGCCGCGTTCCGGCCGACGTTCGTCCTCGCGGTGCCGTACATCTTCGAGAAGGTCTTCAACTCCGCCCGCCGCAAGGCCGAGAAGGAGGGCAAGGCCGGGGCCTTCGAGAAGGCCGTCGACGTAGCCGTGAAGTACGCGGACGCGGTGGAGGCCAAGGCGTGGGGGATCGGGCCCGGACCGACGGCCGGTCTGCGCATGCAGCACCAGCTCTTCGACAAGCTCGTCTACTCCAAGGTGCGGGCCGCGATGGGCGGCCGGATCCGCAACGCCATGTCGGGCGGCTCGGCGATGGACCGCAGGCTGGGCCTGTTCTTCGCGGGCGCGGGCGTGCAGATCTACGAGGGGTACGGGCTGACCGAGACGACGGCCGCCGCGACCGCCAACCCGCCCGAGCGCACTCGGTACGGCACGGTCGGGCAGCCGATCCCGGGCGTCACCGTGCACATCGCCGACGACGGCGAGATCTGGCTGCGCGGCCCCAACGTCTTCCAGGGCTACCTCAACAACCAGAAGGCCACCGACGAGACGTTGCACGACGGCTGGCTGGCCACCGGCGACCTGGGCTCCCTCGACGGCGACGGCTACCTCACCATCACCGGCCGCAAGAAGGAGATCCTGGTCACCTCCGGCGGCAAGAGCGTCCCGCCCGGCGTGCTGGAGGAGCGCGTCCGCGACCATCCGCTGGTCAGCCAGTGCATCGTCGTCGGCAACGACCGCCCGTACATCGCCGCCCTGGTCACCCTCGACCAGGAGGCCGTCGAGCACTGGCTCGCCATGCGCGGCAAGCCGCGGATGACGCCGGCCCAGCTGGTGCGCGACCCCGACCTGGAGACGGAGGTGCGGCGGGCGGTGGTCGCCGCCAACACCCTTGTCTCGCAGGCGGAGTCGATCCGCACCTTCCGCATACTGGCGCAGCCGTTCACCGAGGAGCACGGCCTGCTGACCCCGTCGCTCAAACTGAAGCGGAAGGCCATCGAGAAGGCGTACGCGAGCGAGGTCGAGGCGCTGTACCGGGTGTAGGGGCGGGTCCGGTGGGCGGATTGCGGTGTCAGGAATGCATCACGGCCGGTGATCGTTGACCATGGGGAGTACCACCTGACACGCGACCGTAAGGATCAAGAGCTCGTGAGCAGCAAGGTCCCCCCGATCACCCTCAACAACGGCGTCGAGATGCCCCAGCTGGGCTTCGGCGTCTGGCAGGTGCCGGACGACGAGGCGGAGCGGGCTGTCGCCACCGCGTTGGAGGCCGGGTACCGCAGCATCGACACAGCGGCGATCTACGGCAACGAAGAGGGCACGGGCCGGGCGATCGCCGCCTCCGGCCTGCCCCGCGAGGACGTCTTCGTCACCACCAAGCTCTGGAACTCCGACCAGGGGTACGACGCCACGCTGCGCGCCTTCGACGTGTCGCTGGCGAAGCTCGGCCTGGACTACGTCGACCTGTACCTCATCCACTGGCCGACTCCGGCCCGGGACAAGTACGTCGACACCTACAAGGCGTTCGAGAAGCTGCACGCCGACGGCCGCGTGCGGGCCATCGGCGTCTCCAACTTCGAGCCGGAGCACCTGCGGCGGCTGATGGCCGAGACGTCGGTGATCCCGGCCGTCGACCAGATCGAGCTGCACCCGCACCTGCAGCAGCACGCGGCCCGCGAGTTCCACGCGGAGCAGGGCATCGCCACCGAGGCCTGGTCGCCGCTCGGTTCCGGCAAGGGCCTGCTGGAGGTCCCGGCGATCGTCGCCATCGCCCAGAAGCACGGGCGGACCCCGGCCCAGGTCGTGCTGCGCTGGCACCTCCAGCTCGGCAACATCGTGATCCCGAAGTCCGTGACGCCGTCCCGGATCAAGGAGAACATCGAGGTGTTCGACTTCAGCCTGGACACCGAGGACCTGGCCGCGATCAGCGCGCTGAACGAGGACCGGCGCCTGGGCCCGGACCCGTCGACGTTCGACGTGGCCTGATCTGAGGGCAGTCGGAGGCCGCCCCCCCCCGCCCCGGCGGGCGGGCCCCCCGCGGGGGGGGGCCCCACGACGCCGACCGGGACCGCAGGCTCGCCGAGGCCGTCGAGGGGGTCGACCCGTCCGAGGTGATCTCGCTCGCGGACGCCCTCGACACCTTCCTGGAGATGCCGCTCGACGCCGGGCGCGAGGACGACGGGCTGCCGTTCTCGCCGGAAGCGCGCGTGCGGTTCGCCCGCCTGGCCGCCGAACTGCGCGACCTGCGCCGCTCCCTGGCCGACCCGCTGATGGACGTCCTGCACCGCGTCCTCGCCGTGACCGGCCTGGAGGTGGAACTGTCGGCGTCCCCGCACGCCCTGGCCGCCCGCCGCCGCGAGACCCTGTCGAACTTCCTCGACATCGCCGCCTCCTTCGCCGCGGGCGACGGCGACGCCACCCTGCTGGCCTTCCTGGCCTTCCTGCGCACCGCCGCCCAGTACGAGAAGGGACTCGACAACGCCCTGCCCGGCGGAGAGAACACCGTGAAGGTGCTCACCGCCCACAAGTCCAAGGGCCTGGAATGGGACGTCGTCGCCGTGCCCGGCCTGGTCAAGGGCACCTTCCCGAGCACCCAGGGCCGCGAGAAGTGGACCGCGCAGGGCAAGGTGCTGCCCCACGAACTGCGCGGCGACGCCGACACCCTGCCCGACGTCGAGGCATGGGACGCGCGCGGCCTGAAGGCCTTCCACGAGGCCATGAAGGAGCACCAGCTGACCGAGGAACTGCGCCTCGGCTACGTCACCTTCACCCGTCCCCGCTCCCTGCTCCTCGGCTCGGGCCACTGGTGGGGCCCCAGCCAGAAGAAGCCGCGCGGGCCGTCCGACTTCCTGCGGGCCCTCCACGACCACTGCGCGGCCGGCCACGGCGAGATCGAGGCGTGGGCGGACGAGCCCGCGGAGGACGAGGAGAACCCGGCCCTGCACCGGGCGAGCGCCGACCAGGTGTGGCCGCTGCCCCTGGACGAGGCGGCCCTCGCCCGGCGCCGGGCGGCCGCCGAGACGGTCCTCGCCCACCTGGACGACCTCGCCTCCCACGGATCGGCCCATCCGTCCGCCACCCACGACCCGGACAGCCACCACGACCCCGAGTGGCCCCCACCGCCGGAGGACGACGAGCCGCCGTACCCGGAGGAGCCCCCTTACCAGGAGGAGCCGCGGTTCGAGGAGGACCCGGCCGACTGGGACGCCTGGTCCACCGACCGCCCGACCGTCCCGCACCAGGCGGCGGCGCCGGACGACAGGCAAGCCAGGAGCGCCGAAACGGCGCACCCGGAGCGGGAGCAGCCCACCCGCGGACCCGCCCGCGCGCACACCCGCCTCACCCCCGAGGAGGCCCGCACCATGGCCTCCTGGGACCGCGACCTCGACGCCCTCACCGGAGAACTCCTGCGTGCCCGCGACGCCGTCACGGAGGTGCCGCTGCCGGCGTCGCTCACCGCGTCCCAGGTGCTGCGCCTGGCCGCCGATCCGGACGGTTTCGCGCAGGAACTCGCGCGCCCCATGCCGCGCCCCCCGCAACCCGCCGCACGCCGCGGCACCCGATTCCACGCCTGGGTCGAGGCCCGCTTCGAGGAGCTGACCCTGCCCATGCTGGAGCCGGAGGACCTGCCCGGCAGCGACGCGGAGATCGCCGACGAACGCGATCTGGAGTCCCTCAAGGCCGCCTTCGAGCGCACCGAGTACGCCCACCGCACCCCCTACCGCGTCGAGGCGCCCTTCCAGATCGTCATCGCCGGCCGCGTGATCCGGGGCCGTATCGACGCCGTCTACAAGAACGACGGCGGCGACCGGCCGACGTACGAGATCGTCGACTGGAAGACCAACCGCGCCCCCACCGCCGACCCGCTCCAACTCGCCCTGTACCGGCTCGCCTGGGCCGAGCAGCGAGGCGTCCCCCCGGAGACCGTCGACGCCGCTTTCGTGTACATCCGCAGCGGTGAGGTCGTACGACCGGACGGCCTGCCCGGCCGGGCCGCGCTGGAGCGGCTGCTGCTGGAGGGGCCCACCGCGCCAGCAAACTGTGAGGAACCGCCCAACGAGGATGTCCCCGCGGGCCGATAGGCTCGTGACCATGAGCCAGCCCGTTGACAGTGCCGTCAGCGCCGTCCGTTCGTACATCGAGCAGCACCGCGCCGCCTTCCTCGACCACCTCGTGGAGTGGCTGCGCATCCCCTCCGTGTCGGCCCAGCCCGGCCACGCGTCCGACGTGCGGCGCAGCGCCGACTGGCTGGCCGCCGCACTCGCGCGGACCGGCTTCCCGACCACGGAGGTCTGGGAGACACCGGGCGCTCCGGCCGTCTTCGCCGAGTGGCCCTCCGCCGACCCCGGGGCGCCCACCGTCCTGGTCTACGGCCACCACGACGTGCAGCCCGCCGCCCGCGAGGACGGCTGGGACAGCGAGCCCTTCGAACCCGTCGTCCGCGGCAACCGCCTCTACGCGCGCGGGGCGGCCGACGACAAGGGCCAGGTGTTCTTCCACACACTCGGTGTCCGCGCCCACCTCGCCGCCACCGGCCGCACCGCCCCGGCCGTCAACCTCAAGCTGCTGATCGAGGGCGAGGAGGAGTCAGGCTCCCCGCACTTCCGCGCCCTGCTCGAGCGGCACGCGGACCGGCTCACCGCCGACGCCGTGATCGTCTCCGACACCGGCATGTGGTCAGAGGACACCCCCACGGTGTGCACCGGCATGCGCGGCCTCGCCGAGTGCGAGATCCGCCTGTACGGCCCCGACCAGGACATCCACTCCGGCTCCTTCGGCGGCGCCGTCCCCAACCCGGCCACCGCCGCGGCCCGCCTGGTCGCCGCGCTGCACGACGAGCACGCACGCGTGGCGATCCCCGGTTTCTACGACGACGTCGTCGAGCTCACCGACCGCGAACGCGAACTCTTCGCCGAACTGCCCTTCGACGAACAGCGGTGGCTGCGCACGGCCAAGTCGTACGCCACGCACGGCGAGGCCGGACACACAACCCTGGAACGCATCTGGGCCCGCCCCACCGCCGAGGTCAACGGCATCGGCGGCGGCTACCAGGGACCCGGCAGCAAGACGATCATCCCGTCCTCCGCGATGGTGAAACTGTCCTTCCGCATCGTCGCGGGCCAGGAACCCGACCACATCGAGAAGGCCGTCCGCGTCTGGGCCGCCGAGCAGATCCCCGACGGGATCCGGCACGAGATCACGTTCTCTGCCGCCACCCGCCCGTGCCTGACGCCGCTGGACCACCCCGTCCTGCAGTCCCTCGTCCGCGCGATGGCCCGCGCCTTCGAAACGCCCGTCCGCTTCACCCGCGAGGGTGGCTCCGGACCGGCCGCCGACCTCCAGGAGACGCTCGGCGCGCCCGTGCTCTTCCTGGGCATCTCCGTCCCCTCCGACGGCTGGCACGCGCCGAACGAGAAGGTGGAGCTCGACCTCCTCCTCAAGGGAGTCGAGACAGCCGCCTACCTGTGGGACGACCTCGCCGACAGCGGGCGCCGTGCGCCCTGAGCGTCCCGCGCCGCCCGGAGCGGCAACCCCCGCGAGGCACACTGGAAGAGCCGCTCCGCACCGCCCGGTCCCCCGGGACCAGGGCGCCTCCTGCCCCACATCCCGCCGAACCGCCCGCCGAAAAAATCCGTTCCATCGGGGGAGTTGCAAGCACCCGTGACCACCTGGACCGACCACACCGCCGACCGACCCATCTCGCTCACCGCCCCCAGCGGCATCGACCGGGCCGCCCACCACCGGCTCGACGAGGCCTGGCTGGCCGCGGCGTGGAGCCACCCCTCGACGCGCTGCTTCGTCGTCTCCGGCGGCCAGGTCCTGATCGACGAGACGCCGGACGGCCGGACCGAACTCGTCATGACCCCCTCCTTCGAGGCCCCCCTCACCGAGGCGCACCGCTACTTCCTGGGCACCGACGCCGACGGCGTCAGCTACTTCGCCCTCCAGAAGGACTCGCTGCCCGGACGCATCGACCAGTCGGCCCGGCCGGCGGGCCTGCGTGAGGCCGGACTGCTGCTGTCGCCGCGGGACGCCGGGCTGATGGTGCACGCGGTCGGCCTCGAGAACTGGCAGCGCACGCACCGCTTCTGCTCCCGCTGCGGCGAGCGCACGGTCATCGCCGCGGCCGGCCACATCCGCCGCTGCCCGGCCTGCGGCGGCGAGCACTACCCGCGCACCGACCCGGCGGTGATCATGGCCGTCACCGACGACGAGGACCGCATCCTCCTCGGCCGCCAGGTCCACTGGCCCGAGGGACGCTTCTCGACCCTCGCCGGCTTCGTCGAACCCGGGGAGTCCATCGAGCAGGCGGTGCGCCGCGAGGTGTTCGAGGAGGCCGGCATCGCCGTCGGCCCGGTCGAGTACGTGGCCAGCCAGCCCTGGCCCTTCCCCTCCAGCCTCATGCTCGGCTTCATGGCCCGCGCGACCTCGACCGAGGTCAACGTCGACGGCGACGAGATCCACGAGGCCCGCTGGTTCTCCCGCGAGGAACTCCACGCGGCGTTCGAGTCCGGCGAGGTCCTCCCGCCGTACGGCATCTCCATCGCGGCCCGCCTGATCGAGCTCTGGTACGGCAAGCCGCTGCCGACGCGGGGCTTCGTCTGACGGCATCCGACGACATCCGACGTCGGCGTCGGTTCCGACGTCGACGTCGACTGAGGGGAGCCGCGTCACGCGGCAGCCCACGGCGACGAGAAGGGGGGGCGCGCGCCCCCCCCGGCGCCCCCGGACCCGCCCCGCGCCCC